>CANGKR010000088.1 GCA_947454355.1 Comamonadaceae bacterium
ATGCCTCACACCAAGGACTTGCCATGCAGCGTCGTGCGTTGATTTTGAGTGCAGCAGCCCTGCCTTGGGCTGCGCAGGCCCAGACTCAATCCTGGCCCACCAAGCCGATCCGCCTGATCGTGCCTTTCCCACCCGGCGGCACCACCGATGTGGTGACGCGCCTGGTCGCTGCCGAGCTCACCAAATCACTCGGTCAGAGCGTGGTGGTCGACAACAAACCTGGCGCGGGCACCGTGCTGGGCGTGGACCTGGCCGCCAAGTCAACGCCCGATGGCCACACTCTGGTCACCGTGGCCAATAGTTTTTGCGTCAACCAGACACTGGTGAAAAACCTGCCTTACGACGCCCTGCGCGATTTGCGGCCGGTCGGCCTCATGGGCATGTCAGAGCATGTGTTGGCCACGCACCCCGGCAGCAGTTTCAAGACCGTGGCCGACCTGATTGCGGCGGCCAAAAAGCAACCCGGCAAGCTCAGCTATGCCTCGTTTGGCGCGGGCACATCGGCCCACATCGCGGGGGCCATGCTCGAATCGCAAGCCGGTATCGAGATGATCCATGTGCCCTACAAAGGCCAGGCCCCGGCGCTCAATGATTTGATTGGCGGACAGGTCACGGTGATGTTCGGTAATTGGCCCGAGTTCCGTCAGCATGTGCAAAGCGGCAAGCTCGTCGCACTGGGCATGGCCACGGCCAAGCGCTCGCCACTGGCGCCGCAGATCGCCACACTCACCGAACAAGGTCTGCCGATTGAATCGAACTCTTGGAACGGCATCCTCACGCGCAGCGGCACGCCCGATGCGGTGGTGCAGAGGCTGAACACCGAGATCCACAAAGCCCTGCAAGCACCGGCGGTGGTGCAGGCCTTTCAAGAAGGCGGCATCGTGTCGCTGGCGGCCAACCCCGAGCGCTTTGCGGCCTTCATCCGCAGCGAGACCGACAAATACGCGCAGGTGATCCGCAAAGCGGGCATCACCTCAGACAGCTGAACAAGGAAATGCTATGACACAACTCGATAACACCAGGAGTACTCGTCATGGGTAAGCTCGCGCTGGCCGCCAAAATCACCCACGTGCCCAGTATGTACCTGAGTGAAATTCCGGGACCGCGCTTTGGCACGCGCCAAAGCGCCATCGACGGCCACAAGGAAATCAGCCGCCGCTGCCGCGCCTTGGGGGTGGATACCTTGGTGGTTTTTGACACCCATTGGTTGGTCAATGCCAGTTACCACATCAATTGCGCTCCGCATTTCCAGGGCGTCTACACCAGCAACGAGTTGCCGCACTTCATCAGCAACATGAGCTTCGAGTCGCCCGGCAATCCGACGCTTGGGCACCTGCTCGCCCAAGTGTGTAACGAATACGGTGTGGAAACTCTGGCCCACGATGCCACCTCCTTGAACCCAGAGTACGGTACCTTGGTGCCGCTGCGGTATATGAATGACGACCAGTACTTCAAGGTCGTGTCTGTATCTGCTTTGTGCACCTCGCATTACCTGAATGACAGCGCCCGCTTGGGCTGGGCCATGCGTGAGGCGGTTGAAAAACATTACGACGGTCAGGTGGCCTTCTTGGCCAGTGGCTCGCTCAGTCACCGTTTTGCGCAGAACGGTTTGGCACCGGAGTTCGCGCACAAAATCTGGAGCCCCTTCCTCGAAAAGCTCGATGAGCAGGTGCTGCGCATGTGGGACCATCGCGAGTGGAAATCATTTTGCGAAATGCTGCCCGAGTACGCCAGCAAGGGCCACGGCGAAGGCTTCATGCACGACACCGCTATGTTGATGGGCGCCTTGGGCTGGAGCGGCTATGACGGTGGCGTGGAGATCCTCACGCCTTACTTCGGCGCTTCGGGCACTGGGCAGCTCAATGCGGTGTTCGACATCACGCCGCAAGACGGTGCCCACATTCCCCGCGCAGTGGCCAGCCACGCCGAGGGTTATACCGCCATCAGCACCCGTTTATGAAAGACGTTGCAACATGCCGCACCTTGTGATTTTGTACACCGGTCAGCTGGACGCAGAAGTTCAAATGACCACCCTGTGCCGTCAAATGGCCGACGCCATGCTCACCGTCAAGGACGAAGCGGGCAAGCAAGTGTTCCCCACCGGAGGTACTCGCGTGCTGGCCTACCCCGCGCCACATTACGCGGTGGCCGATGGCGGCGCGGCGGGCCAGGTCGCAGGCGGTACGGGCGACTATGCTTTCGTGTACCTGAACGTGCGCATGGGCCGTGGCCGCACCGAGGCCACGCAACAACGTGCGGGGCAAACTTTGTTAGAGGTGGCCCAAAATTTCTTCGCACCAGTCATGGCGCAAAGGCACATCGGCATCACGCTGCAAATCGATGTGGGCCCCGAGGTCTTTGACGCCAAGCACAGCAATATCCACCCTCTGTTCAACAAGGCCTGACATGTTTGACGACGCATTGATTCAACAACTCGCGCACGAGTTGCACCAATCAGAAAAATCACGGGTGCAGATCGAGCATTTCTCTAAACGCTATCCGAGCATGACCATCGAGGACGGCTACCGCATCAACCGTGCCTGGATGCACATCAAGTTTGCCGAAGGCCGCACCATGATCGGCCACAAGATCGGCTTGACCAGCCGCGCCATGCAGGTGGCCAGCCAGATCGACGAGCCCGATTACGGCACGTTGCTCGACGACATGCGTTTCGATTGCACTCCTGACCAGGTGTTGGACATTCCTTTCAAGCGCTTCATTGCGCCCCGTGTCGAAGTGGAACTGGCGTTCATCCTCAAGAAACCTTTGCACGGCCCCCATGTGACGGTTGAGCAGGTGCTGGACGCCACCGACTATGTGACCCCAGCGATCGAGATCATCGACTCCCGCATTGAACAGTTTGATCGCCACACCAAAGTCATGCGCAAGGTGTTTGACACCATCAGCGACAACGCGGCAAACGCAGGCATCGTGCTGGGTGCGAACCAGGTCGACCCGCACGCCACCAACCTGCCTTGGTGCGGGGCCATCTTGCGCCAAAACGGCGTGGTCGAAGAAACCGGCCTGGCCGCAGGGGTGCAAGGTCACCCGGCGGTCGGTATCGCCTGGCTGGCCAACAAGCTTGCCCCTTGGGGCGAGCATTTGCAGGCGGGTGAAATCGTCCTGGCGGGCTCGTTCACCAAACCAGCCTTGGGCAAGGTGGGGGATGTCTTTGACGCCGACTACGGTCCCTTAGGCCGTTTGCAATTTCAATTCGTTTAACTGGAGACAGTCATGAAAACCCCTGTGAACACTTTCAAGCAAGCCCTCTATGCACGTCAAACCCAAATTGGTTTGTGGTTGGGTTTGACCAGCGCTTACAGCGCCGAAATCTGCGCCCTGGCCGGCTTTGACTGGCTGCTGGTCGATGGCGAACATGCGCCCAACAACCTCTCGAGCATCCAGGCGCATTTGCAAACCATCGCCGCTTACCCCGGCAATCATGCCATTGCACGCGTGCCGGTGGGAGACACGGTGATCATCAAACAGTACCTCGATCTGGGGGTGCAAACCCTGCTGGTGCCGATGGTGGACACCGCCGAGCAAGCCGCGCAGATTGTGCAGGCCATGCGCTATCCGCAAGACGATGGCCACGGCGGTGTGCGCGGCATGGCCGGGGCCCGCGCTTCGCGCTGGGGCCACTACACGAATTACGCCAAAGAAGCCAATGAGCAGGTGTGCTTGCTGGTTCAGGCCGAGTCGCAAATGGCCTTGGACAATCTGGACGCCATCGTCAACACTCCAGGGGTAGACGGCGTGTTCATCGGCCCGGCCGATTTGTCGGCTTCTATGGGCTATGTGGGCAACTCCAATCATCCGGTGGTGCAAGCGGCCATAGAAGACGCGATCGCTCGCATCTTGAAAGCAGGCAAAGCCCCCGGCATTTTGACGCCTGATGAAAAATTGGCGCAGCATTACATCGACTTGGGCGCTGTCTTTGTGGCCGTGGGCCTGGACACTCAAATTTTGATGCGCCACACCACTGCTTTGGCGGGTCGTTTCAAAGGTGGCCCTGCGGCCCCCACGACCACCGGCAAGGTGTACTGAAATGACCGCCTTGATTGAGCGTTCTTTGCAAGCGCAGGTCCATCCGGACGAATGGGCCTTGCGCCTGGAGCTGGCGGCGTGCTACCGCGTGTTTGCCATGCTTGGCTGGACCGAGATGATTTACAACCACATCACGGTGCGATTGCCCGAGCAGGTCAGCGGCGCAGATAAGCAATTTTTGATCAATCCTTTTGGCTTGCATTACAGTGAAGTCACCGCCAGCAATTTGGTCAAGATCAATGCGCAAGGCCAGGTGCTTGACGGTTCCAGTTACCCGGTCAATCCTGCAGGCTTCACGGTGCATGCCGCGATCCATGAGGGCATCGAAGGTGCACACTGTGTGATGCACACCCACACCACCGCAGGCGTGGCAGTGGCTTGCCTGCAAGGCGGCTTACAGCAAACCAACTTTTACACCGCACAGTTGCACGACATGGTGGCTTATCACGACTTTGAGGGCATCACCATCCATGCTGCCGAAGCGCCGCGATTGCTCAACAGCATTGGCATCAAACCGGCGGTGATTTTGCGTAACCACGGCTTGCTGGCTTGGGGGATGAGCTTGCCGCAGACCTTTGCGATTTTGTGGACGTTGCAACGTGCCTGCGAAATCCAGATGGCCACCTTCAGCATGGGGCCCGCTATTGCGGTGAGCGAAGCGGTCGCGGCGCAATGCACCCGCGATGCCCTGCAGTTCAATCCCAACCACGGCGCGGGTCGAGATGTCTTTGACGCGCTGGTGCGTCAAGTCAACCGCATTGATGAAAGCTACAAGGCATGAAAGTCTGCATCTACGGCGTAGGCGCCATTGGGGGCTGGATGGCGGCGCATTTGGCCAAGGCCGGCTGCGCAGTCAGCGCAGTGGCGCGCGGAGCAACTTTGCAGGCCTTGCAAACCCAGGGCTTGACTTTGTACCAAGGCGGTCAGGTCATTCAAGTGCCCATGAAGGCCAGTGCCGACCCTGGTGAACTGGGCGTGCAGGACGTGGTGATTGTGGCCGTCAAGGCGCCTGCCTTGTCTGAGGTGGCTGCGCAATTGGCACCTTTGCTCGGACCCCATACGGTGGTCTTCACCGCCATGAACGGTGTGCCTTGGTGGTTCTTGCAAGGCTTTGGTGGCGCTGTGGCGGGCACGCGTTTGCAAACCATCGATCCGACAGGTTCCATTGCACAAGGCATTCCCGCAGATCATTTGCTGGGCGGTGTGGTGCATGCCAGTTGCGCGGTCGACGCACCGGGCGTGATCCGTCATCATTTTGGCAACGGTCTGATCGTGGGCGAGCCTTCTGGGCAAAGCACGGCACGTGTACAAGGCTGGGTCGACCTGCTGGTGCGGGCGGGGTTCCAAGCTAGCGTGTCGGCGCAAATTCAAAAAGACATTTGGTACAAGCTCTGGGGCAACATGACGGTGAACCCCATCAGTGGCATGACCGGCGCGACCACCGATAAAATCTTGAACGACGATCTGGTGCGCGGTTTCATCTCCACCGTGATGCTGGAGGCCAAAGCCATCGGTGAAAGGCTGGGCATTCCGATCGATCAGCAACCTGAAGATCGCCATGCAATCACTCGCAAATTGGGTGCCTTCAAGACCTCCATGCTGCAGGATGTGGAGGCGGGCAAATCGATCGAGCTCGATGCCTTGGTCAGCGCGGTGCGGGAGTTGGGGCAACTCACCCAAGTGTCCACGCCCTTCACGGATGCTTTGCTGGGGTTGAGTCGCCTGCATGCCATAGGGCTAGGGCTTTACCCCGCACAATCGCTGCATGAGCACTGACCGCCAGGCCCTCTCGGGCACTGCATTTGCCACCTTGTTGTTGATTGCCTTCATGATGGGCGCCAACCATGTGGCCGCCCGTTTGGCCTTCAACAATGGCGTGGATGTGGTGACCGCGGTGAGCTGCCGCAGTGCCATCACGGCGATGGTGGTGTGCTTGTTGCTGTGGCAACAAAAGGTGTCTTTCGCCACCACTGCACGCGACAAAAAATTCTTGCTGATGATCGGCGGCCTCATTGCGGTGCAGAGTGTATGCCTTTACTCCTCTGTCGCGCGTTTGCCGGTGGCTTTGGCTTTGCTGGCTTTCAATACCTACCCATTGTCGACCGCCATTTGGGCCCGCGTGTTGTACAAGCACCGGGCCGAGCGTGCAGTGCTTTTGGCCATGCCCGTGATGCTCATCGGTTTGGCCATGGCGCTCGATGTGTTCGGTGCGGCTTCGGGTTTGGGCGCTGCGGCGCATTGGAGCCAAATCGGCGCGGGCATTGCCTTTGCCTTGATGGCGTCAGCCACCTTTGGTTTGGCCATGGTGATCACCCAGCATGAAGTCGCCACCCTCGATGGCCGCTTGCGCACCTTCTCGACCATGGGTTTGGTGGCGGTGTTTGCGGTGACCGGCGCCATGACGCAAGGCGGCTTGCATTGGCCCACAGCCACCCCGGGTTGGCTGGGGTTGGGCTTGCTGACGTTTTTGTACGGCACGGCTTTCACCATCATGTTCACTGTGCTGCCGCGTTTGGGCGTGGTGGGCAATTCGGCCATCATGAATGTGGAGCCGGTGTTTGCCTTGGTGTTGGCTTGGGCCTTGCTGGATCAAGCGATCGCGCCTATTCAGGTGGCTGGCGCCTTGCTGGTGGTGGCTGCGGTGATGTGGTTGGGTCTGCGCAAACGCTGACCCAACGGATGAAGGCGCAGCCCTTCAATCGCCCGTCGCGTTTTTCAAGGCCAGAGCCTGATCGTACAAATGGTTCTTGGATTCACCGCTGATCTCTGCGGCCAACTTGACCGCTGTTTTCAAGGGCAACTCAGGCAACAACAACTGCAAGACCCTAAGACCTTCGCCCGTGCTTGCCTCGACCGGCGCGTCATGGATCACCAGCACAAACTCCCCCTTTTGCCGCTCGGACTGGGCTTGCAGCCAATCGGACAGCTCCTGTGCGGGCAGGGTGTGGATGTGTTCAAACTGCTTGGTCAATTCACGACCTACCGTCACGCGGCGTGTGCCCAGGACCGTCAGCGCTTGCGCCAGCGCCAGGATGCGGTGCGGGGCCTCTAGCAGCACGACGGCTCGCGTTTCTTGAGCCAGGGTGTGCACCGCATGCTGGCGCTCCACGGCCTTGCTGGGCAAGAAGCCGGCAAACACAAAGCCATCCTGGCCCGTCATACCTGAGGCACAGAGGGCGGTGGTCACGCTGCTAGCGCCTGGCAAGGGCAATACCCGAAAGCCGGCTTGTCGTGTGGCGTCCACCAAACGCGCTCCGGGGTCGCTGATGGCCGGCGTGCCCGCATCGCTGACATACGCGACCCGCAGGCCTTGCCCCAGATACTGCACGACGGTTTGCGCCGCTTCGTGCTCGTTGTGTTGATGCAGGGCAATCAACTGACTGCTGGCTTTGTCAAGGCCATAGGCGCGCAGCAGTTGCTGGGTGTGGCGGGTGTCTTCGCAGGCAATGTAGTCGCATCGGCTCAACAGATGCAAAGCCCGCAGGGTGATGTCGGCCAGGTTGCCAATCGGGGTGGCTACGACATACAGTGTGTGCGTGGGATGGTTTTGATGCGCGCTGGTGTCGTGCGCCGCAAGCAAAGCCCGCGCCCAGGCATTCGACCCCAGAGTCGAAGTCGGGGTGTCGCGATCCGGCGCATCAGCATTCAAGGGAGGCAAAGTCAATGGGGTTCCTCAATACCACGCAAACCACCAAGTCCAGGGGCGACGCCGCTGAAGACCAGGCTTTGGCCTATCTGCAGCAACAAGGCATGCGTTTGTTACAGCGCAATTATCGGACGCCTGGACGCGGAGGGGGTGAAATCGATTTGATCATGCAATTGCCTGACAGCACGGTGGTGTTTGTCGAGGTGAGGCAGCGGGCATCACGCCGCTATGGTGGCGCTGCCGCCAGTGTGGGCAATGTCAAGCAGCGGCGCATCATTTTTGCTGCACGGCATTACCTGATGCGCTCGCGAGTCCTGCCGCCCACCCGCTTTGATGTGGTGGTCGTCGAGGCCGAAGGCCTGCAGTGGCTTCTCGCCGCTTTTGATGCCAGCGGTGGGTGAGCACGCGGCACGCGGTATCATCCAAAGCCATGCTAGACCTTCGCATTCAGCAACATTTCATTGACAGTGCCGACCTGCAGTACCAAGCGGCTGAGCCTTTGGCCAAGCCAGTGGAGTCAGGCGTGCAAGCCTTACTGGCGTGCGTCACCAGTGGGGGCAAGGTCCTGGTCGCTGGCGGCAGCGGCAGCTCACCAGCAGCACAGTATTTCGCGAGCTTGTTTGTGGGCGGTTTTGAACGCGATCGACCTGAATTGGCGGCATTGGCGTTGAGTTCTGACCCTGGCGCAGTCCCGCTGGATGAGCAGGCGTTGGCCCGCCAGGTGCGGGCCTTGGGTCAAACCGGCGACGTGCTCATGGTGTTGACCGCCAACGGGCAGGAGCCAGGATTGGGCCAAGCGGTGCAGGCTGCGCACGACCGCGACATGACCGTTTTGGCCTTGACCGGCAAAGGCGGCGGTGACTTGGCTAAACTATTGCGTGAAACCGACGTCCATGTGTGTGTACCTCACGACAGGGCCGCACGGGTGCGGGAAATGCAACAATTGATCTTGCACTGTTTGTGCGATGGCGTTGATGCCCAGTTATTGGGCGAACAGGAGTTGACCGAATGAATTCACGTTTCCAATCCCCCCTCATGTCTTTGCTGGCTGCGGCAGCGCTGGTGAGCAGTTTGTCGGCATGTGCACCTTTGATGGTGGGCGGTGCGGTCATGACCGGTTTGGTCGCGGTCGACCGACGCACTTCGGGCATGCAACTGGAAGACGAAGGCATTGAGCTGCGCACTTACCAGGGTTTGCGTCGTGGCCTGTCAGAGAATTCGCACATCAACGTGACCAGCTACAACCGCCAGGTCCTGCTGACCGGCGAAGTGGCCTCGGCTGCCGATAAAGAGCGTGCCGACAAAATCACCCAGAGCCAGGAAAACGTGAAAGCTGTAGCCAACGAGTTGGTGATCCAGCCCGTCAGTACGCTGACTGCGCGATCCAAAGACACCATCATCTCGGGCCAGATCAAAGCCTTGTTTGTGGACGCCAAAGACCTGCAGTCCAATGCTTTCAAGGTCATCACCGAGCAGGGCGTGGTCTACCTGATGGGCCGCGTGACCAGCCGAGAAGCACAACGCGCCACCGACATCGCCCGCAGTGTGGGCGGTGTGACCAAGGTCGTGCGCGTGTTCGACATCATCACCGAAGAAGAGCTCAAGCGCCTGAGCGCTCAAACCTCCTCCAAGTGAGTTTTCAGCGCAGGCGTTTAATCAGGCTGGACGTGTCAAAGCGGCGCCCGCCCATGAGCTGAACGTCGGCGTAAAACTGGTCTACCAGGGCCGTGACCGGCAGGCGGGCACCGTTGCGCTTGGCCTCTTCGAGCACCAGGCCCAAATCCTTGCGCATCCAGTCCACGGCAAAGCCAAAATCAAACTGATCGGCCACCATGGTCTTGCCACGGTTGTCCATCTGCCAGCTTTGTGCAGCGCCCTTGCCAATCACATCCAGCACCGCATTCATGTCCAGGCCTGCATGCTGACCAAAGGCAATCGCTTCGGACAAGCCTTGCACCAAGCCCGCGATACAAATTTGGTTGACCATCTTGGCCAATTGGCCCGCGCCAGATTCGCCCAGCAAGGTGAAGGCCCTTGAAAAGGCCATGCCTACAGGTTTGACGACCTCAAAGTCGACAGACTTGCCGCCGCACATCACGGTCAACATGCCGTTTTGCGCACCTGCCTGACCGCCCGAGACGGGGGCGTCGACAAAACCCAGGCCCAGCGTTTGGGCCAGGGCGTTCAACTCACGGGCCACATTGGCCGAGGCGGTGGTGTGGTCGACAAACAAGCTGCCGGCTTTCATGCCGGCAAAGGCCCCTTGTTCACCCAGCACCACACCACGCAAATCATCGTCATTGCCCACGCAGCAAAAAACGATGTCCGCCTGGGCTGCGGCTTCGCGGGGGGTGGCGGCGTGGCTCACTTTGGATGCGGCAAATTCGGTGCAAAAGGCTTGGGCTTTGGCGGGCGTGCGGTTGTACACCGTGACCTGATGTCCGGCCAAGGCCAGGTGGCCGGCCATGGGGTAGCCCATCACCCCCAGCCCCAAAAAGGCCACACGGCGGGAAAGGGTGGGGTCATAGGTTTTCGGGTTTAAACTGCTCATGGTGTGTCTCGCAAAGGAATGAAACCGCTAATTTAGCAGGTGCAGCCCTGGTGGGTCCTGCGCGGGGGCTTCAGGCGGCAAATTGTTCAGGAAAGCGTGCGCATTGCCTGGCCACTTCCAGCGAAATGGTGCCCGCTTTACGCAAGGCCTGCAGACTTTGGTCCAGGGTTTGCATACCGGTTTGAGCCCCGGTTTGCAGCGCCGAATACAGTTGCGCCACCTTGCCCTCACGCACCAAATGTCGCACGGCCGGAGTGCCCACCATGATTTCGTGTGCGGCCACTCGCCCTGGGCCATCCTGACGCGGACACAGGTTTTGTGCAATCACCGCCAGTAGAGATTCGGCCAAGAGGGTGCGCACCATCTCTTTTTCTTCGACGGCAAACACATCCACGATTCGATCAACGGCTTGGGGCGCACTGGCCGTGTGCAAGGAAGCCAGCACCAAATGGCCGGTTTCTGCAGCTGTCAGAGCCAGCCGTATGGAACTCAGGTCGCGCAATTCACCGATCAGGATCACATCGGGGTCTTCACGCAGGGCTGAGCGCAAGGCGGCTTCAAAACTGTGGGTGTGCCGCCCCACCTCGCGTTGGTTGACCGCGCACAGCTGAGGTTTGTGAACAAATTCGATCGGGTCTTCAATCGTCAGCAAATGGCCTTGCAGGTGCCGGTTGGCATGGTCGAGCATGGCGGCCAGCAGGGTCGATTTGCCTGAGCCGGTAGGGCCGGTGACCAGGATCAAGCCGCTTGAATGCAGGGCCAATTTCTGCAAAAGAAGTGGCGCCTGCAAGGCCGCCAGCGTAGGCACTTCGGCGGGTATCGTGCGCATGACCAGTGCCGCACCGCGTTGTTGGTGAAAGGCATTGACCCGGAATCGCCCAATACCCTCCAGACTGACGGCAAAGTCTTCTTCCAGGGTGTTGGCA
>CANGKR010000089.1 GCA_947454355.1 Comamonadaceae bacterium
CGGCACCGAACTGGCCGAAAGCCTGTTCCAAATCGCCATCACGAACCGAGTACGGCAGGTTGCCGACGTAAAGTTTTTTGCCCATTGAAAGGGACTCCTCAAAACACAGAAACAAAAGCGATGGAGTCCTGAAAACGCATTCAACAAACCCGAAAAACACTGGAAGGAAGCGAAACTGACCAATTCACCGCGAACAATGCACAGGCCTTTAAACCTGTGCTAACTCATTATGAGCCACAAATCAAGCCGTCTTGCAAGGGAATTCCCTGCTTATTTTGAAAATAAGTCAAATTGGCTTGAAAGTGTGGTAATTACCAACTCACTTCGCGATCGGGAGTGGCGCTGATCTTGTGCACCGTAAGGTCGGCGCCTTCGTATTCTTCTTCTGGGCTCATCTTCAGACCCATGGTCATTTTGAGGGTGCCGTACACAACCAAACCGCCCACCAAGGCCCAGGCTACGCCCATGAAAGTACCGATCAATTGAGCAGTGAAGTTCACGCCGCCCAAGCCGCCCAGTGACTGCGCACCAAAGATGCCGGCCGCAATACCGCCCCAAGTACCGCACAGGCCATGCAAGGGCCAAACGCCCAGGACGTCGTCGACCTTCCACTTGTTTTGGGTCAGGGTGAACATCACCACAAACAAGGCACCGGCCACACAGCCTACCGCCAGAGCGCCAAAGGGGTGCATCAAGTCAGAGCCTGCGCAAACCGCCACCAAACCCGCCAAAGGGCCGTTGTGCACAAAGCCGGGATCGTTTTTGCCCATCAGCAAAGCGGTGAGCGTGCCGCCGACCATGGCCATCAAGGAGTTGACGGCCACCAGACCGGAGATCTTGTCCAGGGTCTGGGCGCTCATCACGTTGAAGCCGAACCAACCCACGATCAAAATCCAGGCACCCAAAGCCAAAAAGGGAATACTCGATGGGGGATGCGCCGAAACCTGACCGTCTTTGCGGTAGCGGTTGTAACGGGCGCCCAACAAGATGACCGCGGGCAAAGCGATCCAGCCGCCCACGGCATGCACCACCACTGAGCCTGCAAAGTCATGGAACTCGTCTCCGGTCAAAGCCTTGATCCAAGCCTGCACGCCAAAGTGCTGGTTCCAGGCGATGCCTTCAAAGAAGGGGTAGACAAAGCCCACGATCACGGCTGTGGCGATCAATTGGGGCCAGAACTTGGCCCGCTCGGCAATGCCGCCAGAAATGATGGCCGGGATGGCCGCGGCAAACGTCAGCAGGAAAAAGAATTTGACCAGTTCGTAGCCATTTTTAGCCGCCAGCTGCTCGGCGCCGACAAAAAAGCTGGTGCCGTAGGCCACGCTGTAACCGACGACGAAATACATCACGGTGGACACTGAAAAGTCCACCAAGATTTTGACTAGGGCGTTGACCTGGTTTTTTCCGCGAACCGTCCCCAGCTCCAAGAATGCAAAACCTGCATGCATGGCCAAGACCATGATGCCACCCAACAAAATAAAGAGCGTATCCGCGCCCTGTTTCAGTGCTTCCATTGAAGTCTCTCGCCTTAATTTGATTGATTTTGGTGCATAAATTCCCTCTGGAAACTTATTGCACCAAAATCATGCAAAAAACATGCCCACTATGGAGGCATTTCATGCGCCAGATCAGGGCGTGCGGCGACTTACTGTGCTGTAGACAGGGCTTGGTCGATGTCCCACAAAATATCGTCCAGGTGCTCTAAACCCACCGAGATGCGCACCATGTCGGGAGGTACGCCTGCGGCCAGTTGCTGTGCATCGTCGAGTTGCCGGTGGGTGGTGCTGGCGGGGTGGCTGATCAAAGTACGGGTATCGCCAATGTTCACCAAATGGCTCATGAACTGCGCCGACTCGATGAACTTCACGCCCTTGTCCAAACCACCGCGCACCCCAAAGGCCAACAGGCCCGAGGCGCCGCGCATTTGCCGCTGCATCAAGTCGTGCTGCGGGTGATCGGGCAAGCCGGGGTAGTTGACCCAGGCCACACGCGGATCGTCCTTTAAAAATCGAGCCACGCCCAAGGCGTTTTCGCAGTGTTTTTGCATGCGCAAGGGCAGGGTCTCGACGCCTTGCAGAATTTGCCAGGCGCTGGTGGGGCTGAGCGCCGCACCGAACACCCGCAGGCTCTCCATCCGGCAGCGCATGGTGAAACCAAAATCACCAAAGGTTTCGTAAAACTTCACGCCGTGGTAGCCCGCAGAAGGCTCGGTCATGCCAGGGAACTTGCCGTTGTCCCAGGGGAACTTGCCCCCTTCGATGACCAAGCCCGCCAATGTGGTGCCATGGCCGCCCAGGTATTTGGTGGCCGAATGGATGACCACATCCGCGCCCAAGGCCAAGGGGTTGCACAGCATCGGGCTGGGCACGGTGTTGTCTACGATCAAGGGCACGCCATGGGCGTGTGCCACGTCGGCCACCGCAGCGATGTCCAGCACCACCATGCTGGGGTTGCCCAGGCTTTCGGCAAACACGGCCCGCGTGTTCTGCCGCATGGCGGCCGCAAAAGCCTCTGGTCGCGTCGCGTCGACAAAAGTGGTTTCAATGCCAAATTTTTGCAGGCTCACAGCCAGCATCGTGACCGAGCCGCCATACAAAGCACCAGCGGCGACCACATGGTCACCGGCTTGCAAAATGGTCATCAGGGCCATGGTTTCAGCGGCCATGCCTGAGGCGCTGGCCACGCCTGCTCGGCCGCCTTCCAGCGCAGCCACACGCTCTTCGAGCGCTGCCACAGTAGGATTGCTCAAACGCGAATACACATTGCCAAAGGTCTGCAAATTGAAGAGCGACGCGGCATGCTCCGCACTGTCAAACACAAAGCTGCTGGTCTGGTAAATGGGCAGAGCCCGCGCACCGGTGGCTGAATCCGGTATTTGACCGGCATGGATCGCCAAAGTTTCAGGATGGAATTTTCGGTCACTCATGTCCAACGCCTTGCGGAAACCATGCCCGTGTTCACGCCCACCCAATGCAAGCCGCCAAACAAGCGAGCGTGTTCGATTTTCACGCAGCGGTGGGTCACGGCATCCAAGCCCGCAGCCCGGGCCAGGGCTGCAGCCGCGTCGTTGTGCACACCCAACTGCTGCCACAGGCACTGCGCACCGATCTGCACGGCTTGCTCGGCGATCGGCAGTACGTCTTCGGTGCGGCGAAACACATCCACCATGTCCACAGGCCGGGGTATGTCGGCCAAGCTGGCGTAACAAGGCTCACCCAAAATCGTTTGACCCGCGTAACGCGGATTGACCGGCACGATGGTGTAGCCCTTGGCCTGCATGTATTTGGCTGCAAAAAAACTGGGCCGATGCCATTCGGCCGACAAGCCCACCACCGCGATGCGGCGGCAGTGTTGAAGGATACGCCGCAAGGCGTGCAAATCATTGTGCATAGGCTTCAGTATTGCGCATGACCATGCCGCAGCATGTAGTAAGTGGAGAGGACAGCGGTGAGCGAGAACAGGGCGCACACGGCCATGACGGCATGGTAATGGCCCGTGGCATCGAACACCGCACCCGCAAGAACAGGTCCGAGCAAATTGCCCACGGCCGCTCCGGTGTACAAGGTGCCCACCACCCCCGCGACAGATTTGGCGCCGAAATAATCCATGCAAATGGCCGGCAACAAAGACACGATGCTGCCATAGCTCAGCCCGAACCACAGGGCAAAACACATCATCGCCATCGGCCCCGAGGCCAGGAACCACAAGGCATACGAAGCGCCCATGGACGCCTGCATCCACACCAAGGTCGGGGCGCGGCCAATGCGGTCCGCCAACACACCAATGCCAAAACGCCCCACCAGACTGCCCACGCCAATCAAACCGACCAAACCCACCGCCAAGGACTCGTCCAGCCCCATGTCACGCGCAGAAGCAGACACATGCGCAAACGGAATGAACATCACTGGCGACGCCAACACCACCCCCATGTAAAACCAACGGAATGTGGGCGTTCGCAATGTTTCGCGCAAACTCAAACCAGCGGTGGCCTCAACCTGGGCCGCAGGCGAAGTCGGGGCCTTCTTGAGCAAGCTGGACGCCAACAAACCGGCCACCAAGACCACCCACGCCAAAGCCTGCATGGCCTCACGCCAAGGCATGTGACCCATAGCGAAAGCCACCACCACCGGTACCACCAAGGTGCCAGCCCCCACCCCAGAACTGGCAATGCCTCCCGCCAAACCGCGGCGGGTCGTGAACCAGGGCTGCACATTGGCAATGGACGGTGTGTAAACAAAAGCAATGCCCAAGCCGACCAGCAAACCGTAACTGGCATACACGGACTGCAAAGACGTGGCGCCACTGGTGACCCACAATCCCAAGGCGATGAGCACCATGCCCGCTGAACACACTCCCCGGGGACCGAAGCGGTCGGCCAAAATGCCGCCCAAGGCCCCCATCACGAAATAGACAAAACCCGAGAGCCCAAAGATCCAGGACACGTCAGCCCGCTGGGCCGAAAATTCGGTGGCAAACGACGCAAAGAAAGCCGCGAAAGAATACGACACCCCAAAGATCAACGACAGGCAAGCAAAGGTGGCCCAAACCACCACCCAGGCGTACGGTGTGTCTTTCATGGTGTCTCCAGATGTTTCTTGGGTGTTCTGGAAACATTGTGCAGCACGACGGCAATGAGTCCAATCCAACTGGCATTGTGGGCCGCTTGACGAGCGGTTTGACTTTGGATTGGCAACCTCAAAGACTGTTTTTATATACAGTACAATGAATTGACCAGACTACATGCAGTTGCCTGGTTGTGAAAACGTTCAAGCCCCGTCGGTTTTGTCTGGCGGGGCTTTTTTTAAGCCACATGGACGTACAGGGCCCAAATGGGCTGTGGCTTTCAAGTCGGTTTATACTGATGACGCGCCGATTTGCTCCAGCTTGCGGGCGCGTGAACCGAAAGGTTCCGAACTTCAGCTAAAGAGAGAACCCTTCGACCCGGTTTGCCCTCTTTGGCTTGACCGGGTTTTTTATTGTTGCCATGACATTCGTTGCCACACCACTGTCGATGCATTTTGAAACTGCCTTGCCTTTGCAAAGCGGCGCATCGATCCGTGACTACCACTTGGCCTACGAAACCTATGGCCACTTGAATGCAGACAAATCCAATGCCGTCTTGATCTGCCACGCCTTGAATGCGTCACACCATGTGGCTGGTGTGTATGCAGACCAAGCCAAAAGCGAAGGCTGGTGGAACAACATGATCGGGCCCGGCAAGCCGGTGGACACCGATCGGTTCTTTGTCATCGGGGTGAACAACCTGGGCTCATGCTTTGGCTCGACCGGCCCTATGCACCTGCACCCCGACACGGGTCAGGTCTATGGCGCGGACTTTCCCGTGATGACAGTGGAAGACTGGGTCAATGCCCAAGCCCGTTTGCTGGACGCGCTGGGCATTGCGCAACTGGCCGCTGTGATGGGTGGCAGCTTAGGCGGCATGCAAGCCCTGTCGTGGACACTGCAACACCCCGAACGTGTCAGGCATGCGGTGGTGGTGGCCAGTGCGCCCAACTTGACGGCAGAAAACATCGCCTTCAACGAAGTCGCGCGTCGCGCCATCGTGACCGATCCGGACTTTCATGAAGGCCATTTCTACCAGCACGGCGTGATCCCCAAAAGGGGTTTGCGCATAGCCCGCATGATCGGCCACATCACGTATTTGAGCGATGACGTGATGAACGAAAAGTTTGGCCGCCAATTGCGCGAAGCCGTGACTGGCAACGACACCGGATACCGCTATTCCACACAAGATGTGGAGTTCCAAATTGAAAGCTACTTGCGCTACCAGGGCGATAAGTTCAGCGAGTACTTTGACGCGAACACCTATTTGCTCATCACGCGAGCGCTCGATTATTTTGACCCGGCCCGCCAACACGGTGGCGATTTGTCTGCTGCATTGGCGCGGGCGAGCTGCAAATTTTTGTTGGTGAGCTTCACGACCGACTGGCGGTTTTCACCCGCGCGCAGCCGCGAGGTAGTCAAGGCCCTGCTCGATAACCGACGTGATGTGAGCTACGCCGAGATCGACGCCCCGCACGGTCATGATGCGTTTTTGCTGGACGATGCCCGCTACATGAATGTGGTGCGTTCGTACTTCGCACGCATCCATACTGAGATTTCAGCTGAAATCGCCGCAGGAGCCGCTGCATGAGCGACCCGCTGAACCTGCCCGCCATTGCCCGCCTGGTGCCTCGTGGTGCGCGGGTGCTCGATTTGGGCTGCGGCGACGGCAGCTTGCTGGCCCATTTGCAAACTCACCATGGCTGCACCGGCTACGGGGTGGAGCTGGACGACACCAACGTGCAGGCCTGCGTTCAGCGAGGTGTGAATGTGATTCAGCTCAATCTGGACGGCGGCCTGAGCATGTTTTCAGATCAGTCTTTTGACGTGGTCTTGCAAATCGACACCCTGCAACATTTGCGCAATGCCGAGGTGATGCTGCGCGAGACCGTGCGTGTGGGGCGCATGGGCGTGGTCGCGTTTCCTAATTTCGGGCACTGGCCTAACCGCTTGTCGATCTTGCGCGGCCGCATGCCGGTGACGCGGCGACTGCCTTACCAGTGGTACGACACGCCCAACATCCGCGTGGGCACCTTCACTGACTTTGCGGCCTTGGCACGCAAGAACGATTTGCACATCTTGGATGCCTTCGGCTTGCAAGACGGGCAAGAGGTGAGGGGCTTGCCCAATCTGATGGCGGGCACGGCGGTGTTTCAACTCCAGCGCAGCGAGTGAGCCCACAGTTCAACCCGGTGACCCCCGGCAGCCGACTGTCGGACCAAGTGGCTGCGCAACTGGCCAGCCAGATCCAAAACGGTGCGTTCCAAGCTGGTGACAAACTGCCCACCGAAGCCCAACTGGCTTTGCGATTTGCCGTCAGCCGCACCGTGGTGCGCGAAGCGATTTCTCGCCTGAAATCGCTCAAGCTGGTGGACTCGCGCCAAGGCAGCGGGGCCTATGTCAACACCCCCACCGTGGCACCGCTGGACTTTGAAATCCCGCATGCCGCCTCGCAAGTGGCGGTCACCCAAATGGTGGAACTGCGCCGTGCCCTGGAGGCCGAAGTGGCCTCACTGGCCGCACAGCGCCGCACAGCGCAAGATGTGCGCCGCATGACGCAAGCGGTCAAGGCGCTGCAAACCGCTGTGCAAGCGGGTGGCGATGGCGTGGCCGAAGATGTGCAGTTTCACCGCGCGATCGCCGACGCAGCGGGCAACCCCTTTTTGATCCAAACCCTGGACTACCTCGGGCAGTTTTTACATGGCGCCACCCGAGTGACGCGAGCCAACGAAGCCCGGCGCATGGACTTTGCAGCGCAGGTGCAAGCCGAGCACGATGCGATTGTGCAAGCCGTCAAAGCAGGTGATGCGCAGGCCGCGCGCTTGGCTGCTGCCACGCACATGGACAACGCAATCACGCGCATCCAAAGTGCCGACCCGGTGTTTTGGCAGCAAGAAGGCGAACGATTGGCGCAGCCCTTGGTGTCCAGCTTGCACACCCCCCAACCCTGAAGCAGTGCAGTCAGCGCGCTGTGAGTATGACGAGAATTTGAAGTTTATAAGGGTCTGTTCGGGTGGACGCACAGGCCGTGTTCTGGCTCAATAGGCCGTCATTACCTGATTGACAAAGCAGCATGTCCAAAGATTTTTCTGCCATGGAAGACAGCAATCCTTCCGATAACGCCTCCATTCACGAGGTGATCCAAGCCGCACCGCAAAGTCGCCGCACTTGGCTGCAAGGCGCCGGCTGGCTGGGCATGATGGGGCTGCTGCAACCTCTGGCCGCTTGCAGCTCCTTGACAGGCTCTGTGCCTGGCCGTTTGGGCTTTCAGGGCATTCCCCCGGGCTTTGGCGATGCCTTGGTGGTCCCTCCCGGCTACATCGCGCAGGTGCTGGCAGCTTGGGGAGAGCCCGTCGGGATTGCAGGCCAAATGCCGGCCTTTCGTTCAGACGCCAGCAACAGCGCCGAAGACCAAGCCGTTCAACTGGGCATGCACCATGACGGCATGGAATTCTTTGCCTTGAACGGCTCATCCACCCACGGTTTGATCGCCCTGAACCACGAATACACCGACGACGGCTTGCTGCACCCTGATGGCTTCTTGCCCATGACAGCGACCAAGGTGCGCAAATCGCAAAACGCGCATGGCTTGTCGGTCTTTGAAGTCAAGCTCAAGGGCCAACAATGGGAAATGGTCAGGCCCTCGCCTTATGCGCGCCGGGTCACGATGCAAACCCCGTTTGCTGTGACCGGCCCCGCCGCCGGGCACCCGCTGCTGCGCACAGAAGCCGACCCGCAAGGCCGCACGGTGCTGGGGACACTGAACAACTGCGCCAGCAGCCAAACCCCGTGGGGCACCTACCTGTCCGGTGAAGAAAACTGGATGAATTACTTTGCTGGCGGCAAGTCGATCAACCCGCACCACCAACGCTGGGGCATGCGCGAAAAAAGCCTGTTCAACTGGGATAGCCAAGACCCTCGTTTCGATGCCTCGCGGCACCCCAACGAAGCCAACCGCTTTGGCTGGGTGGTGGAGCTGGACCCGAACGACCCGACCAGCACGCCCGTCAAGCGCACGGCGCTCGGCCGTGCAGCGCACGAAGGTGCTTGGGTGGCTCTCACGCGTGACCAGCGGGCAGTGGTGTATTCGGGTGAGGACGCCCGCTTTGAATACATCTACAAGTTCGTCAGCACTGGCCGCATGCAAGCCGGTGGCGCCAAAGCCAACCAACACTTGCTGGACGAAGGCACTCTGTATGTGGCCCGGTTTGACGCCAACGGCATCGGCCGCTGGCTGCCCTTGGTGCACGGCCAAGGCCCGTTGACGGTAGCCAACGGCTTTGCCGATCAAGGCGAAGTGCTGATCAAAGCCCGCCAGGCCAGCGACCTGCTGGGCGCCACCAAAATGGACCGCCCTGAATGGCTGACCATCGACAAAACTTCGCGCTGGGTCTACTGCACCTTGACCAACAACAGCCAGCGCGGCGAACCCGGCAAACCGGGTGTGGATGCGGCCAACCCCCGCGCCAACAACACCATGGGCCAGATCATCCGGTGGCTGGAAGACGGCGACTTCGACGGCGCCAGCTTTGTGTGGAACCACCTGCTCTTGGCGGGCGATCCGGCCAATACCCGCGCCGAAGCGCAAGGCAACATCCGCGGCGACATGTTGGGTTGCCCTGACGGCATGGGGTTTGCACCGAACGGCTTGCTGTGGATTCAAACTGACGCCCACGCCACCCAAATGTACCAAGGCGAATTTGCACGCATTGGCAATAACCAAATGCTGGCTTGCGACACCAAGACAGGCGAAGTGCGGCGCTTCTTGACAGGCCCCACCAACTGCGAAATCACGGGCCTGAGCTTCACGCCCGATGGCCGTAACCTGTTCATCAATGTGCAGCACCCGGGTGAAACCCCGACTGACCGCAGCGACCCGAAAAAGCCCAACCAGTTTTCCAACTGGCCCGACTACCAAACCGGCGGGCGCCCGCGCTCGGCCACGGTGGTGATCCGCAAAGCCGATGGCGGCGTGGTCGGCTCTTGATGCTTTTCACTTGAACCTTTTCACAACCCTCAAGGATCCTCTCATGGCCATTTATGAACTGCGCACCTACTCTGCCATCGTCGGCAAAATGGGGGAGCTGACCGCCCTCTACACCCACGAAGGCTGGCCCGCGCTGTCCAAGCACCCGCAAAAACTGGTGGGCTACTTCACAGGCGATGTCGGTGCCATCAATGAGCTGATCCACCTGTGGAAATTCGACGACGACGCCGACCGCCGCGCCTTCTGGGCCGGCGTGTTTGCCGATCCCGAGTTCATGGCCTTTGCCGCCAAAATCCGCCCACTGATCCGCGAACAGAACAACAAGCTGATGCTGGCATCGCCTTGGGGCCCGCACCCTTAAAAGCAAACTTCTCAGGTCGTGGTAAATTTGTATGACAACTTCAGTCATGCAAAGGAACAGAGACATGGGCGCGACCACTGTGGGTTTGATCGGTTTAGGAGCCATGGGCTCGGGCATGGCGCAGTCTTTGCGCCGCGCAGGGCACAGCGTGCAGGTGTTCGATGTGCGCCGAGAAGTGGCACAGGCCTTTGCCGCTGATGGCGGTGTGGCGCATGAGACGCTCGCTTCATTGGGTGCGGCGAGCGATGTGATCGTGTCGGTGGTGGTCAATGCCGCTCAAACCGAGAGCGTGCTGTTTGGCGATGACACCACACCGGGCTGTGCAGCGAGCATGAAGCCCGGCAGCGTGTTCGTGATGTGCTCCACAGTGGACCCGAACTGGTCCGTCGCGCTCGAAGCGCGGCTCAAAGCCATGGGCCTGCGCTATGTGGACGCGCCCATCTCGGGCGGTGCGGCCAAGGCCGCCAGTGGCCAGATGACCATGATGACCGCGGGTAAGCCCGAGGCTTATGCCGTGGCCGAACCGTTTTTGAACGCCATGGCCGCCAAGGTTTACAAGCTGGGCGACAGCGCAGGCGCAGGTAGCAAGGTCAAGATCATCAACCAGTTGCTGGCGGGCGTGCACATTGCCGCAGCGGCCGAAGCCATGGCCTTGGGCTTGCGCGAAGGTGTGGACGCAGCGGCGCTGTACGAGGTGATCACGAACAGCGCAGGCAACAGCTGGATGTTTGAAAACCGCATGGCCCATGTTCTGGCGGCCGACTACACGCCGCTGTCGGCCGTGGACATTTTTGTGAAGGATCTGGGCATCGTGCTGGACATGGCGCGTGCCAGCAAGTTCCCGCTGCCACTGTCCAGCACCGCACACCAGATGTTCATGCAGGCCAGCACCGCAGGCTTTGCCAAGGAGGACGACAGCGCCGTGATCAAGATTTTCCCGGGCATTGAACTGCCGAAAGGCAAGGCATGAAGATCCAACTCGGTTGTATTGCCGACGACTTCACTGGCGCCACGGACTTGGCCAACAACCTCGTGCGTTCGGGCATGCGGGTGGTTCAGACGATTGGTGTGCCCACAGCTCCGCTGGCCGCTGATGTGGACGCGGTGGTGGTCGCGCTCAAGTCGCGGACCATTCCGGCCGCTGAGGCGGTTGCACAATCGCTTGAGGCCTTGAAGTGGCTGCAGGCGCAAGGCCACAATGGTCAATCACCGCAGATTTATTTCAAATACTGCTCCACCTTTGACAGCAC
>CANGKR010000090.1 GCA_947454355.1 Comamonadaceae bacterium
CCTCCTTGACTGAGCACAAAGTCGCGCAGCAATCCGGTGAAGGGCTCAACGGTCACACCGGGCAAACCGCCTGCGACCTCGCGGGCCATGGCCAAGCGCTCGTCGAGGGTGAACATGGTTTTTTTGTGGTGCGCCACAGCCACTGCGATCACCACTTTATCGAACAACTGCGCGGCGCGCTTCACTACATCTTCATGACCCAAGGTCAGGGGGTCAAAGGTGCCGGAATACACGGCGGTCACGGATCGACTCATGGGCAAGGTCTCCAAAATGGGCAATGTCAGTCAATATCAGGCATTGACGGCCATTATCCAGCGAAACGCGCAGCAGGCTCAGGCCTTTTTCTGCAGCAAATGCGCATGCACAGCGCCCGCCTTGAGGTGCCGCTTCACGCTCAAATACCAGGGCAAGAGTTGCTCGTCTGTCCACAGAACGGGGGCTTCCAAATAAATCCAACCGCCGGGTGCCACAGCCTGCGAGGCCGCTTGCAATGCAGGTGCGAACAAGGTGCCGTCAAAAGGCGGGTCAAGAAAAATCAGGTCCAAAGTGCCGGCAGGCGTGCGCTGCAAAGCCATGACCGCATCGCTTCTCTGAACTTGAACCGCAAGGGCTTTCAAGCGAATTTTGCTGTCGGTGAGTTGGGTCACCAAGGCTGCGTCTTGCTCACACATCAACACCTGTTGAGCGCCGCGCGATGCCGCCTCAAAGCCCAGCACCCCTGTTCCTGCAAAGGCATCGACACATCGCCAGCCCGTCAGGTCTTGGCCTAACCAGTTGAAGAGGGTTTCACGCACGCGATCAGGCGTGGGCCGCAATCCAGGTTTATCCAGCACTTTGAGTTTGCTGCGTTTCCATTGGCCGCCAATGATGCGCACTTCATGGCTGGCATGGCCCGTGGTAGGGGTGTCATTGGACGTGGCAGGGCGTGAAGGGGAGCGGGTGGAACGAGGTCGCATGCATCAAGTGTACGCGTGCACCCTGCCGGCGCCCTCGCTTGCCAAAAAAAAGACCAGCGGGTGCTGGCCTTGGAGAGAAGGGGTGCAATGCCCCGTTGCGCTTTTAAAGGGCGCTCTTACTTTTTGTCGGCCATGGGTGCAGCTGCGGCCACTGGAGCTTTATCAGCCGTCTTTTCAGCTTTGTGGGCTTTTTTCTCGGCTTTGTGCTCAGCTTTCTTTTCCTCTTTGGCTGCCTTCGTATCTGCTTTGGCAGCGGGGGCTGAAGCAGCAGGTGTTGCAGGTGCAGCAGGTGCAGCTGCAGGGGCTTGAGCAAATGCACCCAGGGTGACAAAACCAGCGATCAATGTGGCAAGCAATTTGGTCATGATAAAAACTCCATCGTTTCAGTTGTCAGCCCAACACTGCGTTGAACTTGTAACTACAACGTGGTGGCTCTCAGCGTTGATGACGCGTTGACAGGCAAGTTGTAACGCGCTGTATCCATGGTCTGATGCGGTTGGGGGGTCAATTTTGGAGATTTCATAGAATGGGACCGTATTGAGAAACGGCCCCCATGTTCAGTTTTTTCCGCAAAAAGTCTTCGCCTACTGAGGCAGAACTCTCCAAAGCCCCTGCTGGGCCATCGCTTATTCAGCCTGATGCAGCTGCGCCCACGGATACGCCCACTCCTGCGCCCCGTGCTCGGCAAGGGTGGCTGGACAAGCTCAAGGCGGGTTTGCGCAAAACCGGCTCCAGCATCGCGACGGTGTTCACAGGTACGCAGATCGATGACAACCTCTATGAAGAGCTGGAAACGGCCCTGTTGATGGCCGACTCAGGCGTCAAGGCCACCGAACATTTGTTGCAAGACCTCAAACGCCGGGTCAAAGAAACCCATACCACCGACCCTGCAGCGGTCAAGCAATTGCTGATCGAATCCATCACCGAGTTGCTGACGCCACTGCAAAAGGGCTTGTCGATTGGCGAGTTCAAGCCCACGGTGATCATGGTGGCCGGCGTCAACGGCGCCGGCAAAACCACGTCCATTGGCAAACTCACGAAACACTTGGCTGACAGTGGCGCCCGTGTGTTGCTGGCAGCGGCCGACACCTTTCGCGCTGCAGCGCGCGAACAGTTAGCCGTTTGGGCCGATCGCAACACGGTGGAGATCATCAGCCAAGCGGGTGGAGACCCGGCCGCGGTGAGTTTTGACGCGGTGAGCGCTGGCAAAGCCCGCGGCCATGATGTGGTGCTGGTGGACACGGCAGGCCGTCTGCCGACACAAGCGCATTTGATGGAAGAGTTGAAAAAAATCAAACGTGTGGTGCAAAAAGCCGATGCCAGTGCGCCGCACGAAGTGTTGCTGGTGATCGACGGTAACACGGGTCAAAACGCCCTGATGCAGGTCAAAGCCTTTGACGAGACTTTGGGCCTGACCGGGTTGATCGTGACCAAGCTCGACGGCACGGCCAAGGGCGGTGTGCTGTGCGCCATTGCGCGCGAAAAACCCATCCCTGTGTATTTCATCGGCGTGGGCGAACAACTCGAAGACCTGGAAACCTTCAACGCGCGTGAATTCGCTCAAGCCTTGTTGAGCTGAATTCAAGGAGCCTGAGAGCACGCGTTTCAGGGGTTTGGCACGCGCTCTCGCAGGAATGCCGTCACTTGGCGCAGACTCACTTTAGCCTCTGGCAACATGACCATGATGGGCCAAACATGCGGCATATCGGATTCCAGAACCAATTGAGAATTCACCCCAGCCGCCAAAGCCTTGTCATGCAAGCGCTGTGCATCGCTGAGCAAAATTTCCTGGCGACTGGCAAAAATCAACAATGGCGGTAAACCTTGCAGATCGCCATACAAAGGCGAAGCCACAGGATCGGTTGCTTCTCGACCCTTCAAGTAAAACTGGGCTGCGTTCTTTAAGCTCTCAGGGGTGAACATCACATCGGCCTCGGCTTGCGATTGAATCGACTCCCCTGCCGCCGCCAGATCGACCCAAGGTGAAAACAAGACCGCTCCTGCCGGCATGGGCAAGCCCTGCTGCTGGGCCGCTTGCAAACAAGCCAACACCAAGCCCCCTCCCGCCGAGTCCCCCGCCAGCACCAATTGCGAGGCCGGAGTGTCCCGCAAGACTTCGCGGTACCAGGCCAAGGCGTCGTCTACTGCTGCAGGGCAGGGGTGTTCAGGCGCCAACCGGTAATCCACCGACAAAACCCGGGCCTGTGCGCGTTTACTGAGGCTGGACACCACCGGTCGGTGGGTTTGCAAGTTGCAAAAGAAATAGCCCCCGCCATGGAAATACAGCACCGTTCGCTCGGGCGCGTTCACACTCAACCACTCCGCAGGGCACAGACCTTTCTCGGGCTGGGCGGGCACGGCTTGCAATTGCACCCCTTGCGGCAAGGGCATTTGCCAACGATCAAGACGCGCCATGCGCGCACGGGCCTCAGCCACGCGGATGACCGCGCCGGGGCGGGGCTTGAATCGGGACCGCAAATACCAACGTGTCAAAAAAGCCTGGACGCTCATGAGCCCGCTCCCTTTGAAGAATGATGTGCGCATTGTCGCCAAGATCGGACGCCCCAGTTGTACTGGACACCCGGCCCCTGAAACAGTACACTGGTGTATTGTGCGAGAATTCCTCCAACCACTCTTTTGAATCACCATGACCGAACTCGTCGTCAGACGCCTCCTTGTTGACTTGGAAACGCCATTCCCAGCCCGATGGAACGGGGGCGATGCCTTTCGCTCGGCCTTCTTCAATGCCTTGTCCATGACTTTCCCAGTGGGCGAGCAGTTTTTCATTGACTCTGTGCGACAAGGTGCCAAGCAATTGCCCCCTGATGAACAAGCCCGAATGGCCAGCGAGGTCAAAGGCTTTATTGGCCAAGAGGCAACACATCGCCGTATCCATGCCTTGTTCAATCAGCATCTGACCGACCAGGGTTTGACCAACGCGTTTGAGTCCCGCGCAACCCGACGCATCCAATCACAAGCCCATATGAACGTGCGCATGCACCTGGCCGCTACATCAGCGACAGAGCACTTCACGGCCATCTTTGCCGACTGGATGCTGCGCCACCCTGAAGCGCTCGAAGGCGCCGAACCCCGCTTGAAAACCATGTGGTTGTGGCATAGCGCTGAAGAATCCGAGCACCGCAACACCGCGTTTGATTTGTACCAATCCTTGGGTGGTGACCATGCACGGCGACTGAAAGTCTTTCGCTATGTCACCGTGATCTTTTTGTCCGATGTACTGCGCCAAACGGTTCGCAACCTATGGCATGACGGCAGTTTGTTCCAGTGGGGCACTTGGAAAAGCGCTGCAAAATTGCTTTTATCCAAAGACGGTTTGTTCCGCGGCAATGTGGGCTTATGGAAAGACTACTTGCGCAAAGACTTTCACCCCAGCCAACATGACGCCGTTGCCTCCGAGCAATGGTTGCGCGACAACACCGCGCAGTTCAGCATCGTCGGACAAGCTGCTTGATGAGCCTGAGCCTGAGCATCTGGCTGCTTTGCCTCTTGGGGTACGCGGTCTTTCACCTCTGGTGGGGTGGTCGACAAGTCCAGCCTTTGAGTGCAGCAGAAGTTCAAGCCGGCATCGCCCGTTTGCGCGAAGTGGCCTCCGGGCCCAACAGCCTGGCGCATCTGGACGAAGTGGCCCAGTTGCTGGCGTCTGATGACGGGCGTTCTTTCGTGATGTTCAATGCCGTGCTCTACCGACACAAAGCGCAATACCCCGAAAATGCGGGCTACAGCGACGACCCCCGTCAAGCCGATCAACGTTACGGTCGCGCCATCATGTGGCCATTGATCAAAAGAGCCTGCGTGCCGATTTTCATCGCCCGTAAAAATGGCCGGTTTGTGAACGACGCACAGGCCCCTGAATGGCATTACGTGGCCATGGTGCGCTACCGCAGCATGCGTGACTTTTTGAAATTCGCCATCGAGATCGAACAAACAGGCGCTGTCTTTCACAAGTGGGCGGCCATTGAGCAAACCCATGTGTTCCCGGTCCGACCCTTGATCAGCCTGTTTGTCCCGAGGGTGATGGTGGCGCTGGTGTTGACCCTCTTGGCTCAAGCACTCACCGCGCTGGTCTGAGGCCTTGAATTCAGCCGTGAAGTTGCCCGAGCCCAACCTTCTGCGTCAGAACACTGCGCGCTGGGTGGGCTTGGTGCTTCTGGGGCTTTTGGTGGCTTATGGCGTGACCCTGAAAAACCGCCCCCCCGCCAAGGCGGCTTCTATCCCGAGCTGCACACTGCCTGCACAAGACGAGAAGACCCCGCACCCGGGCATGGTGTGGGTGCCGGCCGGTCGCTTTCAAATGGGTGACGACCGTTACCCCGAAGAAGGCCCCATCCATGCCACGCAAGTGGCCGGCTTTTGGATGGACCGCACCGAAGTGACCAACGACGCGTTTTCGCAATTCGTCCAAGCTACAGGCTATGTGACCGTGGCCGAACATGCACTCGATACAGCGCAGTACCCACAACTGCCGACCTTTTTGCGCCAACCTGGCGCGGTGGTGTTTGCACAGCCGCAACAAGTCAAAGACCGCGACGATCTACGTCAATGGTGGCAGTTTGTGCCGGGCGCGCAGTGGCGTCACCCCGGCGGGCCGGGCACCGACATCCGCGGGCGCGGGGCCTTTCCGGTGGTGACCTTGACGCATGCAGACGCCATGGCTTATGCCCAATGGAAGGGCCATACTTTGCCCACCGAAGCGCAATGGGAATGGGCCGCTCGCGGTGGTCAGGTGCTGGCCGCGAAGGACCATGACCAGCCCCACGGTGCCAATACCTGGCAAGGTGTGTTCCCAGTCCTCAATTCTGCAGACGATGGCTTTGTCGGTCTGGCCCCTGTCGCTTGTTACGCCCCGAACGCCTTGGGTTTGTTCGATATGCTCGGTAACGTGTGGGAGTGGACGCGCGATGTCTACACCCCGCACCACCGTGCTGCGGCCGCGCCTGATGCGGGTCCGGAATTTCAGCGACTGCCGAAGACTGTGGGCAGTCAACGGGTCATCAAGGGCGGATCGTTTTTGTGCTCGCCGGACTATTGCATGCGATACCGCTCTGGCTCGCGCCAACCCCAGGAAGTAGATCTGGGCACCAGCCACCTGGGCTTTCGCACTGTGCTGCTGGCCCCTGGGCCTGCAGGCACTCCACCCTGAAGTTTCAGCCATGCGTCAACACCCTCGCCTCATCGCTGCCTTGCTCACTGTGTTGCTTTTGGCAGGTACTTCGTTGTGGAAGTTCAACGCCGTGGTCATTGCGGCGCAAGCCTATGTCTTCGGCTACCCCCTGGTGATCATGGACCTGACACGGGCGCAGAGCGAACAGACGCTGGCGCCCGCCAATACCCTGCGGCGGGTGCGGCAGTTTCCGGATGCGAGCTTCAAAACAGTGGTGCGCCCCAACGTAGACACGCTGTACAGCACGGCTTTTCTGGACTTGCGTGATGGCCCTGTGGTGTTCGAGATGCCGCCCAACCCCGATCGTTACGAAGTCATGCCTTTCATGGACGCTTGGACGAATGTCTTTGCCACCTTGGGCACCCGCACCCACGGTACGCAAGGTGGGCGTTTTCTGATCGCCGGGCCGGGTTGGCAAGGCACTACGCCACCGGGCATGCAATTGCTAACTTCCCCCACACAAATGGCTTGGCTGATTGGCCGCACGCAAACCCAAGGCCCCGCCGATTACCCGCTGGTGCACCGCCTGCAAGATGGCTTGCAATTACAGCCCTTGAAAGCACAGACCGCCACAGCACCTGTCGGGATATCTGCCGCAACCGAGGTCTCTCCGGTGGCGCAGATTCAGCGCATGGGCACACGTGAGTTTTTCCAACGCTTGACGCAATTGATGCCCGCCAACCCACCCTCAGCCGATGATGCGCCGCAAGTGCAAGCCATGGCGAAGATCGGCATCGTGGCGGGGCAAGATGTGGCATGGTCCTGGCATGACAACTGGTCGGCCGCACTGGGTCGGCGATTGGCGGAATTCAAAATCGCGCAAGCCTTGAAAAAGCCCATGAACTTGGTCAACGGTTGGTCCACACCCCCCTTGATACTTGGGCAGTACGGCACCGACTACGGCATTCGAGCGGTGGTTGCCCAAGTCGGGCTGGGGGCCAACTTGCCGCAAGATGCCATCTACCCCAGCGCCCAGGTCGACAGTCAGGGCGAAGCACTGCACGGGCAGCACCGTTACCGTTTGCACTTTGCCAACGGTCAGTGGCCGCCAGTCAAAGCCTTTTGGTCCATCACAGCTTATGGAGCGGATAATTTTCTGATCGACAACCCTGCCCAACGGTTTGCGGTGGGCAGCCTCTCACCCTTGGTGCGTAACGCGGATGGCTCGCTGGACTTGCTGATCCAAGCGCAGCCCGTTGAAGGACCGATGCAAGCCAATTGGTTGCCCGTGGCAGCCGGTGCCCCCTTTTTACTCAATGCCCGTTTGTATTGGCCCACCGAGCCGATTTTGAATGGCACTTGGCACTTGCCTGCCATCGAGCGCCTGTCATGAAGGCCGCTTCAATGATTTGGTGTGGGCGGCAATTGCGCCTGAATCAAAAAGCTGGTGATGATGGCTTTGAAATAGTCTTTGGCACGCGCCGGACTCGACGGGCGACTCAACGCCTGGTAGCAGCCTACGATGCTCAGGTAAAACAACACGGCCAGATCCTGCGCTTTTTTGGCATCACCCAACAAGCGCTCGAACTGACGCACAAACAATTGCGTGCGGGCCTGATCAATCTCGTGCAACAACAGCGCGACTTGCGGATCGCGTCGGCCAAGGCCCCGCACCGCCAATTCAAAGCGCATGTTTTCCAGTTCTTCGCCGCCATGGGCCAAAGCGGCGTCCAGCAAATGCGACATGTCGGCATGGGGGTCGTCCGTGACATGGCTCTGAATGCGAAGAATGCGCTGCATTTCCTGCACTTTCCATCGCGCCAATGTCGCTTGAACCAATTCAGCGTGATCCGCGAAATGCCAGTAAAAACTGCCCCGCGTCACCTTCAAGGTATCGGCCAAGGTCAAAACCTTGAGGTGTTCGATACCGCCCTCCACCACCGCGTTGAAAGCCGCTTGCAGCCAGTCTTCGCGCGTCAATCGGACAGCCTCCTTGACAGGAGCGGTCATGGCATCGGTGGGTGGGGCTGTTTTGCGCACGGTGGGTGGGTGAACTCAGTGAATGGACAATATAAACAAGCGTAGCAGAATTGTCATCATCGACTTGAAAGTCCAAAGGGCCTGTCACCTGATAGGCACGACCCCAACACAACAGCCCCCCGAGGCCATTTTGATTTAAGGAACCTCCGTATGCTTTCTTCCAAACTCCGCCGCTGGGCGCTGGGCATCATGGCCCTGGTGGTCTTGCTGGGCACAGCCTTTTGGGCAGTGGGAGGACGAACCGGCTTGATGCTGCTGTCCGTGAAACATTTCATTCGGCAAGACTACAAGCCCGGCCCTGAAGTCCAATGGGCGGTGGCCCCTGAGGCCACAACCGATGGCGCCAAAAGACCGAACATCATTTTGATCGTGGCCGACGATCTGGGCTTCAATGACATCACCGCCCACGGCGGCGGTGTGGCCCAAGGCACCGTACCCACTCCGCACATCGACTCCTTGGCGCAGGGGGGCGTGGACTTTCTGGCCGGGTATTCGGGCAATGCGACCTGCGCCCCTTCTCGAGCTGCGATGATGACGGGACGCTACCCCACGCGCTTTGGTTTTGAATTCACGCCCACGCCCAAGCAGTTCATGAAGGTGATCACTTCCAATCCGGGCCCGGAAGTGGCGAACAAACCTGTCTACCATCCCGAGCGCGAAGCCGATCTGATCCCTTACGAAGACATGGGCTTGCCCACTTCTGAAGTCACCTTGGCCCGCGCACTCCAACAAAGCGGCTACCGCACCCTGCATCTGGGCAAATGGCATTTAGGCGATAGCCCGAAGTTCCGGCCTTATGCGCATGGCTTTGACGAATCTTTGTCGTTGCTGCATGGCGCCTCGATGTTTTTACCAGAGGCATCTCCCCAGGTGGTCAATGCCAAACAGGATTTCGATTTGATCGACAAATTTTTGTGGGCAGCGCACCCTTGGGGTATCCGCTTCAATGCCGGCGAGGTCTTCCAGCCACCGCGCTACATGACGGATTACCTGACCGATGAAGCCATCAAAGCCATCGATGCCAACAAGAAGCAACCCTTCTTCATGTACCTGGCCTATAACGCACCGCACACGCCGCTGCAGTCCACACGCGAAGATTACGATGCCCTGCCTCACATTACAGACCACACCACACGCGTATATGCGGCCATGATCCGGTCATTGGACCGCAACATTGGCCGGGTGCTGACGCACTTGAAAAAATCAGGTCTTGATGAGAACACACTGATTGTCTTCACCAGCGACAACGGCGGCGCACACTACATCGGTGTGCCAGAGTTGAACAAGCCTTACCGCGGTTGGAAAGCCACCTTTTACGAAGGCGGAGTGCGTGTACCGTTTTTCATGAAGTGGCCGCAAGGCCTGCCCCGCCAAGTGAGCTACCAGCAGCCCATCAGTCACCTGGACATATTTTCCACTGCACTGGCCGCGGCGCAAGCAAAACCCCCTGAAGGCAAAGTACTGGACGGGGTCAACCTCTTGCCATTCTTGAAAGGCGATGCTTCCAAAACCCCGCACCAACAGATCTTTTTCCGCACCGACACCTATTTGGCGATGCGCCAAGGCGACTGGAAGCTGCAGGTCATGGAAAGGCCCAAAATGGACGTGCTCTACAACCTGAGTAAAGACCCTGGCGAGCGCAACAACTTGGCACAGCAAGAGCCTGAGCGACTCCAGCAAATGAAGCGCGACCTGCTGGCCATCAATGCGCAGCAAATCAAACCGATGTGGCCTTCTTTGGGCGAAGGCTCAATCCGTCTGGACAAAACCCTCAAAGACCCCTACGACGCCAAGGATGCATTCGTCTACTATGCCAATTGAGAGGGCATGAAAAATCCCCCGGTGCCATGGGCACGGGGGGATGGTCAGATCAGCTTGGTGGCTGGATCAGAAGGCTTTGGAAATGCGTGCCTGCACAAAACTGCCCGACAAGGAGTTGCGTGCATCGATGGTCTTCATGTATGACAGGTTCAAGCCTGCGCCAATCGCTGCAATCGGGAACGCAGCAAACACACCCGCACCGGTCAAGGACACGCGGTTGGCGCCCAATTGTCCGCCGCTGTCATCGGTGTACTGGCGCATGATGGTCATGTGCGGGCCAAAGACGCCGACAGGCGTTTTGAAGGCTGCCGCCAGATCAACCACATAAAAGTCACCGCTGCGCACATTGTTTTCGGTGTTCTTGGTGTTAAAGCCCAAACTGCCGCGCGCACCCAAGGTGACGTTTTCAGAGGCGGTATAAGCCACGCCCACGCCCGGACGGAATGTGTAGTATTTGCCGTAACCGATGTTCGGGGCCAAGCGGCCTTCCACGTAGTTGTAGTTGCCAGTAGGCAAAGCCAAAGTGGCGCCCGCAACGATCTTCATTTTGTCAACGGTCTTTTCCCACAACAAGCTGGTTTCGATGTCACCCAAACCGGAGGTGTTGACGTTGGCTGCTTGCCACTGACCGGCCAATGCTGCTTGGTAACCCGTGTTGAAGCTGGATTGGGCTACTTGCTGCGCCACAGGCTGTAAGGGGCCTGCACTGGGCGTCAAAGGACTGAGGGTTGGCGTCACACCCGTGAACAAAGCATCTGACTTCAAGGACAAAGAATAGGGAATATTCACGGCCAAAGCCAGTTTACCGCCTTGCACATCCTTGTCGAGAATTCGGGCGAAGACCAAATTGGCTTGGCGCATCTGCTGTTTGTATTCCACATTGACCAAGCCAGAAGCGGTAGCGCTGCGGCCTGTCAGGGCGGCTTGCATTTGGGCAGCGGTGAACGAGCCTACGCCAGGGATGGCCACCGCGGGCACTGCTGCCAATTGAGCAGGGGTCAAAGCAAAGGTGGCTGCTTTTTGCAATGTCAAGGCTTTGCCATCGCTGCCGCCGATTTTGTCGATGTCAATGTCGGTATAGGAAACGGAACCCACCCAGCCTTCGGATGGCAAAGGCGCGACGATTTCGCCGCCCAAGGTGCCCGAGATGGGGAAACGCAATTTGAAGCCATCTGCGGCCATGGC
>CANGKR010000091.1 GCA_947454355.1 Comamonadaceae bacterium
CGGCGGTACAACCACACACTGACCATGTCCGAGATCACATAAATCGGCAGCAACAACACCGCCGCCTTCATGGGCGGCATGACCATGGACAACAAGGGCACGCCCATCATGCCGATGGCGGGCAGACCGCCTTTGGACATGCCCACAAACAGGGCCGCCAGGCTGGCCAGGACGAGCGTGAGGTCCAGGTTCATGCGAGAAAATTCAAGCGGCGCCGCAGCACTTTTTGTATTTCTTGCCGCTGCCGCAGCTGCAGGCGTCGTTGCGACCCGGGGTGGCTGTACGGATCACTTGCACCACCCGCGCACCGATGCTGCGCCAGATCTCGCGCAGGTCATACACCGCCCACAGGGCTTCGCCATAAGTGTTCAAGCGTGCTTCGCTGACGCTGGGCGGGCCGTCTTCGCTTAAAGCTGACAAGGTGGGCTCGTCGGTGTCGTCTTCGGTCAATGCGACGATGGCCTCCAGGCATTGGTCATGCAGTTTGGCCGCGTCTTTGTCTTTGGGCGGTGCCCATTCGTCGGGCCAGTTTTCCACAGCGAACATGAAACCCAACGCCCACACCTGCGCAAATGACGGGATTTCGTCGGCATCGATGTCACTGCGCTCTTCGGGCGGCAAGCTGGCGATCGCGCCGCGGATATCCATCACCTCAGGGGCATAGGCACGATCGTCATCGAGGGCTTGGATGTCGGCGTCCAACGCGGTTTGGACTTCAGTGAACCGCTGGTGCCACAAGGTGAGAAAACGCGAGCGTTGCGCCTCATCGGCAAAGCCGCCGCCTTCATCCAGACCGAGCAGCACCGACAGCCATTCGTCTTCGACCACCGGCGTGCGGCAGCACACCAGCGCAGCCAGAAATCCCTCGCAAAATTCCCATTGCGGGGTTTCATCGTTGCGCGTGCGCAGATCATCCAGGATGTCGTCCAGGGCGTCAAAGTCTTCGGGGCGTGTGCCGAGGGTGTCAGAAGTGGTCATGGCAGATGGGGGTTCAAGTTCACGCCCAGGCGGTCCAGGCGCCGCCGCATGCACAGCACCTGTTTGTCTTTGCTGAGCAATTGGGCACGGTGTGCGACCGACAGGTCGATGAATTTTTGGTCGTCTGGATCTTTGCAGGTGCAGGGCGCTTTGGGGGCTTCGGGGGTCATGACCGCTTGCTGGTCAAAGGCCTGCAACACGTCAGCGGCAGTGCGTTGCTGGGCCTGCAAACGCTTGACCAAGTGGTCATAGCCCAGCACACGGCGCAGTTCTTCGCGCATCGCGGCTGTGGCAATCCAGCGCCAGTGGCCTTGCGCCAGGGAGTGTCGCAGGCCTTGTGTGCGAGGGTCGTCGAATATCCACAGGTCCAGCACGATGTTCGTGTCCAGCACAGTGATCAAGGGCTCAGAGCTTGTCACGCACCGAACCCTTCATCATGTCAAAACGGAACAGGCGGCACTCGATCGGACCGTTCCACATGGGCACGCGCCGCGATTCCTTCAGGCGCATGCGGCTGGGCAATTTCAAGTCGGGCGTCAGCATCCAGGCCGACCAGCCGTGGTAATTTTTCTTCCAATGCGCGGCCAGTTGGATGAAGAAGTCCCCGCCATCATCGGTGTGAGCGGTTTCGCGGTGTGCACCTGCATCGCGGCGTTCAGCAGCCAAGGCGCCAGGAGCAAAGCCCTCGCGACCGCGACCGGCCACGCCCGCTGCAGCAATGCGCTCGCCATAAGGCGGGTTGAGCAGCATCAGGCCCGGAATCTCGCAGGGCGGCATGCGCTGTAAGGCATCGCCACCGCGCCAGTTGATTACATCGCCCACCCCAGCGCGTTGCGCGTTGCGCGTGGCAAAGTCCACCATGCGGTGGGCCACATCGCTGCCAAAAATCGGCGCGGTGGGTGCATGTTCGGCTTCACGGGCTTGGCTCAACAAGCCTTCCCACACATGAGGTTGGAAGGGCAGCAATTTTTCAAAACCGAAACGGCGAAGGCTCCCCGCGGCCATGCCACAGGCGATTTGCGCCGCTTCAATGGCGATGGTGCCGCTGCCGCAGCAGGGGTCGTACAAGGGCGTATGCCCATCCCAAGCGCTGGCCGCCAACATGGCTGCAGCGAGGGTTTCTTTGAGCGGGGCCTCCCCTTTGTCTTCACGCCAGCCGCGCTTGAACAGCGGCTCGCCTGAAGTGTCGATGTACAAGGTGGCGTGGTCGGTGGTCAGGTGGGCATAAATGCGCACATCGGGCCATTGGGTGTTCACGTCGGGCCGCTCGCCGCGTTTGGCGCGAAAGCGATCGGCGACCGCATCCTTGATTTTGAGCGCCGCAAAATTCAGGCTGGTCAATGGGCTGTGTTGGGCCGTGACTTCGATCTTGAAGGTCTGCTTGGTGGTGAACCAGATTTCCCAAGCCACGTCGCTTGCAGCGTCGTACAGGTCTTTTTCAGTGCGGTACTGGGTTTGCGACAGTTGCACGAGCACGCGCTGCGCCAAACGGCAATGCAAATTGAGGAGCATGGCTTCGCGCCAGGAGGCGCGTACCAGCACCCCGCCGCGACCGGTCATCAGGTCATGGCCCGTCAGGCCGGTGATGCCATGGATTTCGTCGGCCAGAAAACCCTCGACGCCGGCAGCGCAAGGTAAAAACAGTTGCAGGGAATTCACAGGGTTTTTCGCAGGTTGGCGGGCGCGATCTTCAGCGCCTCGCGGTATTTGGCCACCGTGCGCCGGGCGCAATCGATGCCTTGTTCTTTGAGCATTTCAGACAGCTGGTTGTCCGACAGTGGTTTGGTCGGACTCTCAGCCGCCACCAATTGACGGATCAAGGCACGCACCGCGGTGCTGGACGCGGCGCTGCCGCTGTCGGTGCCCAGGCCCGAGCCGAAGAAATACTTCAGCTCGAAGGTGCCCATAGGTGTGGTCATGTATTTGGCGGTGGTGACCCGGCTGATGGTCGATTCATGCAGGCCAAGTTCGTCTGCGATCTCGCGCAGCACCAAGGGGCGCATGGCCAATTCGCCATGGATGAAAAAGTTTTTTTGCCGCTCCACGATGGCGGTGGACACACGCAAGATGGTGTCAAAGCGTTGCTGGATGTTTTTGATGAACCAACGTGCCTCTTGTAAACGTTGTTGCAGAGCCTGATGGGCTTCGCTCTTGCCGCCGCGCAGCGCATTGGCGTAGATGTCGTGCACTCGCAAGCGGGGCATCACGTCGGGGTTGAGCTGCACTTTGAAGCGTGGCTCGCCTTTGGGGCGGGTATTGATCACCAGCACGTCTGGAATGATCACATGCTGCTCGGCGTTCGCAAAGGGCCGAGCCGGTTTAGGCTCAAGCCGTGCAATCAGCGCGATGGCGGATTTGATGGTGATGTCGTCTTCGTTGCACAGCACCAGCAAACGCTTGACGTCTCGCTTGGCCAGCAAGTCCAAAGGCTGCGCGCAAATGCGCAGCGCAGCTTGCCAGACACGGTCCTCAGGCGCATCGGCCAGTTTGGCCTTGATCTGCAAGCTCAGGCATTCGGCCAAGTTGCGAGCCCCCACTCCCACCGGCTCCAGGGACTGCAATAAGCTCAAGGCCATGGTGAAACGGTGCACCAATTCTTCGAGTTGTTCCAGGTCTTCGGTACCAGCCAGATTTTCGGCCAGACTTTGCAGGGAGTCTTCCAGATAGCCGTCGTCGTTGAGCGACTCGATCAGGTAACGCAGGGCCGCGCGGTCTACTTCCGACAAACGCAGCGACAAAGCCTGGCGGTGCAAGAACTCGGTGAACGAGCCCAGACCTCGCGCCAGCTCCACCGCGTCGGGTGCATCGCTGTCGCTGTTGGAAGTTTTGCGCGAGCCGGCGTCGTTGCCCCATTCGCTGTCGTCGGGTGCCACGTCTACGCTGCCATCGCCATCCCAGCTTTCGGCCACGTCTTGGACCGCTTCGTCGGTGGTCACGGTGGCATTGGTTTCGGCGCTGGCATCATTGCTGTTGTCACGCGCCTCGGTGGCCGCTTCGCTCACGCGGTCGCCCAGACTCACGCGGGCATCGGCCTCGGGCAGACCGAACTCTTCGGCCATGGATTCTTCGGCGGTGCGCTCCAGGAACGGATTTTCATCGAGCATCTGCTCGACTTCCTGGCTCAACTCTAGAGTGGACAACTGCAGCAGCCGAATCGATTGTTGCAGCTGGGGCGTGAGCGCCAAGTGCTGCGACATGCGCAATGACAGGCTTTGTTTCATGCAGCGCACCCTCGCAGGTCAGCGCCCATGGCCAGCGCAACGTGAGGGGAAAGGGCGTGCATGGCGGTCATCATCACATTCGGAAATGTTCGCCCAGATACACACGCCGTACATCGGCGTTGTTGACGATTTGCTCGGGAGTGCCTTGGGCCAACACACGGCCTTCGCTGATGATGAAAGCGTGATCGCAAATGCCCAGCGTCTCGCGCACATTGTGGTCAGTGATCAATACACCAATGCCGCGTTCTTTCAAAAAAGCAATGATGCGTTGGATTTCAATCACCGCAATCGGGTCGATGCCCGCAAAGGGTTCGTCCAGCAAAATAAAGCGCGGCTGGGTGGCCAGGGCGCGGGCGATTTCCACCCTGCGTCGCTCGCCGCCCGAAAGGGCCAGTGAAGGCGAGTCGTGCAAATGATCGACCCGCAAGTCTTCCAGCAGGGCCTTGAGCCGTTCGTTGATGGACGATGTGCTCAGTGCTTGGCCCTGCTCGTCGGTTTGCAACTCCAGCACGGCACGCACATTGTCGGCAACCGAGAGTTTGCGAAAGATCGAAGCCTCTTGCGGCAGATAAGACAAGCCCATGCGCGCTCGGCGGTGAATGGGCATGCGCGTCACGTCTTCACCATCGATCAAAATTTGCCCGCCGTCTGTGCGAACTAAGCCCACGATCATGTAAAAAGAAGTGGTTTTGCCGGCACCGTTAGGCCCGAGCAAGCCCACCACTTCGCCCTTTTGCACTTGCAGGGACACGTCATGCACCACCTTACGGCTGCCATAGGCTTTTTGCAGGTGGCGGGCCTCCAGGCTGCTCACAGGGCCGGTGGTGGCCATGGGTGCAGGGCTGGTACTCATCGCGGCTGGGCTCCCAGTCGGGGACTGGTTTGTAAAAGGGGCACCAAGCCGCGGTCTTTGCTTTCACCGGGTGTGTTGCGCGGCGTCAGGGTGGCCTTGATGCGCTGCGAGCCATTGGGCGTGGCCGGGGCCTTGCCATCGACAGTGAAGACTTCGGTCATGTTGTTGTAGACAATAGCGTGACCCATCATGCGGTCGGACAACTGGGTGCCCCGGTAACTGCGCAATTCGGCTCGGCCCGTCAGGGTGATTTTGTCGGCCTGACTGTCGTAGACCACGGTTTCTGCTTCGCCTTCGGTGAACTCGTCGAGGCCTTCGCGCTTTTGACGAAAGAAGGCGCGCTCACCGTCGGTGGCCCACAGGTGCGCCACTTGCTTGCCCTGTTTGTCTTGTTGCACTTCGAGTTTTTCAGCGCGCAAGACCAAGGTGCCTTTGGTCACGTGAACCCGGCCGGTGAAGGTGGTGATCTGCTTGGACTCGTCGTGTTTGAGCGCATCGGCTTCGATGTGCATCGGCTTGTCGCTGTCGGCTTTTTCAGCCCACGCCAGCGGGGCCGCCACCAGGACGGCCAAGGCTAAGCATGTCAAAACAAAGGGAAATTTCATAAAGGCGCGAATCTTGCTTTGATTGTAGGTGCAAGCCGCGGCCTTCAGAGCGAGCCGCCATAAAAAAGTCCGCCAAAGGCGGACCGGATGCGGGGTTTGTGGCGAATCCGCCTCGCCCGCTTATTTGCCTTGTCGGACTTGGGCCAGCAGGGCTTCGGTAACCTGCAAGGCGCGCTCCATGCTGCCGGCCATCGAGCCGTCGGTGTAGAAGCGACCGGCAATGCCCAGAGAGGGCACGCCCTCGACCTTGAAATCGTTTTGCAGTTGGACGCTGCGACGCAATTTGCTGGCCATGCCAAAAGATTTGTAGGCTTCGGCAAACTTGGTCTTGTCTACGCCCTGCTTTTCGGCCCAAGCCTGGATGCTGGCGTCGGTGTTCAGGGCTTGTTTTTCCACATGGACCGCGGTGAAGACCTTGGCGTGCAGGGTGTCGAGCAAATTCAGGGCTTCCAAGGTGAAAAACAGGCGCTGCTGGGGGGCAAAGCTTTCATTGAAAGCCACGGGGATGCGGCGCACGGTGACGTCTTTGGGCACGTTTTTGACCCAATTGGCGAAGGTGGGCTCAAAAGCGTTGCAGTGCGGGCAGGAGTACCAGAAGAATTCAATGACCTCGATTTTCCCGGCGCCCACGTCGGTGGGCAGGGGGCGATCGAGTTTGTTGAAGTCCTTGCCTTCTTTCGGGGCTATGGGGCCGCCTGCAGGCCGCGCAGTCGCGTTTTCAGCCTGCGAAGTCAATGGGAGGGCTGTGGCGCTCAGGGTGGCCAGGTTGAATGCACGACGTTTCATGGTCAATAGCTCCGAAAAATGGGGGTCTCAGCGTTGAACCCGCACCAGCGCGGTTTCGATGCCGTTTTTGTCCAGACGGGATTTGGCGTTTTCCGCTACATCCTTGTCATCGTAGGGGCCCAAGCGCACGCGATAGACCAAGCGGCCGGCTTGTTCGCGCTCGCTGATTTTGGCGTCCAGGCCCATCATGGCCAATTTGGCGCGGTGTGCATCGGCTTCGGCCTGGCTGCGAAATGCACCGGCTTGTACAAAGTAGGTAAAAGGGTCGCTGTTCGCTGGTTCTTTGGATGCTGTAGGCATGGCCTTGGACTTGACCAATTCACCCAAAGGATCGGCGGTGACTGCAGGCTTGGGTTCGGGCTTAGCCACTTCTCTAGGCGCTTCTTTGGCTGCATCTTTAGCGGTTTCTTTGCCATCCTTGGAGGCGTCTTTGGGCGAGTCTTTAGAGTCCTTGGCGGGCTCTTTCCCCGCATCCTTGGTAGGTTCCTTGGCCTCGTCCTTGTTGGCTTCTTTGTCGTCTGTAGCAGCCGGTTTGTTTTGTAAACCGCTGTTGGGGTTCCAGTCCTTGTTTTTCTGGGCTTCAGCCGCATCCTGTTCGGCTGATCGAGGTTGGTTCTTGTTGGTGAATGGGGTGGGCACTTTGGTCACGTAAATGGCCACTGCCAAAGCCGCCGCCAGTCCGATCACCAAGCCGATGATGAAACCGGTTGCGGCGCCACCTTGTTGAGTATGCAGTTTCATCGGAGGGCCTTCTTCACATTTTGGTGGGCGCGGAAACACCCAGTACCTTCAGGCCATTGTGCAGTACTTGCGCGGTGGCAGCCACCAAGGCCAGGCGGGCTTGTTTGACCTGTTGGTCGTCCACCAGGATGCGTTCGGCATCGTAATAGCTGTGGTAACAGGCGGCCAGGTCGCGCAAGTAGAAGGTCACGTCATGGGGCGCGAAGTCACTGGCCGCGGTGCTTAGCATGGCGGGGTATTTGGCCAGTTGCAGCATCAAGGCTTGCGCTTGTGGGCTGTCCAGGGGCGAGAGGTCCACTTGCTGAAGGCTGCTGACTTGGCCCTGATCTTTGTCGGCCCAGGTATGCAGCACCGAGCAAATGCGGGCATGGGCGTATTGAACGTAGTAGACAGGGTTATCGTTGTTTTTCTGAATGGCCAGGTCCACGTCAAAAGTGTATTCGGTGTCCGGTTTGCGGGAGAGCAGGAAAAAACGCACCGCGTCTTTGCTGGTCCATTCGATCAGGTCACGCAAGGTGACGTAGCTGCCGGCCCGTTTGGAAATTTTGACTTCTTCACCGCCGCGCATCACGCGCACCATGGTGTGCAGAACATAGTCGGGATAGCCTTGGGGAATGCCGACACCTGCAGCCTGCAGGCCCGCCCGGACACGGGCAATCGTGCCGTGGTGGTCGGTGCCCTGGATGTTGACCACACGGGTAAAGCCTCGCTCCCATTTGGTGATGTGGTAGGCCACATCCGGCACGAAGTAGGTGTAGCTGCCATCGCCCTTGCGCATGACGCGGTCTTTGTCGTCGCCGTAGTCGGTGGATTGGAGCCACAGCGCGCCGTCTTGTTCGTAGGTTTTGCCTGCGTCCTTGAGCTTTTGCACAGCGGCGTCGACCTTGCCGCTGGTGTACAGGCTCGACTCCAGGTAGTAGTTGTCGAATTTGACGTCAAAGGCCTTCAAGTCCAGGTCTTGCTCGTGGCGCAAATAGGCCACGGCAAACTGGCGCATGCCGTCCAGATCGTTCACGTCGCCGCTGGCGGTGAACTCGCGGTCGTCCGATTTGACGGTTTTTTGAGCCAAAAAGTCGTTCGCGATGTCCTGGATGTAGTCGCCGTTGTAGGCGGCCTCGGGCCACTCGGCGTCACCGGGCTTGAAGCCTTTGGCCCGCAATTGGGTCGAGTTGGCCAGAGTGCCGATCTGCACGCCCGCATCGTTGTAATAGAACTCGCGGTAGACCTGTTGGCCTTGTGTGGCGAGCAGGTTGCAGATGGCGTCACCCAAGGCGGCTTGGCGACCGTGGCCCACATGCAGCGGGCCGGTGGGGTTGGCCGAGACGAATTCCACCAGCACGCGCTGGTTGTTCGGGGCTTGCTGGCCAAAAGAGGCTCCAGCGGACAGGACTTCACGGACGATGGCCTGTTTGGCCGCAGGGCGCAGGCGGATGTTGATGAACCCGGGTCCAGCAATGTCAATGCCTTCGACCCACTGGATGTAGGTGGGGTGCGCCAACATGGCGCTTTGTAATTGCTCGCCCAATTGGCGAGGGTTGAGTTTGAGGGGTTTGGCCAATTGCATGGCGGCCGTGCAGGCGAAATCGCCGTGTGCAGCGACCTTGGGCGACTCGAAAGCCGCTTTGGATCCTGCGCCGGGCTGGATCTTCTCGAGCTCATTGGCCAAAGCCGTGAGCAATTCTTGTTTGACAGAAAGCATGGGGTGATTTTACGGGTGTGCGATCAGTGCATGGTTTCGGGGCTGCATCGGGCTGTTACACAATCTGACAGGAAGCCTGTACACGAACTGTGAGACCATGGCGTTGTAAGCAGTATCCCGGCCGCAACTGGGATGGTCGATTCATCAATTTTGACAGTTTTTGGAGATACATCATGCGCAAGATCCTCACCACCTTGGCCTTGGGTTTGACATTGGTTGCCGGTTTCACTCAAGCGGCCGAACCCGCCAAAGCCGCCGCCCCCGCAGCACCCCCGGCAGCCGCTGCCCCTGCACCTGCTTCTGCCACGGCGGCACCCGCACCTGCGGCCGAGAAAACCCCCCAGCAAAACAAAATGGCTTCTTGCAACAAAGAAGCCGAAGGCAAAAAAGGCGATGAGCGTAAAGCCTTCATGAAGAACTGCCTGAGCGCCAAACCCGAGCCTGCAGCCACACCTCAAGCTGCTCAGCAAAATAAAATGAAGACCTGTAATGCCGATGCCGCAGGCAAAAAAGGCGACGAGCGCAAAGCCTTCATGAGCGAGTGCTTGAAAAAGTAAGTCTCTGCTTCCTAACTGAAGAGCCCTGCAGGTGAAAGCCAGCGGGGCTTTTTTCTGTGGCGGCTACCCCTCGATGCATTAGGATTGGCACATCCAACCCGAGCAGCCATGAATTCATTGCCAAATTCCCCTATTGACTCGCGCACGCAGCCGTCCATCTCCTGCGTGATGCCTGCGCACAATGAAGCTGCCAATTTGCCAGTGGTCGTAGCGCAAGTTTTGGGGACTTTGCGCCAGCTCTCGGATCGGGTGGAGCTGATCATTGTGGACGACGGCAGCCGCGACCACACCGTGGCGGTGGTCGAGCACTTGTGTGCCGAATACCCGGAAGTGGTGCTGCTGCAATTGAGCCGCAACTTTGGCAAAGAACCCGCCATCACGGCGGGCCTGGCTTCGGCGTTGGGTGATGTGGTGGTCATCATGGACTCGGATGGTCAGCACCCCATCGATTTGGTGCCGGCGATGCTGGACCTCTGGCGCCAAGGCATGGATGTGGTGTATGCCATCCGCACCACCCGCGATGACCAAACTGCTTTGCATGGCCATTTGGTGCAGTTGTTTTACAAACTGGTCAACTCCGGCACTCGGGTCAAGATCCCACCGAATGCGGGAGACTTTCGTTTGATGGACCGCCAAGTGGTCAAGGCATTGAATGCTTTGCCTGAGCGCAACCGTTTCATGAAAGGCTTGTACGCCTGGGCGGGTTTCAAAAGTACGGCCATCGAGTACGAACCCTTGCCACGCCTAGAAGGGGAGTCACGCTTTGGCTGGCGCAGCTCGATCGGCTTGGCCGTGACCGGGGTGGTGGCTTTCTCTACCGTGCCGCTGCGCTTCTTGAGTCTGCTCGGGCTGCTCTTGTCCTTGGCTGCCTTCTTCTATGGTGGCTGGGTGGTGGTGGAGTATTTTTATTACGGCATCAAGGTCTCGGGTTACGCCACCATCGTCGTGGGCATGATGCTGTTGAGCGGTATTCAACTCCTGGGCATGGGTATCTTGGCCGAATATGTGGGCCGGATTTATGAAGAGGTTAAGCAGCGTCCTGTGTTCTGGATACAAAAGCGGGTTGGTGCAGGTCTGGCGGGCGCTGGCGACTCGCCTGCCGCATGAGCGCCACCGCATTCTGGTTTTTGCTGACCGGCGCCAGCGCCGCATTGACCCACATGGGGGTGTTTGCTTTGGTGCAGCACCTGTATCCCGAGGTCTGGCCTGAAGCGGCCAATGCGCTGGGTTTTGTGATCGCTTTTGCGGTGAGTTTTGCGGGGCACCGCTGGTTGAGTTTCAAGGGCACATCCACCCCGATTCAGCAAAGCTTGCAGCGTTTTGCTGTCACCGCCGTGGCCGGTTTTGTCTGCAATGAAGTCATCTTCATGGTGCTGACACGGCATTACGGATGGTTTGGTTTGTTGGCCCTGTTCTTGGCCTTGGTGGTCGCCTCAGCCCAGACCTTTGTGCTCAGCCGCTTCTGGGCTTTTCAGCGATAAATGCCTAGACCACGCGTGAGCGTGACGCCGTGCTGAGCCAGTTGCTCGGGAAACCGCTCGCTCAACAAGTGCCGCCACTCTGTGACCCGCGCATCGGCATGGGCATCCTGGTTGGCGCTCAAGCCGGGATGGCACATGATCAAGGTCTTGTCAGGCACTTGCATGAGCCAGC
>CANGKR010000092.1 GCA_947454355.1 Comamonadaceae bacterium
GCCCTGTGTGGGCTACGGCGCAGGGGGCTACCGCTTGGGCTATGGCGGCGGGTTTTACGACCGCACTTTGGCCACGCTGCAACCCAAACCCTTTACCGTAGGCTTGGGCTTTACCAACGCCTATGTGGACGATCTGGAGCCCGAGCCCCATGACCAGCCGCTGGACGCTATCTTGAACGACAACGGCGTGGTCTGGCCGGTTTAACTTTCTGGGGAGGTCGATGGGATCAAGCGGGCCTGGTTGAACGCCTGTTTTTGTCCCATTTGGAACCAGTAAGCTGAAAGACCCAGCGCCAACAGAATCAGCAGCAATGCCAAGCCGGCCAGTAAAGCTGTGATTTCAGTATCGCGTTTTTCAAGCGTGAATTGCGCTGAAAGGTGTTTGTAAACCTGCTTCAAATCTTCTGCTGAGGCGGCTTTGAAGTAATCGGCTTCTGTGACTTTGGCAACGCCTTTGAGCGCTTCTTCGTCGACTTGTGTGAAAAAAGAATAGCCTTCATAGCCCGGAATGAATCCATTGGGAGTGCCAAAGCCCACGGTGTACACACGCACGCCCATGTCGGCGGCTTTTTGGGCCGCCGCCAAGGGATCAGGCCCCGTGGTTCTTCGCCCGTCTGAAAGCAACACAATGGCACCGCCCGTATAGGAGCCTGGCATTTCAGGTTTGCGCTCGGGCTTTGCAGCGGGAGCGTCCAGACTGCGCGAGCCTCCAGACGAGCTGTCACTCAAGTTGAAGGGGTTGGGGTTGTACAAAACCGATTCCAGATCGATAGAGGCCTCAGGCCGCAAGGTCGCCAGGGCCAGCAACAAACCGCTGCCTGTCGCTGTCCCTCGTTGCAATTGAAAACGGTCAATGGCGGCTACCAATTCTTCCCGCTGGTTGGTGACATGTTGAACCACCTGGGCATTGCCAGCGAAAGAAACGATGCCCACCCGCACATTGGGAGGTAAATCTTGTAAAAACTCACGAGCCGCTTTTTGGGCAGCCTTGATGCGGCTGGGCTCCACGTCTTCGGCCAACATGCTGCGTGAGACGTCCATGGCCAAGATCAGGGTCATGTAGTCGGCCGGCAAAGTGACCCTGGCCATGGGTCTTGCACTGGCCAGCAGCACCACAGCCAAGGCGCAGCCCAGCAAGGCGGGGGGTACATGGCGTCGCCAAGTTGAAGGCGTGCCCATGTTCTGAATGATCCAGGAGACGGCAGAAAATGAAAGCGTTTGCTTGCGCTTGCGCCGCAGCAGCCAAAGGTAAGCGGCCACCGTCAATGGCAACAGCAAAAGAGACCACAGCATGTGAGGTTGTAGAAAATGCATGGCCAGAAGGGTTATGGCAAGTCACTCCAATTTACCATTGAAGCCTGTGATATGGTTTATTCATGAAGCGAGAAGCGGTTTTCAGCAAGAGCCAGCGCCCCTTGGTACCGGATTCGATCGCGCCCGTCGCCGCCCCTTTGAGCGACGCGGGTGAGGTGACTTCCAACCCCAAAGAGGCGATCTCATCGCGTTCGATCCGGTTCTTGCGAACGCTCTGGCGCTGGGATTATCTGGCCATCTTTGCTTTGGGGGCGCTGATCAGCACCTTGGTGCTTGTCTTGAGCACATCGATCCTCCACCCCCGAAAGCCGCTGACCCAAAAGGACATAGACGCCGCAGTTTTGCACACGCTGGAAAACAAAGAGCTGCCTTCGCCCAGCGCCAAGGCCGCCAGATCGGTTCAGGGGGCGGTGGTGTTGGTACAAGCCTATGTCACAGACCCCCAAAATAAAGACGCAGACAAAGAAAGTGGCGTTGGAACGGGTGTGGTCATCAAAGAAGATGGCACCATCTTGACGAATTTTCATGTGGTCTCGGGGGCCTCGAAATTGAAAGTCACTTTCTTCGATGGATCGCATGCGCAGGGGCAAGTCATCGCGGTGCAACCTGATAAAGACCTGGCGGTCATCAAACCTCAAAAAATACCCGATGACCTGGAGCCCGCCGTGTTGGGTTCGAGCCAACAATTGCTTCCAGGTGACGGCGTGGTGGCTGTAGGGTTTCCTTTTGGCCTGGGGCCTTCCGTGTCTTCGGGCGTGGTTTCAGGTTTGAATCGACAGTTTCGCTCGCCCGACGGCCTTCAACAACTCACGGGTTTGATTCAATTTGATGCTGCCGCCAACCCCGGCAACTCCGGCGGCCCGCTGATCAATATGTCTGGTGAGGTGGTCGGTATCGTCACCGCCATTTTGAATCCGACATCTGCCAAAACCTTCATTGGCATTGGCTTTGCCACCACGATTGAAAGCGCTGGTGCCACTGTGGGGCTCCCTCCTTTTTAAATTGACACAGGAGATACGATGGTTCAGTCCAACGAAGCATGGCGGCAGGGTCATTTGACAGCGGCCAACGATGCGCCCGCTGAAGCTGCAGCCTTGATGCAGCGCGTGTTGTACGAGGTCAAGCGGGTGGTGGTCGGTCAAGACGCCTTTTTGGAGCGTGTGCTCATCGCCCTTTTGGCGCAAGGCCATTTGTTGATTGAAGGCGTCCCGGGCTTGGCCAAAACCCTGACAGTCAACACCTTGGCCAAAACCTTGCGCGGCACTTTCAACCGCATTCAATTTACCCCTGATTTGCTGCCTGCTGATTTGATTGGCACCCGCATCTTCAATCAGCAAACCTGCGAATTCAGTACGGTACTCGGGCCAGTGTTCACCAACTTGTTATTGGCCGATGAAATCAACCGAGCGCCAGCCAAAGTTCAAAGTGCTTTGCTCGAGGTGATGCAAGAGCGGCAAGTCACCATTGCAGGTCAATCACACCGAGTACCTTCGCCATTTTTGGTCATGGCCACCCAAAACCCGATTGAAACTGAAGGCACCTATCCTTTGCCTGAGGCGCAGGTGGATCGGTTCATGATGAAGGTGCTGATTGATTATCCGAGCGAAGACGATGAATTTGTGATCGTGCAGCGCGTCATTGCGGGCGGTGAGCAAGTCACTGGTGTTTTGAATTCCGAACAGCTCCAGACCCTTCAAGCGCAATGCCGTCGTTGCTATGTGGACCCCAGTTTGGTGCATTACGCGGTCAAGCTGATTTCTGCGACCCGATTTCCTGCCCGCTATGGACTGGAGTCCATTGAGGGTTATTTAAATTTTGGCGCCAGCCCGCGGGCCAGCATTGGCTTGATCGAAGGTGCCCGCGCTTTGGCACTGTTGCGCGGCAGAGATTACGCCTTGCCCGAGGATGTTGCCGACTTGGTGCCAGATGTGCTCAGGCACCGTTTGGTCCTCTCCTACAACGCATTGGCGCAAGACCAAACGGCTGACACTTTGATTCAAGCCGTCATGAAAGCGGTGCCAAAGCCCGAGGCGCCTCTGGGATCTCATGTCCGTTGAAGCCTTGCTGCAGCAACTGGAGTGGACGGTACTGCGTCGACTCGATGGTTTGCTTCAAGGTAACCATCAGACCCTGTTCAGAGGATCAGGCCTGGAGTTGGCCGACTTGCGCGAATACCAGATGCATGATGATGTTCGGCATATCGATTGGAATGTCACGGCACGCATGCAAGCGCCTTACGTGCGTGAGCACCAGGAAGACCGTGAAATCAGTGCTTGGTTCTTGTTGGATTTGAGTGGATCCATGGACTTTGCCAGTTCTGGGCGCAGCAAAAGACAAGTCATGCAGGAGTTTGTGGCCGTGATGGCCAAGCTGCTGATGCGCCGGGGTAATCGCACAGGAGCCATGTTCTTGACGCCCACTGCACCGTCCGGAGTGCAGCACATTCCAGCCAAAATGGGCCGGAGGCACTTGCTGCATTTGTTGCACGTTTTGCAAACTGCGCCCCATGCCAGCGGACCCCATGAAACTGATTTGACCCATTGGCTCGCCAGTGCCAATGGCTTGCTCAAGCGGCGTGCCAGTGTTTTTGTGATTTCTGACTTCCTGGGACCAACCGACTGGGCATCGGAAATGGCCTCCTTGGGACGCCGTCATGATGTGGTTGCCGTTCGCGTGATGGACCCTGTGGAAATGCAATTGCCCAATGCGGGTCTGATGCTATTGCAAGACTCAGAGACCGCCGAGCAGTTGTTGTTGGACACGGCCGATCCCAAGTTCAGGGCGCGTTATGCCCAATTGGTGGAAGAACGTGAGCTCAATGTACAGAACACTTTCGCTCAATCGGGTGTCGATGGTTTAGAGCTGTCTACCGATGAAGATTTGGCAGAAGCTTTGATTCGTTTTTCGGAACTCAGAAAACGGAGAAAGTGGCGTGCCTGATCTGAGCTCGATCAGTTTTTTGTGGCCTTGGCTTTTGCTGTCGGGGGGCGTCGTGCCTTTGATCGCCGCTGCCTATGCTTACAAAACCAAAAGCATGCCCCCTGTGCTCTTGAGCCTGGGTTTGCTGCTGCTGTGCGTGTCCTTGGCCCGGCCGCAGGCGGTGCTGATGACCCCCTTGCGGGAGGCCACCGTCATGATCGTGCTCGACACCTCGGGCAGCATGCGGGCTCAAGATCTCAAGCCATCGCGCATTGAAGCTGCACAAGCGGCTGCCCGTCAATTCATTGAAGGCAAACCGGCAAGACTGCGTGTAGGACTGGTGACCGTGGCAGGCACGGCGGGGCTGGCCCAAGCGCCTACCGCTGAAAGCGAGGCTTTGTTCAAGGCCTTGGAGTCCTTGCCGCTTCAGTACGGCTCGGCACTCGGCTCGGGCTTGCTCATCTCGCTGGAAGCCCTGCTGCCAGGTTCTGGCATCGATTCGCAAAAAATCATCAACGAAGCTTCTGAGCCCGGTGTGGCTAAAAAACCCGAACCTGCCGGTCGACCCCTGGACGCCCCTGCACCGAGCCCGGAAACTACGTCCCGCCGTGGTCGGAGCGCCGCCATTGTGCTGATGAGTGATGGACAAAGCAACATGGGGCCAGACTTCATCAAAATGGCCGAACTGGCTGCCAAGCATGAGGTGAAGGTGTATACCGTCGGCACGGGAACACTCGAGGGCGATGTGGTTCGCATGCAAGGGCGGGCCATGCGCGTGAAACTGGAAGAAGAGGCACTCAAGAAAGTGGCCGCCATCACCCAAGGCGAATATTTCAGGGCCGACAGTGCGGAGGGTTTGTTGGCGGTCTACGACAAGCTAGGCCATCAATTGCGGTTTGAAAAGCGTGCCATGAGTGAAATCACTTCCTACGCCGCACTATTGGGCATACTGTTGGCGCTGCTCGGCGCTTTCAAGGCGCTGGCCAGAACAGGGCGCATCATTTAACAAGGGGTAGGGCAGTGCTGGCAGAATGCCTTCATGGCTCGACCCAAATCCGCAACCCACGACCTCAAGCGCGATGCCATTTTGGACATCGCAGCCCAATGTTTTGCCAGCCGCAGTTACCCGGCCGCGAGCATGAACGAAATTGCCACGGCTTGTGGCACGTCCAAAGCGCGGCTGTACCACTACTACGACAGCAAAGAAGCCATTCTGTTTGACCTGATGGACCGCTACACCCAGCGGCTCTTGGCCTTGATTGCGCAAACCGAAGCCACGGCTCAGCGACGCAATTTGGGCGACCGGGAAGCGCTGCACGAGTTGATCCGCGCCTTCTTGCAAGAGTACGAAAGCTCGGCGACCCGGCACATGGCCTTGCTCAACGACACCCAGTTTTTGAGTGACGGGCTCGATGCTGAAAGCGCTGGCCTGTCACCGCGCGAGTTGATTTTGAACCGCCAGCGCGATGTGGTGGCCGCCGTGACCCGTGCCTTGAAACGCGCTTATCCCGAGCGCCTGAACAGCAGCAACCAGACGGCCATCACCATGATGTTGTTTGGCATGATCAACTGGACCTTCACCTGGTTGCGCCCGGGTGGGGCCATGAGCTATGTGGCCTTTGCCGACGAGGTGATCCGCATGCTCGAGCAAGGTTTGAATTGAGCAACCTATTTACCTATACGTAATGCGTTACGCATGGGTAAAATCCATCTTTCAGCGAATATCCGGAGACTTTCATGACCACAGCCCCCACCAAGGCCTTTGCATCACAAGCCGATCTGGCCGACAAAAAGATCACTTTCGAGCAGTTGAGCAAGCACTGCTGGGCCTACACCGCCGAGGGCGACCCCAATTCGGGCGTGATCATCGGTGACCGATTCATCATGGTGAGCGACGCCACGGCCACCCCCGCCATGGCGCAAGACCTGATCCAAAAGATCCGCACTGTCAGCGACCTGCCGATCAAATACGTGCTGCTCACCCACTATCACGCGGTGCGCGTGCTGGGTGCTTACGCCTACGCCGCCGAAGGCGCGACCGAGATCATCGCCAGCGAAGGCACTTTGGACCTGATCAAAGAACGCGGCGCACAAGACATGAAGAGCGAGATGGAGCGCTTCCCGCGCCTGTTCCGCGGCGCGGACAGCATCCCCGGTCTGACGTGGCCCACCCTAGTGGTCGGTGGCGGCAACCCCACTAAGGGCGAAGTGCCCGGCAAGCTCAGCATTAACTTGGGCGGCGTGGTGGTGCAAATCTGGCATCCGGGCCCTGGCCACACCCGTGGCGACACGATTGCCTGGGTGGAAGAAGAAAAAGTGCTGTTCTCGGGTGACCTGGTCGAGTACGAAGCCGGTGTGTACACGGGCGACGCCCAGCTCGAAGAGTGGCCTGCCACCCTGGAGGCACTGCGCGCTCTGAACGCCGAAGCCATCGTGCCCGGCCGCGGTGAAGCCATGAAGGGCAATGCCAACGTGAACAAGGCGCTGGACTACACCAAACGCTGGGTCCAGACGCTTTACAAAGCAGGTCAAGAAGCTGTGGCCGGCAAGATGGACCTCAAAGGCGCCATGGCCCATACCCGCAAGAGCATGGACCCGGTGTTTGGCCATGTATTCATCTACGAGCATTGCTTGCCGTTTGACGTGACCCGTGCCTACGACGAAGCGTCGGGCATCAAGAATCCCCGCATCTGGACAGCTGAGCGCGATATGGAAATGTGGAAAGCGCTGCAGGACTGAGCGCCTGCGAGGACTTGGGGGCCTTCAGGAGCCCGCCAGGTCCTTGAAGTCGTTCGCGTAGGCCTTGAGCCTTTGCGCGGCTTTTTGACGCTGAGCAGGCGTGGTGGCGTTGTGCAATTGAGCCAGGTTGGCGCAGGACTGTTGTTGCAAACGCTGGCGCATCTCAAAGCCCGGGCCTGAGGTGGTGGACGTGGCATTCAAATAAAGTTGCCGTAAAACCTCTTGTGCTTGCTCGGGGCTGTGTGTTCGGGTCTGGAAATTGCGCATGACGGCCATCCATTGCTGCTGCTTTTGCAGTCGGTCTTGCCAGCCCCATTCGGGTGTCCAAGGTGACTGCTGGATCTGATGCAGCACCAGCTTGCTTTGGGCTGCACTCAAGTTGCCGTAAAACGATTCGTAGCGATCCACCAAAGCGTCCAAGCGTTTTTGTTCCCGCTGAGCAGGCGGGCCTTGCAGCCAATCTTCTTGCCAGCTGGCATTTTTCTTGGCCCATTGCCGCTCAATGTGGGCCAGTTGTTTAGGTGACAAGTCCACCGCCACATCAGCCAAACCCGGCAATGCTTTGTAGGCCCAAAGGTCCAGCCGCTTTTGGACCGTCTCCCACACTGCGCAGATTTGCGTGGGCGTGATGTTGTCTGTCGCCATGGCTTGCAATTGCTGCAACTGCACGGCATAGGCCGGCAGTTCTTGTTCGCGATGCCATCGCATGAGTTGGCCGAGGGCAGCGCGCAGCTTGTCGGTTTGCGGCGCCGAAAAATCGGCATACCCGTCCAACCACCAGTAAGCCAGGTCATCCAACTTGTTGTAACCCAGCTTGATGGCGCTGCACCCTTGCAATACAACCAACAGCAATGAAAAAAGAACAATGCGCATAAGAACGATAATCTGGACAAACGTCCGTAGAGGCTCGATTGTGAGCCCATTGGCCCCGGATGGCGTAACAACTCTGTGACGAACTGTATGAACTCTCCCATCGATGTGGTGGTCATGGCGGCCGGCAAAGGCACCCGCATGAAAAGCCGCTTGCCTAAAGTGCTGCAACGCCTGGCTGGAGCGCCCTTATTGCAACACGTGTTGGCCACGGCCGCGCAACTGCAAGCCCGCTGCGCGGTGGTGATCACCGGCCACGGCGCAGAGCAGGTCGAAGCGGCGTTGCAGTCCAGCGCCTCGCCCCTGGCCATGCAGTTCGTGCGGCAAGAGCCGCAGCTGGGCACGGGCCATGCGATGCAACAAGCGGTGCCTGCTTTGGCCGATGACGGCTTGGTCGTGGTGTTGTCGGGCGATGTGCCCTTGACCCGCGCCGACACCTTGCAGGCCTTGATCGCAGCCAGTGCGGGTGAGCGCTTGGCACTGTTGACCATTGCGTTCGATGACCCGACCGGCTATGGCCGCATCGTGCGGCAAGGGGACCAGGTCCAAGCCATCGTCGAGCAAAAAGACGCCACCGAAGCGCAAAGAAAAATTCAAGAGGTTTACAGCGGCATCATGGCGGTGCCCGCCCGCTTGCTCAAGCCTTGGCTGGCGCGACTGGACAACCACAATGCGCAAGGCGAGTTTTATTTGACCGATATCGTCAAGTTCGCTGTAGCCGATGGCGTGGAGGTGGTCGCCCACACCATCACCGATGCCTTGCAGGTGGCGGGCATCAACAGCCCTGCGCAATTAGCCGAGCTGGAGCGGGCACATCAACTGCGTGTCGCGCAAGCCTTGATGGAGCAGGGCGTGCGTTTGCGTGACCCTGCGCGGTTGGATGTGCGCGGACAACTCGAATGTGCGCAAGATGTGGAGATCGACATCAATTGCATTTTTGAAGGGCAAGTGCGTCTGGGTGAAGGCGTGAAAATCGGCGCCCACTGCGTGCTGGCCCATTGCAGCATCGCCGCAGGCGCGGTGATCCACCCCTTCACTCACATTGACGGCGAAAAAACCGGAGTCACTGTGGGCGAGGGTGCCTTGGTCGGCCCGTTTGCGCGTTTGCGGCCCGGTGCGCAGCTCGGTCCCGAGGTGCACATTGGCAACTTTGTGGAAGTCAAAAACTCCACGATGGCCAAGGGTGCCAAAGCCAATCACCTGGCTTATTTGGGCGACGCCACCGTGGGTGAGCGCGTCAATTACGGTGCAGGCAGCATCACAGCCAATTACGACGGCGCTAACAAACACCGCACCGTGATCGAAGCCGATGTGCATGTGGGCAGCAACTGCGTGCTGGTGGCTCCGGTCACCATCGGTGCGGGCGGCACTGTGGGCGGCGGCTCCACCATCACCAAAAGTACGGAGCCTGGCGCCCTGAGTGTGGCGCGGGGCAAGCAAATCAGCATTGCCAACTGGGCGCGGCCGCAAAAGAAAAAACCATCTTGAGCCCTGCGGCTGAGGCTTCAGCCGTTCATTAACGGCCAGGTGGTGGTGAACTTGGCCCGTTTGGTGGCAAAAAACGCCTTCACATTGCGCACATTCGCATCTTGGGTGAACAGTGCCTGACTGATCGCCAAATAGTGCGGCATGTTGGCCGCTTGCACCACCAGCATGAAGTCTGGCCCAGGCGAGACGCGCCAGCACTGCTGCACGGCCGCATGCGCCACGGCCTTGGCTTCAAAGACATCGAGGTGTTCCGCGCCTTGCGCGTCCAGACTCACTTCCACCAAGGCTGTCAGGCCGTGCCCTAAAGCATGCCCCAGTTTGTCCGCGTCGAGCACCGCAATCTGACGCTCGATCCAACCTTCTTCGGTCAAGCGTTTGACGCGCCGCAAACAGGTGGGGGGCGAGATGTTCAAACGATCCGCCAGCGCCACATTGCTGATCCCGGCATCGTGTTGCAAGGCATCGAGCAGGCGCAGATCCGTTTCGTCTAGGTTTTCTTGCTTCATAAATTGATATTTTATGAAATAAAATTCCATTTTTATTATTTAGTAAAATATTTAATCAAAATCATAAAAATTTAATTGATTAATTTCTTTTGAGCCGGCCTAAGATCCGATCTAAGTTTCTGGAGACCTCCCATGTGTGGCATCGTTGGCGCCGTATCTTTTCGCAACATTGTTCCGATCCTCGTTCAGGGGCTGCAACGGCTCGAATACCGGGGCTATGACTCCTGCGGTGTGGCCGTGCATGCCGCCAGCCTGAACGGCGGCACGGGCGGCCTGCAACGCGCCCGCAGCACCTCGCGCGTGGCCGAGCTGATGGACCAGGTGAGCGCCGACCACATCGAAGGCGGCACGGGCATTGCCCACACCCGCTGGGCCACGCACGGCGCACCGGCCGTGCACAACGCACACCCGCACTTCAGCCACGGCACAGGCGCGGCAGACGCCAAGCCAGGCAAGGTAGCCCTAGTGCACAACGGCATCATCGAAAACCACGAAGAACTGCGCGCCGCCTTGCAAGCGAAGGGCTATGTGTTTTTGAGCCAGACCGACACCGAAGTCATCGCCCACCTGGTGGACAGTGTTTACGACGGTGACCTGTTTGAAGCGGTGAAGACCGCCATCCGCCAGCTGCACGGCGCGTATGCGATTGCCGTCTTCCACAAAGACGAGCCGCAACGCGTGATCGGTGCGCGAGCAGGCTCGCCGCTCATTTTGGGCGTGGGCCAGGGCGAAACCTTCCTGGCGAGCGACGCGATGGCGCTGGCGGGCGTAACCGACCAGATCGTGTACCTTGAAGAGGGCGACGTGGTCGACATCCAGCTGGGCAAATACTGGGTAGTGGACCGCGACCACAAGGCGGTGACCCGCGCCGTGAAAACCGTGCACGCCCACAGCGGCGCGGCCGAGCTGGGCCCGTACCGCCACTACATGCAAAAGGAAATCTTCGAGCAGCCACGCGCCATTGCCGACACGCTCGAAGGCGTGGAGGGCATCACGCCCGAGCTGTTTGGCGATGGTGCGTATTCCACATTCAAGGCGATTGACAACGTGCTGATCCTGGCCTGCGGCACCAGCTACTACAGCGGCTGCGTGGCCAAGTACTGGATCGAAGCCATCGCCAAAGTGCCTTGCCAGGTCGAAATCGCCAGTGAATACCGCTACCGTGAATCGGTGCCCAACCCCCACACGCTGATCGTCACCATCACCCAAAGC
>CANGKR010000093.1 GCA_947454355.1 Comamonadaceae bacterium
GTGCATGTGCTCAACCCGGGGCAGAAAGTCACGGTCTACAAAGCCCCCATCACGCCAACGACCAGCCGTTGATTCGCCATGAGCTTGCAACAACCCCAACCGGCTTCAGACCGTTTCAACCTGTCCAAATGGGCGCTGGACCATCCCGCGCTGACCCGTTATTTGTTGATCTCCCTGATGGTGCTGGGCTTTGCGGCTTATTTCCAGTTGGGCCAAGACGAAGACCCGCCCTTTACCTTTCGCGCCATGGTGGTGCGTGCTTATTGGCCTGGCGCCACGGCGCAGCAAATGGCCGAACAGGTCACCGACAAACTCGAGCGAACTTTGCAAGAGGCTCCTTATGCCGACAAGATTCGAAGCTATTCCAAGCCTGGCGAATCACAAATCATTTTCGAGATCAAGGACTCTTCCAAAGGCTCCGAAGTTCCTAGCGTCTGGTACAACGTTCGGAAAAAAATCGGTGACATGCGCTCGACCCTGCCCAGCGGGGTGATTGGACCGTTTTTTAACGACGAATTTGGCGATGTGTACGGTGTGATCTATGCCTTGCGAGGACAGGGCTTCAGTCCTGCCGAAGTCAAAGTGTTTGCCGATGCCGCGCGTCAACGGATTTTGCGCGTGCCCGACGTGGCCAAGGTCGAATTGTTTGGCGTGCAGGACGAAAAGCTGTTCGTTGAGATTTCCCAAAAGCGATTGGCGCAAATGGGACTGGACATGTCTGCCGTGCTGGCGCAATTGAATCAGCAAAACGCAGTCGAATCCGCGGGCGTCATGCAGGCCCCCGATGATATGGTGCAGATCCGAGTGGCGGGGCAGTTCAATTCACTCGACTCGCTGCGAGCCATGCCGATACGCGGCGCCAGCGGCAACCAGCTGCGCTTGGGCGATCTGGCGACTTTGTCGCGCGGGTACATCGATCCGCCGCAAGTCAAAGTGCGCCACGACGGTGATGACGTGATCGGCCTGGGCGTGTCCATGGCCAAGGGCGGCGACATCATCGCACTGGGCAAAGCTTTGCAGGGCACTGCGGCCCAAATCCGGGCCACATTGCCTGCTGGCATGGAATTGGTTCAAGTGCAGGACCAGCCGCAAGCCGTGTCCAGCTCTGTCAATGAATTCATTCATGTGCTGATCGAAGCTGTGGTGATTGTGTTGGGCGTGAGCTTTTTGGCCTTGGGCTTGCACAAGCGCCCCGGAGTGAACCCTCTGTGGCGGCGCTGGACCCTGGACGTGCGTCCGGGTCTGGTGGTGGGTATCACCATCCCGCTGGTGCTGGCCGTGACCTTTTTGGCCATGTATTACTTCGGCATCGGCTTGCACAAAATTTCGCTCGGCTCCTTGATCATTGCCCTGGGGTTGTTGGTCGATGACGCCATCATTGCCGTCGAGATGATGGTGCGCAAAATGGAAGAGGGTTACGACAAAGTGCGCTCGGCCACTTTTGCTTACGAGCTGACAGCCATGCCCATGCTCACCGGCACCTTGATCACGGCCACTGGTTTTTTGCCCATCGGCATGGCCAAGTCGGTGACGGGTGAATACACCTTCGCGATTTTTGCGGTCACCGTGCTGGCCTTGATCATCAGTTGGGTCGCCTCGGTGTATTTCGTGCCTTATCTCGGGGCCTTGCTGCTCAAGTCACCCGCCCACGCCCAACAAGGCGCAGCCCACGGAGAGCCGCATGAGCTGTTTGACACACCGTTTTACAACCAGTTCCGCCGCACCGTGAACTGGTGCGTGGCCCACCGCTGGATCACCATCGGCCTGACCGTGCTGATGTTCGCCTTGGGTATCGTGGGCATGGGCAAAGTGCAGCAACAGTTTTTCCCGGACTCCAGCCGTCCCGAAATTCTGGTGGACCTGTGGTTGCCCGAAGGCGCCACCCTTGCCGCCAGCGACGAAGTGGCCAAACGTTTTGAGCAACGCATGCTCAAGGAAGCCGGTGTCAAATCGGTCACCACTTGGGTCGGTTCAGGCGTGCCGCGTTTTTACCTGCCCTTGGATCAAGTCTTTCCGCAGACCAACATTTCGCAATTGATTGTGTTACCCGAGGACTTGAAAACCCGCGAGCGCCTGCGTGTTCAATTGCCGCAGATTCTGGCCCAGGAGTTCCCTGAAATCCGCGGCCGTGTGAAGCTGCTTCCCAATGGTCCGCCAGTGCCTTATCCGGTGCAGTTCCGTGTGGCGGGTGTGGACCCGGTGCTATTGCGTGAAAAGGCCGACGAAGTCAAAGCCATCATGCGCCGCAACCCGAACACCCGGGGGGTGAACGACAATTGGAACGAATCGGTCAAAGTCATTCGACTGGAAGTTGATCAAGCCAAGGCCCGCGCTTTGGGTGTCAGCAGTCAATCGATTGCACAAGCCTCGCGCACACTGTTGTCTGGCACACCTGTCGGTCAGTTCCGTGAAGGGGACAAATTGATCGAAATCGTGTTGCGCCAGCCCTTGGCCGAGCGCGATGCCATCACCGATTTGGCTCAAGGCTATGTGCCCAATGCCTCAGGCAAGGCCATTCCGTTGCTGCAAATTGCCAAACCTGTCTTCGATTGGGAGCCTGGCGTGATCTGGCGCCAAGGCCGCGACTATGCCATCACCGCGCAAAGCGACTTGGCCGAAGGGTTGCAAGGCGCCACCGTGACCGCCCAGTTGCAGCCTGAACTCAAAGCGCTGGAAGCGAAATGGCATGCAGCCGGACAAACCGATTACCGCATTGAAGTGGCGGGAGCCGTGGAACAAAGCTCCAAGGGTTCAGCCTCGATCGCGGCGGGCGTGCCGGTGATGTTGTTCATCACCTTCACCCTGCTCATGCTGCAGCTGCAAAGTTTCAGCCGAGCCATGCTGGTGTTCTTGACCGGACCTTTGGGGATGGCAGGTGTGGCCGCGGCCTTACTGGCTTTGAACCGACCCTTTGGCTTTGTGGCCCTGTTGGGGGTGATTGCTTTGATGGGCATGATCCAACGCAACTCGGTGATCTTGATTGACCAAATCGAGCAGGACCGCGCTCAGGGCGTGCCCGCATGGACCGCGATCGTGGAGTCGGCGGTTCGCCGCTTGCGTCCCATCGTGCTGACAGCGGCTGCGGCCGTGCTGGCCATGATCCCGCTGTCGCGCAGCATATTCTGGGGCCCCATGGCAGTTGCCATCATGGGCGGCTTGATCGTGGCCACGGTGCTGACTTTGCTGGCCCTGCCGGCCATGTATGCCGCCTGGTTCCGAGTTCCCAAGCCGGAGTGAATTGGCTCACTTTCGTGGGTAAAATAGCGGGTTGACCGATTTCACGCGGGCGATCAGCTCAAGACAGTGTGAACACGCTGTTTGATCTGTCCGCCCGTTTTATTTGGACCCGCGCGGGTGGCGAAATTGGTAGACGCACCAGGTTTAGGTCCTGACGGTGGCAACACTGTGCGGGTTCGAGTCCCGCCCCGCGCACCAACTTTATTAACCAGAGAATGATCATGGCTGTTACTGTAGAAACCCTCGAAAAGCTGGAACGCAAAATCACTTTGTCACTGCCTGTGACCGCCATCCAGTCCGAAGTCGATGTCCGTTTGAAGAAGCTGGCCCGCACTGTCAAGATGGACGGTTTCCGTCCAGGCAAAGTGCCCATGAACGTGGTAGCCCAGCGTTACGGCTATTCCGTGCAATACGAAGTCATGAACGACAAAGTGGGCGAGGCCTTCGCCATGGCTGCCAACGAAGCACAAGTGCGCGTGGCTGGCCAACCCCGTATCACCGAAAAAGAAGGTGCACCTTCCGGTGAGCTGACGTTTGATGCCGTGTTCGAGGTCTACCCCGAAGTCAAGATCGGCGACCTGTCTGGTGTTGAAGTTGAAAAAACTGCTTCTGAAGTTTCAGACGCCGCGATCGATAAAACTCTGGACATCCTGCGCAAGCAGCGCCGCACCTTTGCACTGCGCTCCTTGGATACTGCGACCGCTCAAGGTGACCGCGTGACCGTGGACTTTGAAGGCAAGATCGATGGTGAAACCTTCTCCGGTGGCAAAGCCGAAGACTTCCAGTTCATGGTTGGCGAAGGCCAAATGCTCAAGGAATTCGAAGACGCTGTGCTCGGCATGAAAAATGGCGAAAGCAAAACCTTCCCCTTGGCTTTCCCTGCCGACTACCACGGCAAAGATGTCGCAGGCAAAACGGCTGACTTTTTGGTCACTGTGAAAAAAATCGAAGCCGCGCACCTGCCTGAAGTCAACGAAGCCTTGGCCAAGTCCTTGGGTATCGCTGACGCCACGGTGGAAGGTCTGCGCTCGGACATCCGCAAAAACCTTGAGCGTGAAGTCAAATTCCGCTTGCAAGGCCGTAACAAGCAAGCCGCCATGGATGCTTTGGTGGCCAAGGCTGAGCTGGATCTGCCCAAGTCCATCGTCCAATCGGAAGTCGATCGCTTGAAAGAAGGCGCTCGCGCTGATTTGAAGCAACGCGGCATCAAGGACGCTGACAAGGCTGAAATCCCCGACGACATCTTTGTGCCTCAAGCCGAGCGCCGTGTGCGTTTGGGCTTGGTGGTGGCTGAATTGGTTCGTGCCAACGAATTGCACGCCAAGCCCGAGCAAATCAAGACGCACATCGAAGAGTTGGCCTCCAGCTACGAGCGCCCCGCCGAAGTGGTGCGTTGGTACTACAGCGACAACCAGCGCATGGCCGAAGTAGAAGCGGTGGTCATCGAGAGCAATGTGGCTGAATTTGTCATGTCCAAAGCCAAAGTGATCGACAAATCGGTCTCCTTTGACGAATTGATGGGCCAGCAAGGCTGATATCCGGTTTTTTGGCAATTTGCCCCATGACGATAGGAATGAACATGAGTGAATTCGAAACCCAAGCCTTGGGCATGGTCCCGATGGTGATTGAAACGTCTGGCCGCGGTGAACGCGCCTATGACATCTATTCGCGGTTGCTCAAGGAGCGCGTGATTTTCCTGGTCGGCGAAGTCAATGACCATGCCGCTAACTTGGTGGTCGCGCAAATGCTGTTTTTGGAAAGCGAAAACCCCGAAAAGGACATTTCGTTCTACATCAACTCACCCGGCGGCTCGGTCAGCGCTGGCATGGCGATTTTTGACACCATGAACTTCATCAAGCCCCAGGTCTCGACCCTGTGCATGGGCATGGCGGCCAGCATGGGTGCGTTTTTGCTGACATCTGGCGCCAAAGGCAAGCGTTTTTGCCTGCCCAACTCCAAGGTCATGATCCACCAGCCCTTGGGTGGCACCCGCGGTCAAGCGACCGAAATCGAAATCCATGCCCGCGAGATCCTCAAAACCCGCGAGCAACTGAACCGCATCTTGGCTGAAAAGACCGGCCAACCGCTCGAAAAAATCGAGCGCGACACTGAACGCGACTACTACCTCTCGGCTGATGAAGCCAAAGAATACGGTTTGGTTGACGAAGTGATAGCCAAGCGCCCCTGATGTTGTGGGATTGAACAGACACTCGGGTCTGTCCATGAGCGGCGTTTTCCGGTATCGGTGAACGCCGTTTTTCTTCTCGTTTATCATTGACCCATTCGAATCATTAGGCATCCATATGGCCGACAAAAAAGGCTCAACCTCCGAGAAAAATCTCTACTGCTCTTTTTGCGGTAAGAGCCAGCACGAGGTCAAGAAACTGATCGCGGGTCCCTCGGTGTTCATTTGCGACGAGTGCATTGACTTGTGCAATGACATTATTCGTGACGAGCTGCCCGCTGTGGACCTGTCCGCTGGCGCCAAAGATGGCTTGCCTACTCCCTTGGACATCAAGACCAATTTGGACAATTACGTCATCGGCCAGGACAAGGCCAAACGCACTTTGGCGGTGGCGGTCTACAACCACTACAAACGTCTTCGCCACAAAGAGTCGGCCAAAAAAGACGAAGTCGAACTGGCCAAAAGCAACATTTTGTTGATCGGGCCCACCGGCTCGGGCAAGACCCTGCTCGCCCAGACCTTGGCACGCATGCTGGATGTGCCTTTTGTCATGGCCGACGCTACCACCCTGACAGAGGCAGGTTATGTCGGCGAGGACGTGGAAAACATCGTCGCCAAATTACTGCAAAGCTGCAATTACGACGTCGAGCGTGCCCAGCGCGGCATTGTGTACATCGATGAAATCGACAAAATCACACGCAAGTCCGACAACCCCTCCATCACCCGCGACGTGTCGGGCGAGGGTGTTCAGCAGGCCTTGCTCAAGTTGATTGAAGGCACCATGGCCAGTGTGCCTCCCCAAGGTGGCCGCAAGCACCCGAACCAAGATTTTCTGCAGATCGACACGACCAATATCCTGTTCATCTGTGGTGGCGCTTTTGCAGGCTTGGAAAAAGTCATTGAAAACCGCACCGAAGCCTCTGGCATTGGATTTGGCGCCATCGTCAAAAGCAAAAAGCAACGTTCACTGACCGATGTGTTCAACGAGGTCGAGCCCGAAGATCTGATCAAGTTCGGCCTGATTCCCGAACTCGTGGGCCGTATGCCAGTGGTCGCCACCTTGGCCGAATTGACGGAAGAAGCACTGATCGAAATCCTGACCGAGCCCAAAAATGCTTTGGTCAAACAATTTGGCAAGCTGCTCAGCATGGAAGGCGTGGAGCTGGAAATCCGCCCCGCCGCCTTGCATGCCATCGCCCGCAAAGCCCTGGCCCGCAAAACGGGTGCCCGCGGCTTGCGGTCCATCCTGGAGCAGGCCTTGATCAACACCATGTTCGATTTACCGACCACATCGAATGTGGCCAAAGTGGTGGTGGATGAATCCACCATTGAAGAGAACCAAACACCCCTGTTGGTTTACCGCGAAGCGGCTAAACAAGCCTGATCCCCCAGGGGCTCAGGCTAAAGGACTACCGATTTCTGCCGATTCACATCTTGTAGAGGTGATCGGGTTGAAATCTGGCGTCCCGTGACCATCTATCCCGTATCACTGAGGGAACCCCATGTCCGGACACACACCATTACCCGCCATTTTGCTTGACCTGCCCATGTTGCCTTTGCGCGACGTGGTGGTCTTTCCGCACATGGTCATCCCCTTGTTTGTGGGACGCCCCAAGAGCATCAAGGCCCTAGAAACAGCCATGGCCAGCGATCGCCGCATCATGCTCGTGGCGCAAAAAACGGCCGCCAAAGACGAGCCCGAAGCCACCGACATGTTCGAAGTCGGTTGCGTCTCGACCATCTTGCAAATGCTCAAGTTGCCCGACGGCACCGTCAAAGTCCTGGTTGAGGGTCAGCAACGTGCCACCGTCCAAAACATTGTCGATGGTGAGGTTCATTTCACAGCCACCGTGTTGCCCATGGAAGTGGCCGCCGAACAGGCCGAGCAAAGCAGCGAAATCGAAGCCCTGCGCCGCGCGGTGATGCAGCAGTTTGACCAGTACGTCAAACTCAACAAAAAGATTCCGCCCGAGATCCTGACGTCTATCTCCAGCATCGACGAACCCGGCCGCTTGGCCGACACGATTGCCGCACATTTGCCGCTGAAGCTGGAAAACAAACAATTGGTTCTTGACTTGGCCAGCATCCGCGACCGTCTGGAAAACCTGTTTGCTCAACTCGAACGCGAAGTCGACATCCTGAATGTGGACAAAAAAATCCGTGGCCGCGTCAAGCGCCAGATGGAAAAGAACCAACGCGACTTCTATCTGAACGAGCAGGTCAAAGCCATCCAGAAAGAACTGGGCGAAGGCGAAGAGGGCGCTGACATCGAAGAGATCGAAAAGAAGATCAAAGCGGCCAAAATGCCCACCGAGGCTCGCAAGAAAGCAGAAGCCGAGCTCAAGAAGCTCAAGCTGATGTCCCCGATGTCCGCCGAAGCCAGCGTGGTGCGCAACTACATCGATGTGTTGACCGCCTTGCCTTGGAGTAAGCGCACCAAAATCAAACACGACCTGGGCAATGCCGAAGTCGTCTTGAACGAAGACCATTACGGCCTCGAAAAAGTCAAAGACCGCATCATGGAGTACCTCGCGGTGCAACAGCGTGTTGACAAAGTCAAAGCGCCCATCCTGTGCTTGGTCGGCCCCCCCGGTGTGGGTAAGACCTCCCTGGGCCAATCGATCGCCAAGGCCACGGGCCGCAAGTATGTGCGCATGGCCTTGGGCGGCATGCGCGATGAAGCCGAAATCCGTGGCCACCGCCGCACTTACATCGGCGCCATGCCTGGCAAAGTCCTGCAAAGCTTGACCAAAGTCGGCACGCGCAATCCTTTGTTTTTGTTGGACGAAATCGACAAACTGGGTACCGACTTCCGTGGCGATCCCTCAAGTGCTTTGCTGGAGGTCTTGGACCCCGAGCAAAACCACACTTTTGGCGACCATTACGTCGAAGTGGACTTCGATTTGAGCGACGTCATGTTCGTGGCAACCTCGAACTCGATGAACATTCCTTCCGCCCTGTTGGATCGGATGGAGGTGATCCGTTTGTCGGGCTACACCGAAGACGAAAAAACCAGCATCGCCATCAAGTATTTGCTGCCCAAGCAAATGAGCAACAACGGTGTGAAAGAGTCTGAGCTCAAAGTCACTGATGCCGCTGTGCGCGACATCGTGCGCTACTACACTCGCGAGGCCGGTGTCCGTTCGCTTGAGCGTGAACTCTCCAAGGTCTGCCGCAAGGTGGTCAAGGCCTTGCTCCTCAAGGAAATGACGGCCCAAGTGGTCGTGACACCTGACAACCTGAACGACTTTTTGGGTGTCCAAAAATACACCTACGGCCGTGCCGAAGCGACCAACCAAGTCGGTCAAGTTGTGGGCTTGGCCTGGACCGAAGTGGGCGGTGACCTGCTCACCATCGAAGCAGCCTTGATGCCTGGTAAGGGTGTGATCACCCGTACCGGATCACTGGGCGATGTCATGAAGGAATCGGTAGAGGCTGCCCGCACCGTGGTGCGCAGCCGTGCCCGCCGCTTGGGCATTCAGGATGACGTCTTTGAAAAGAAAGACTTGCACATTCACGTGCCCGATGGTGCCACGCCCAAGGACGGTCCTAGCGCAGGCGCAGCCATGACCACCGCCATGGTCTCGGCCATGACCGGTATCCCGATCCGCGCAGATGTGGCCATGACGGGCGAGATCACCCTGCGTGGTGAAGTCACCGCCATTGGTGGCTTGAAAGAAAAATTGCTGGCTGCTTTGCGTGGTGGTATCAAGACTGTATTGATCCCTGAAGACAACGTCAAAGACCTGCAAGACATTCCTGAGAATGTCAAAAATGGCCTCGAGATCGTGCCCGTCAAATGGATCGACAAAGTGCTGGAAGTGGCGCTTGAAAAAATGCCTCAAGCCCTGCCCGAAGATGAGGCCCCAGCGGTCCCGCCTTTGGTGCCCATTGATGCGAGCGCGAAAGTCGAAGCCGTTAAACATTGATTGAAAAATAGCGCAAAATTTTCTGGGTGTGATCCCAAAAACTGAAAAATTGCGCTACAATTCACCCAACGCAGAAAACAAAGCATATAATGCCAAGTTCGCTGCAAATGCGGGAATAGCTCAGTTGGTAGAGCGCAACCTTGCCAAGGTTGAGGTCGCGAGTTCGAGCCTCGTTTCCCGCTCCAAATGATGAAAGAAGTACCAACGTCTTTCAGCCTAAAAGGGAAGCCCACCGCTTCCCTTTTTTGTCAGATCTGTTCAGTTCTAGGGCTCGGTAGCAAAGCGGTTATGCACCGGATTGCAAATCCGTGTAGGTCGGTTCGACTCCGGCCCGAGCCTCCAAATTCAAGCCACGATTGTTCGCAGTCGTGGCTTTTTTCTTTGGGGAATCAGTTCGCTCTGGCGACCCAGACTTTGGCGCCCTCTAGGCCATAGCGCTCTGCATGGGGGATGTCGCGAGCCAGCCGGAAGTGGTCGCCGGCCTTCAAATGCTTGACCTCATGTTCCAAGGTCAGCCAGTACTCACCGCGCTCGACGTAGACGCTGACCGCAAAGTGATGGGTGTGGGTGTCCAGCACCAACGAAGGGGCCCATTCGCGGACCAGAACTTCATCAAAACCTTCGTCTAAGGACTGGCGTGTGAACTCGTTGAAATCTAGTGTGCTCATGTGTCTTCCTTTATTTGCCAGCAATGGCGATCAGTTCCACTTCGAATAAAAGCGTGGCGTTGGGCGGAATCACACCCCCAGCGCCACGGGCGCCATAGGCGATGGCTGGAGGGCAGGTCAGCTTGGCTTTGCCGCCGATTTTCATCAGCTGCACACCCTCGGTCCAGCAAGGGATCACGCCATTCAAGGGGAACTCAATGGCCTGATTGCGTTTGTAGGAGCTGTCGAACTCTTTGCCATCCGGAAAGGTGCCGCGGTAATGGACTTTGACTTTGTCTGTTGCCACCGGGCTGGCGCCTTGACCGTCTTGCAATGAGCGATACACCAAGCCTGAAGCCGTGACTTTGGCACCAGGCTCTTTGGCGGCGGCTTGGAGCACATCGGTTTGTGCCCACGCAGAAGAAAATCCTGCACCCGACAAACCCATGGCGATGGCGAGTGAAAAGGAGCGTTTAAAGATGGAGCGTAGAGAAAAGTTCATGCGGCATTTTCTCCTTAAAAAGGATTTAGGGGGGATGAATTGATGATTTTCGAAAGGGCATAGCCAATTTTTTCATCTCGATTGGTAGTTACGCTCTCATGAATCGGCCCTTAAAACGCTACATTGTGAAGGTCGCCCACTCAGGAATCACGGATGACCGACTCACAAATCCAAACCGCATTGCTTTTGCTGATGTTGATCGGCTTTGCGGGCATGGAGTTTTTGACCCGCCGTTATCAAAACACCGTGCATGCCACTGCCAACGACACCAAGCTGGAACTCTTCATGTTCCTGAGTCTTTTGGCCATTACCCAGCCCTTGGCGATGCTGGTGACCGCCCACTTAGGTGCGTGGCTCGCACCGAGTTACCAAGGGGCCTTGGCCGATTGGCCCTGGTGGGCCATGGTCGGCCTGTTGCTGGTGTTGGATGACATGACCCAATACTGGTGGCACCGTGTCTCGCATACCTCCTTCTTGTGGCCTTTGCA
>CANGKR010000094.1 GCA_947454355.1 Comamonadaceae bacterium
CTGGACATGCCGCCGGCTTCGTTGATGCCTTCTTGCAAGATTTGACCGGCTTTGTCTTCTTTGTAATACATCACTTGGTCTTTATCGACCGGTGTGTATTGCTGACCTGCTGGGTTGTAAATACCGATCTGGCGGAACAAACCTTCCATACCAAAGGTACGGGCTTCGTCCACCAAAATTGGCACCACACGTGGGCCCAAAGCTTGGTCACGCAAGAGCTGCGTGAGGAAGCGCACATAGGCTTGTGTGGTCGAGATTTCACGGCCTTCGGCGGTGGGCTCCATCACGGCCTTGAAGGTCTCCAGTGACGGCACTGTAAAGCTCTCCTCGGCCTTGGTGCGGCGATGAGGCAAGTAGCCACCCAGCGCTTTGCGGCGCTCATGCAGGTACTTCATCTCCGGGGTATCGTCTGCAGGCTTGTAGAAAGGCACCTTGGGTAACTCGCTATCTGGAACCGGAATATTGAAGCGATCTCGGAAGGCCTTGATGTCTTCGTCCGACAGTTTCTTGGTCTGGTGAACCGTATTTTTGCCTTCTCCCGCCTTGCCCATGCCAAAGCCTTTGACGGTCTTGATCAGGAGCACCGTGGGTTGGCCCTTGTGATTCACCGCTTTGTGGAAAGCGGCGTAGACCTTTTTGGAGTCATGACCGCCGCGACGCAAATCAAAGATCTCTTCGTCAGACATCTTGGACACCATTTCCAAGGTACGCGGATCGCGACCAAAGAAATGTTTACGCACGTACGCGCCATCGTTTGCTTTCATGGCTTGGTAGTCACCGTCCAGCGTTTCCATCATGATCTTTTTGAGGGCGCCGTCTTTGTCGCGGGCCAGCAAGGGGTCCCAACCGGAGCCCCACAAAAGCTTGATAACGTTCCAGCCAGAACCGCGGAACTCGCCTTCCAGTTCTTGCACGATCTTGCCATTGCCACGCACCGGGCCATCCAGGCGCTGCAAGTTGCAGTTGACCACGAAGACCAAGTTATCGAGGTTCTCACGAGCGGCCAAGCCGATAGCACCCAAAGACTCGACCTCGTCCATTTCACCGTCGCCACAGAATACCCAGACCTTGCGGTTTTCGGTGTTGGCAATGCCACGGGCATGAAGGTACTTCAAGAATCGGGCTTGATAAATCGCCATCAAGGGGCCCAAACCCATGGACACGGTGGGGAACTGCCAGAATTCAGGCATGAGCTTGGGGTGCGGGTAGCTCGACAGACCATTGCCATCGACTTCTTGGCGGAAGTTGAGCAACTGCTCTTCGCTCAGACGACCTTCCAGGTAAGCCCGGGCATAAACACCAGGCGAAACATGGCCTTGAATGAACAGGCAGTCGCCCCCGTGGTTTTCGCTTTCGGCATGCCAAAAGTGATTGAAGCCGGCACCGAACAAACTGGCAAGGGAAGCGAAGGAACCAATGTGGCCACCCAAGTCTCCACCGTCTTCGGGGTTGTGGCGGTTAGCCTTGACCACCATGGCCATGGCGTTCCAGCGCATGTAAGCACGAAGACGCTCTTCGATTTCCAGGTTACCGGGTGAACGCTCTTCTTCCTGCGGCTCGATGGTGTTCACATAGCCTGTTGTTGCAGAGAATGGCTTGTCAATGCTGTGCTGACGAGCATGTTCGAGTAACTGCTCCAGCAAAAAGTGGGCACGCTCCGGGCCTTCGTTTTGAATGACAGAGGACAGAGCGTCCATCCACTCACGGGTTTCTTGGACGTCCAGATCCAATCCCAACTGATTTGCGGGTACGGCTGACATGCATGTCTCCTTGTTTTGGGCCGTTGAAAATTTGTAAAGCAAGTTTCTCACAATTTCCAAAAAATTTCAAATAGTGCTTATTGATTTCTTATTATGAAATTTATTGATGGCAAGTATGGGTCTGCAGACCACCCAAACCGCTCATTCCTCTACACTCAGAGGATGATGACACGCAGTGCCACCTCCCGTCCCTTGCAATTCAAACCCGTCGTGTTGTGGCAGCGGTGGTGGAAAAGGCAAGCGCCGCACCGTCAAGATCGTTTTGCCACATTGGCCCCTGTAGCGGCAGTGTTGCTGTTTTTGGCGGCGATCGTGTCATCTTTCTGGTACCTGCGCGTTGAAGAAATCGACCGTGAACAAGAAGCGGTCAAGCGGGATGTTGAATACGGACAACAGCGTTTGCGCCTGCGTTTGCTCGAGAGGCAAGAACAAATCATGCGCATGGCGCGTGACATTTCCAATAAAGAAGTTGATCGTGACCGTTTCATGCTCCGCGCGGAATCACTGGTCACCCAATACCCCGAATTGCAATCCCTCACCTGGATCGACGGCAGAAGGCGCATCAAAGCCACTCGCTCTGCGCCCAGTTTGATCAACCCCAAGACCTGGACCGTGGGCGAAGTGCTCAAGGTGGGTGAGACCGAGAACAGCTATGGCCTCGCCCGGGACTTGATGCAACCGGTCTATGCCCAAATCGAATCCGACCAAGACAACCCGAAGGTGCAGGGGGTATTGCAATTGCACACACCACTCACTGATGACATTGGCCGCTTCAACGGCGTGTTGATGGGCGAGTACAGCATTGAAGGTCTCCTGCGCTACGGCATCCCGACAGAAATACTGGCTAAATACGCGGTGGCCTTGCTCGACAGCGATGGGCAATTGTTGGCTGGCCAATCCATCCCCAAACGCACTCAGCTCTGGAACCTTCAGACCTGGTCAGGTCGAGACGAAAACGAATACGAAGTTCCCGTCTCACCCGTAGGCAATGGATTGATCCTGCGGGCGCAAGCCTGGCGCACCTCGCAAGGTGTGGTGGGCAGTGGCTTGTTCTGGCTGGTCTGCGCCTTGAGTGTGATGACCGCCTGGATGCTGATCGGAAACTGGCGCCACACCCGACGGCGCATGCAAGCCCAACAAGCTTTGGTGGCCGAGACCAATTTCCGACGCGCCATGGAAAACTCCATGCTGACTGGCATGCGAGCCTTGGACATGCATGGCCGCATCAGCTATGTCAACGCCGCCTTTTGCCAGATGACAGGCTGGTCTGAGGCTGAACTGGTCGGCACCACTGCACCCTTTGTGTATTGGCCTGATGAAGACCGCGAGCACCTGATGACCCGCTTGAATGAAGAGATCAGCGGTCACTCAATTCCTGGTGGCTTTCAGGTCCGCGTTAAGCGCAAAGACAACAGCATTTTTGATGCACGCTTGTATGTGAGCCCCTTGATCGACGCTGTGGGCAAACAAAGCGGCTGGATGACCTCGATGACCGACATCACCGAGCCCAACCGCATCCGTGAACAACTGGCCGCGGCGCATGACCGCTTCACCATCGTGCTGGAGGCGCTGGACGCCGCGGTGTCGGTGGCGCCCTTGGGCCGATCAGAACTGCTGTTTGCCAACAAACTTTACCGCCACTGGTTCGGCGCCGACACCCATGGCCACCTGAGCATGGTGGCGCAAGCTGGCGTGATCGACTCCCCGCAAGAGACCACGTCTGAAGATGATGTGGACTCCTTCGCAGGCTTGCCCACAGAGAGCCTGACGGTGGCGCCTTCGGAACGGGCTGAATTGTTCATCCCCCAACTGGGAAAATGGTTAGAGGTGCGATCGCGCTACATCCATTGGACCGATGGGCGCTTGGCGCAAATGGTGATTGCCACCGACATCACCGCTCGCCGGCAAGCCGAAGACACGGCCGCTCTGCAAGCCGAGCGCGCACAAAATGCCAGCCGTTTGATCACCATGGGCGAGATGGCCTCGAGTGTGGCCCACGAATTGAATCAGCCCTTGACCGCCATCAGCAACTATTGCAACGGGTTAGTCAGCCGCATTCGAAACCAGAATATCAATGAAAAAGACATGTTGGGCGCGTTGGAAAAAACCGCACACCAAGCGCAGCGCGCAGGCCAGATCATCCAGCGCATTCGCTCTTTTGTGAAACGCAGTGAACCCAACCGCACACCTTCTGACGTGCTGACCATGGTCAACGAAGCGGTGGAATTGGCCAACATCGAACTGAGCCGCCGTCATGTGCGCCTGACCCATTACGTCGCAGCCAGACTCCCGCCGCTCTTGGTAGACCCCATTTTGATTGAGCAGGTCTTAGTTAACCTGATGAAGAACGCGGCCGAATCCATCGACCACGCCAACCGCCCTGCCGGCCAACGCCACGTGGAATTGCAAGTCATTCCCAAAATGTTGGACGGTCAATCGGTGGTGATTTTTTCAGTGAAAGACACTGGCAAAGGTCTGCCACCGGAAGTACTCGAACATTTGTATGAAGCCTTTTTCTCTACAAAGGCTGAAGGTATGGGCATTGGCCTGAATTTGTGTCGCAGCATTGTGGAATCGCACCAGGGCCGAATCGCGGCTGAGAACCTCTACAATGCCGACGAAGTACAAGGCTGCTGTTTCACGTTCTGGATTCCTGTATCCGGGACACCTGTACAAGTTACTGAGAAATTACCCGGGGTAACCGCATGAGTTTGATTCCGAAAAAAGGCACGGTTTATGTGGTCGATGACGACGAAGCCGTGCGCGATTCTTTGCAATGGTTGCTGGAGGGAAAAGATTACCGCGTGCGTTGCTTTGACTCGGCGGAAACCTTCATCAGCCGCTACGACCCCCGCGAAGTGGCTTGCTTGATTGCGGACATCCGCATGGGAGGCATGACCGGTCTGGAACTGCAGGACCGTTTGATCGAACGCAAATCGCCCCTGCCCATCGTGTTCATCACCGGTCATGGCGATGTGCCGATGGCGGTCAACACCATGAAAAAAGGCGCCATGGATTTCATCCAAAAGCCCTTCAAGGAAGAAGACCTGGTCAATCTTGTCGAGCGCATGCTCGACAACGCCCGCGAAACATTTGCCGACTTCCAGCAAGCGGCCAGTCGTGATGCCTTGATGTCCAAGTTAACCGGCCGTGAAGCCCAAGTCCTCGAGCGCATCGTGGCCGGCCGCTTGAATAAACAAATTGCCGACGATCTGGGCATCAGTATCAAAACCGTGGAAGCGCACCGTGCCAACATCATGGAAAAACTGAACGCCAATACCGTAGCCGACTTGCTCAAAATCGCATTGGGTCAAAACGCACCCAAGGCTTGAGCAAGCCGCTTTCCCTTGAACGCCCGAGCCTGTGCCGGGCGTTTTGTTTTTTAAAACATCTTGTGAATCTCCCATGTCCGCACAACTGATTGACGGCAATGCCCTTTCCCAACAATTGCGCAGGGACGTCGCTGCCCGCGCTCAAGCGCTCAAGGCCCGCGGCATCACACCAGGGTTGGCCGTTGTGCTGGTGGGTGACAACCCTGCCAGTCAGGTGTATGTGCGCAACAAAGTCAAAGCGTGTGAAGACGCTGGATTGCATTCGGTACTGGAAAAGTATGACGCTTCCTTGAGCGAAGTCGACTTGCTGACCCGTGTGGAATCGCTCAACCAAGACCCCAGCATCCACGGCATTTTGGTGCAACTGCCTTTGCCTGCGCACATCGACTCGCAGAAAATCATAGAAGCTATCAGCCCCGGCAAAGATGTGGATGGTTTTCATGTGGCCAGCGCTGGTGCATTAATGACCGGTATGCCAGGCTTTTGGCCTTGCACACCCTATGGCTGCATGAAGATGCTTGAAAGCATTGACTACAACCTTCGCGGCAAGCATGCGGTGGTCATTGGTCGCAGCAACATCGTGGGCAAGCCCATGGCCTTGATGCTCTTGCAACAAAATGCCACTGTCACGATTTGCCACAGTGCCACACCCAACCTGAAAACCATGACCCTGCAAGCCGATGTGATCGTGGCAGCTGTCGGCAAGCGCAATGTACTGACTGCCGACATGGTCAAGCCTGGCGCCGTAGTACTCGATGTGGGCATGAACCGCAACGACGAAGGCAAACTGTGTGGTGACGTCGACTTTGAAGGCGTCAAGCAAGTTGCCAGTTTCATCACTCCCGTTCCTGGAGGCGTGGGCCCGATGACCATCACCATGCTGCTGGTCAACACGCTGGCTGCTGCAGAAACTATTGCACACGGATCGCCCGTCTGATCAACCTTCCTTGAGAGACCCCCACATGAACAACCCATTGCTCGATTTTGCAGATCTGCCTCGGTTTGATGCGGTCCAACCCACTGACGTGGAGCCCGCAATGGACAGTCTGCTGGCACAAGCCCAAGCGGCCTTGGATCAAGTCACAACGCCCGAATTTCCTGCGCAATGGAAAGAGTTAGCGCGAGTGCTGGACGTAGCCACCGAGCGACTCGGACGGGCCTGGGGCGTCATCAGCCACCTCAACGCGGTGGCCGACAGCCCCGAGTTGCGTGCGGCTTACAACGCGGTGCTGCCTAAAGTCACCGAGTTTTGGACCCGTTTGGGTTCTGACGAAAGCTTGTATGCGAAATACAAAGCGATGAATGTAGCCGCCTTGAACGCGGAGCAACAAAAAGCCCATCAAAACGCGATGCGCAATTTTGTGCTCGGCGGCGCCGAGTTGACGGGAGCCGCCAAAGAACGCTTTGCCGCCATCCAGGAACGCCAGGCTGAAGTGGGCCAAAAATTCAGTGAAAACACTTTGGACGCGACTGATAGCTTTGCGCTGTTTGTCGGCGCCACCGACCTCGAAGGCGTCCCGCCCGATGTCCAGCAAGCGGCCAAAGCCGCCGCAGAAAAAGAGGGACAAACCGGCTACAAACTCACCCTCAAAATGCCCTGTTACTTGCCAGTGATGCAGTTTGCGCACAGCAGTGCATTGCGCGAAAAAATGTACCGCGGCCATGTAACCCGTGCTTCCGAGCAAGCCCAGGGTGAAGCCCTGAAATATGACAACTCGGCCTTGATTCGGGAAATCTTGTCGCTGCGCCAAGAAGAAGCGCAATTGCTAGGTTACGACAACTTTGCCCAAGTCTCGCTTGTACCAAAGATGGCCGAATCTCCTGCCAAAGTCATCGCCTTTTTGCGCGATCTGGCCCAACGTGCGCGTCCCTTTGCACAGCAAGATGTGGCTGACATGCGCACCTTTGCTGCAGAGCACCTGAACCTGACAGACCCGCAAGCCTGGGACTGGCCTTACATCAGTGAAAAGCTCAAAGAAGCCCGCTACAGCTTCAGCGAACAGGAAGTCAAACAGTATTTCACCGCGCCCAAGGTCTTGGCCGGATTGTTCAAAATCATTGAGACCTTGTTCGAGGTGAGCATACGCCAGGACGATGCAGCCATCTGGCACCCTGCCGTGCAGTTTTACCGCATTGAACGGCAAGGCGCCTTGCTGGGTCAGTTCTATCTGGACCAACCCGCACGCAATGGCAAGCGCGGCGGCGCCTGGATGGACGATGTCCGCGCACGCTGGTTGCGTCCCGACAATCAGCAATTGCAAACCCCCGTGGCGCAATTGGTATGCAATTTTGCCGAAGGCGTCGATGGCAAACCAGCTTTGCTCACCCATGACGATGTGACCACCCTCTTCCATGAGTTCGGCCACGGACTTCACCACATGCTCACCCAAGTGAATGAGCGTGATGTCTCCGGCATCAGCGGCGTCGAATGGGACGCTGTCGAGTTACCAAGCCAATTCATGGAAAACTTTTGCTGGGAATGGGAAGTGCTGCGCCACATGACCGCACATGTTGAAACTGGCCAACCCCTCCCCCATGCCCTTTTCGAAAAAATGGTGGCCGCCAAGAATTTCCAAAGTGGCTTGCAAACCTTGCGTCAAATTGAGTTCGCCTTGTTTGACATGCTGCTGCATGCCGAGCATGACCCGTCACAAGATTTCATGCCGCTCTTGCAAGCAGTTCGTGATGAAGTGGCAGTGGTTCAAGCGCCAGCGTTTAACCGCACAGCCCATACCTTCAGCCACATCTTTGCAGGCGGCTATGCGGCGGGCTACTACAGCTACAAGTGGGCCGAGGTGCTCAGCGCTGATGCCTACGCCGCGTTTGAAGAAACTTTACACAGCGATGGCAGTCACGACATCGACACAGGACGCCGTTATCGCCAAGCTATTTTGGAAGCCGGTGGCAGCCGAACGGCCTTGGAGTCTTTCAAAGCTTTCCGGGGCCGCGAACCCACGCTGGATGCCCTGCTCAGGCACCAGGGCATGAGCGCGAATTAAAACGTCAAGGTCTTCACGCCGCTGGCCGTCCCGAGCAAGCAGACATTGGCTTTTTGATGGGCAAAAACACCCACGGTGACCACACCGGGCCATTGACTGACCTGTGTTTCAAAGGCCAAAGGATCGTGGATGCGCAAACCTGTCACATCCACAATGTGCTGACCGTTGTCGGTCACAAGGGGCTGGCCGTTTTTATGGCGAATCTGTGCCACGCCGCCCATGGCGGCGAACTGCCGCATCACGCGGGCGGTGGCCATCGGGATGACCTCTACTGGCAAGGGAAAAGCGCCCAAGATCTGCACCCACTTGCTTTCGTCGGCAATGCATACAAATTGGCGTGACTGAGCAGCCACAATTTTCTCGCGCGTGAGGGCTGCGCCACCGCCTTTGACCATGTGGCCCTGCGCATCGATTTCGTCAGCGCCGTCAATGTAGACCGACAACTCACCCACTGAATTGCAGTCAAATACCGGAATACCCCATGCTTTCAAGCGTTGAGTGGAAGCTTCTGAGCTGGACACAGCGCCGGGGATCTGGTCCTTCATGCTGGCCAGGGCATCAATGAATTTATTCACCGTTGAACCGGTGCCGACCCCCACGATTTGGCCAGGGACCACGTATTTCAAGGCCGCTTGGCCTACCAAAGCTTTGAGTTCGTCTTGCGTCATGAAAAATGCAACCTCTGAAAAATGCCTTGCGGTTTTGCGACAATCTATGCCACCGCACCCAATCAAATTATCTGATGTTTAACCTCTATCCCTTGGTCCGCCCCTTTTTATTTAGCATGGATGCGGAAGCCGCCCATGACCTGACCTTAGGGGCTATTGCCAAGACCCAGAACACATGGCTGGATTGGCCCTATAAGCAAAACTTCGTCAACGACCCCATCACGCTGGCAGGCTTGACCTTCCCTAACCGGGTCGGCTTGGCCGCCGGGCTGGACAAAAATGCACGGTGCATTGACGGTCTGGGCGCCATGGGTTTTGGCTTTGTCGAAGTTGGCACTGTCACGCCCAAGGCACAGCCTGGGAACCCGCAGCCTCGCATGTTTCGCCTGCCCGATGCGCAAGCCCTGATCAACCGACTGGGTTTCAACAACGAAGGGCTTGACGCCTTCGTCGCCAACGTGCAACGCGCACAGTTCCGGCAACAAGGCCGACTGCTGGGTCTGAACATTGGCAAAAATGCAAAGACCCCAATCGAAAATGCCCAAGACGACTATCTGATCGCCCTGGCGGGCGTTTACCCCCATGCCGACTATGTCACGGTCAACATCTCCAGCCCCAACACCCAAAACCTGCGTGCTCTGCAAAGTGATGAGGCCTTGGACCGTTTGTTGAACGTTCTGGTCATGCGCCGCGCGCAATTGGCCGCGCAATACGATCGGCATGTACCTATGTTCTTGAAAATTGCACCCGATCTGGACGAGTTGCAAGTGGGCGTGATTGCAGCCACGCTGATCAAGCACGGCGTGGAAGGGGTGATTGCGACCAACACCACCCTGGAGCGCTCAGCGGTCAAGGGTCTTACCCATGCAGACGAAGCCGGCGGCTTGTCTGGCGCACCCGCATTCGAAGCCAGTAATCGGGTCATTGCGCAATTGCGTGCAGCTTTGGGGTCAGAGTTCCCGATCATTGGTGTGGGCGGCATCTTGAGCGCCAAAGATGCAATTGCCAAAATCCAAGCCGGCGCCGATGTGGTGCAGATCTACACCGGGCTGATCTACAAAGGCCCCAACTTGGTCAGTGAAGTAGCCCACGCGCTGAAACAAAGGCGTTGAATTAAAGGTCGTGCAGCACAGGCTTTGACACAGACGCTTTAGACCGCAACAGATTTATTTGGGTGCATTCAGCAGCTGCTGGGTCAGATCGGCAATGGCCAGTGAGCTGGTCAAACCTGGTGATTCAATGCCATGCAAATTGACCAAACCCGCCACTCCATGGCTGGCGGGACCTTGGATAGAAAAGTCAGCAGCTGACTCGTGTGGCCCGCTGATCTTGGGGCGGATACCTGCGTAGCCCGCCTGCAAAGCGCCATCAGGCAGTTGTGGCCAGTACTTACGCACTTCGGCATAAAAAGCCAACCCTCGGTCAGGGTCCACTTGTAAGTCATCAGGGGAATCGACCCACTGTACATCGGGGCCGAATTTGGCTTGTCCACCCAAGTCCAAAGTCAAATGCACGCCCAAGCCGGCAGATTGAGGCACCGGGTAAATCAACCGGCTGAAAGGTGAGCGGCCCGCCAAGGTGAAGTAATTGCCTTTAGCGTAATAAGCTTGAGGCTGATAGGCCGCATCCAGCCCGCTCATCTGACGGGTCAAACCCGGTGCGGACAAGCCAGCCGCATTAACCAGATTTTGACAAGCCAACTCGGTGCCGTCATGCATCACCACCACATGTGGATAGGGGCTGGGTCCCTGATTCAAGTGCACAGACTTCACCGGTGAATTGAGCGCCAGCAAGCCGCCGGCATTTTCCATGTCACCCAACAAAGAAAGCATCAGGGCATGGCTGTCCACAATACCGGTACTGGGCGAGTGCAATGCAGCTTCACAGCGCAAGGCTGGCTCCATGGCCATGGCCTGTTCGCCGCTGAGCAACACCAAGTCGTTCACACCATTGGCTTCGGCTTTCGCGGCGATACCTTCAAGTTGCGAAACCTCATCGGGGTGGGTGGCCACAATCAATTTGCCACAGCGCTGGTATCCCAAACCGCGGGCCTCGCAATAGCTGTACAGCTGAACTTTGCCTTGAACGCACA
>CANGKR010000095.1 GCA_947454355.1 Comamonadaceae bacterium
GCGCCTCCGCACGGCGGCTTGGCCTTCGGTTTGGACCGCATCGTCACTTTGATGACCGGCGCTGAATCCATCCGCGACGTGATTGCTTTCCCCAAGACCCAACGCGCTCAGTGCTTGCTCACCCAAGCCCCGAGCCCCGTGGACGAAAAACAGTTGCGCGAGTTGCACATTCGCTTGCGCAATGTGGATGCCGTCAAAGCAACCTGATGTTCAGCATGAGTTGCGCCATGTGCGTGCGCTCATGCAGCTGGAGCAACAGGAAGACCAGGCGCAGTTCAAGCTCAAGAACGCCAGTGCCAGCATCAAAGAGCGCCGTCGGCGTGGCCTCACCTGGTATCCCGTCACCATCACCCAAGAAGACATCGGGTTTGGCGGCAAGGTGGTGCTGGAGCTGGAGCGCCCGGCGCATCGGCAAGACCTGCATTTGTTTCAGGTGGGGGCTGCGGCGGCGCTGTTCAGCAATGCGCCTGGCTATTCGGGCACACATTCGGCATCAGATCGACCCGTGGTGAGCGGCGTGGTCACCCGCGTGCGGCGCAACAAGCTGCTGCTGGCCACCACCAAAGAAGCGCTGCCCGACTGGGTGCTGGACGGAAGTACGTTAGGCATTGACCTCACCTTTGACGAGGTCAGCTACCGCGAGATGAACCAGGCCCTGAGCGCGGTCATGGCCGCACACGGCAACCGCTTGGCCGAACTGCGCGACGTGCTGCTGGGCGCCCGGCAGGCAACTTTTCGCGAGCCCCAAGCTGACGACCTGTTCTACCCCAGTGCGCTCAACGACTCGCAGCTGGCCGCTGTGCGCCATGTGGTCACGGCGCAAGACGTGGCCATCATCCACGGCCCGCCCGGCACCGGCAAAACCACCACGCTGGTGCAAGCCATTTTGGAAACCATCCGGCGTGAGCGGCGCGTGCTGGTGTGCGCCCCCTCGAACACCGCCGTGGACCTGCTGACCGAAAAGCTGGCCGAGCGCGGTGTCAATGTCATCCGCTTGGGCAACCCCAGCCGCGTGTCGGACCTGCTGCTCAAGCACACGCTGGACGCCGGGGTGATGGCCCACGCCAGCTACGCCAAGATGCACGCGATGCGCCAAACCGCCGAGCAGCACCGAGAGGCGGCCAGCGAACGCGTGCGCCACTTTGGTTTTGAAGAGCGAGAGCGCCGCCAATGGCTGCGCGAAGAAGCCCGCACGCTGCGCCAAGCCGCCGACGATCTGGAGCGCTTCATGACCGAAGACGTGCTCGAATCGGTGCAAGTCATCACCTGCACGCTGGTGGGCGCCAGCCACCGCCACATTCGCCACCTGGACTTTGAGACCGTCTTCATTGACGAAGCCGCCCAGGCCCTGGAGCCGGGTTGCTGGATACCCATTGCCAATGGCCAGCGCCTGGTGCTGGCGGGCGACCATCACCAGCTGCCGCCCACCGTGAAAAGCGAAAAAGCCGCCCGCGAAGGCCTGCGCGAAACCCTGTTTGAAAAGTGCATCCAGCGACAACCCCACACGGCCCGCATGCTGAAGGTGCAATACCGCATGCATGCGCACATCATGGGCTTCAGCTCACAGAAGTTTTATGGCGGCCAACTGGTGGCGCACCCCAGCGTGCGCCATGCCGACCTGGCCGCTTATGACCCACGCTTTAATTCCCCGCGCTTTAATGACCCGCGCTTTGCACCCGACCTGCCTGTGGAATTCATCGACACGGCGGGCTGTGGCTTCTCGGAACTGGCCATTCCCGAAAGCCGTTCAACCGCCAACCCCGAAGAAGCCCACTTGCTGCTGGAGCGCCTGGCGAAGCTGCTGGCACAACTGTCGGAACCAGGCGAACCCACCGACCCAGACCAGCGCCCGCTGACCATCGGCGTCATCGCACCGTACCGCGCCCAAATCAACTATTTGAAAGACGCCATCGAAGACAGTGACGTGCTGAACGACTTGCTGCTGCAACGCAGGCTCAGCGTGGGCACGGTCGATTCGTTTCAGGGCCAAGAGCGCGACATCATTGCCATCACCTTGACGCGGAGCAACCCCCAAGGCGAGATCGGTTTTTTGTCTGATATCCGCCGCATGAACGTGGGCATGACCCGCGCACGGCGCAAGTTGCTGCTGGTGGGCGATTCGTCCACCCTTTGCAAGCATCCGTTTTTTGGTGAGTTGTTGGCTTATGTGAAGGGAGTGGGGGGCTACCGCACGGCGCATGAGACAGTAAAACAGATTTGAATCTGTGATGGTCATCAAAGCGAAAGTTCAAGCGAATCAATCTAGAACGGAATCTCATCTTCATTGTCAAATGAACTTGCATTGACCACCACCGTTCCTTGAAAGTCACCAACTCAGCCCCTTGAGTTCGAGAGACGTCAAATTGCATTAATTTCAAAAAATCGATCCCAAAAGGCTTGGCCTGGCTGTCTTCGTTGCAGGCGTCGGCCCAGGTTTTGCTGAAAAGCAATGCCCTGGACTTGATTTCGTTCCAGTTAAGACCCATTTAGTGCTCACAAAGTGAGCATGGATCGTATGGGAAAGTATTGGTTTTTTAGGTGGGAGTAGCGCTAATTTGTAAGCAAATGAGTCGTGTGCTGACCGGCCCGCACGACCTCAATGCTTCAAAAGGGCGCTATACGCCTGCCGCGTCTCGGGCGACACCGAGGCCACCAATTGCTCGTAGCGGGTTTGGTGGCGCGTCAGCATACGGGCCGAGGCCACAGCTTTGGATTTGCAAAACCAATGGCAGGTGTGTTGCATCAGCAGCATCTCGGCCATCAAGACAAAGGCTTTGTCTTTGGGTGATCGCTGCGCGGTGTTGTCGATGGCGCTGGCCATGCCGTGGCTGTGGATGCTCAGGGCCTTGCGCATGTCAAACACGGCAGAGGGTTGGATTTTCTCGGCAAACGGTATGCACAGCGGCCAGGTGCTCACCTGTGTGGACGCCCCATCAAGCTGAGCAAAACGCAGCACAAAGTTTTGGAATTGCGACTTCAAGTCGGCTTCCGTGCTGGCCATCATCGACCAGATGCTGGCTTGGCGTTCGGGGTCAGACTCGCCTAAGGCGCGCAGGGTGCCTTCGGTCAAGGTTTCCATGGCCTTTTCAATTTGGTAGGGCTGCAACTGGCGGCCCAGCAGGATTTTGCGCTGTTGCTGCCATTGGGATGTGTGCAGCCAAGCGCCCATGACCAGCATGGACAAGAGCACCAATAATTCAAGCGGCATAGGTCATTGTTGATAATAGAGCCGTCCGTCTGGACGTACCCGGGGTCATAGAGTGTTCAACTTGCCATTTCACTGTCGTGTTGCCGATCTGAAAGTGCGTATCGGCATTGAAGAGAGCAGCATGGCAGCGGCCCAAGCATTGCATTTTGCACCTTCTGTTTGGGCGCCTTGGCAAAAGCGGCGTTTGGAGTTGCTCAAAGAGCTGAACCAATTGCTCGAAGAACCTAACTATTGGTTGTTCTGACGGGCCGTCTCGGTGGTGCAATCAATCCCCTAATTCGATACACGTTTGCACTGGAACCATTGCGGGCACTTGGTAGTCGGCCAGTACCCATGCACTGGGGTGCGGCCATGCGGTCAGCATCGCTTGCAAAGCGCGGATGCTGGCCAGGTCCAGCGCGGCAAAGGGCTCGTCCATCAATAAAAGGTCAGCACCTGAAACCATTGCCGCCAGCCAAATGACTTTGCGCTGACTGCCACTGGAGAGCATGAACATGGCTTTGTCCATGTGCTCGCTCAAGTTCAAGCGTTCGGCCACGGCATCCAGCGGGTCCAAGTCCATGCGCGGGTAGCGCGTTTGCAGCTGAGTGCACCAAGCGCGGGGGGTGAGGGGGTCCCAGTTGTTGTCACGCACTGGATGCCAAAAGCATTGCGGCTTGAGCGAGTCTTGCCCGCTGCGGTGGATCACACCGCTGTGGGCTTGCAACTGACCCGCCAGCAAACGCAGCAAAGTGGTTTTACCCCGGCTCTCGCCGCCCACAATGCAACTGACACCTTGGAGGATGTCAAAGCTCAGGTCGTTGAACAGCGGGGCCTCAAAGCCAAAGCGCAAGCCTTCAACGCGCACCAGCGCGGGGGGAGTGTTCTGATGCAAACCTGTCACTTGAATTGCCCTGACCTTTAAAGCAGATCCCCGATTTTGCACGCACCTTGACCTGCGTCATGCCGGCTCAGCATTCGCGTGCCTAACATCAGCCATACAGCAGGGGAATGCAAGCAATGATGAACACCGCAGGGGTTTGGCGAGGCGTACGCGGTGTGGCGTGGCTCGCCTTGGCAGCGGCATTGTGCGGGTTGTTGTGGCGATGGTGGAGCGGGCCGCTGGTGCCCGCCGAGGTCGCGCAGCGCCGCGATGTGGTGCAGTCGGTGGTGGCTACTGGGCGCGTGGTGGCGCCGCACCGTTTGGACATCAGCGCCATGGTCTCGGCCCTGGTGGACCAGGTGCCGGTCAGCGAAGGCCAAGGCGTGAAAGCGGGGGAGGTGCTGATCCGCTTGCAATCGAACGAACTGCAAGCACTGGCTGCGCAGGCTCAAGCGGCCGCAAACCAGGCACAAGTGCATTTGCTGCAAGTGAGCAGCGTGCAAGCCCCTGTGGCCGCGTGGAATCTGGCGCAAGCCGAGCTGCAATGGCAAACTGCGCAAGCACAGCAACGCAGGCAAACCGAGTTGCTGGCCCAAGGTTTTGTAGGACCCGCAGCTTGGGACGAAGTGAACAAAACCGCGCAACTGACAAAAGCGCAATACCAAGCTGCGCGTGAGCAATGGCAGGCCTTGCAGCCCAATGGGGTGGACATGCGTGCCGCGCAAGTGGCGCTTGAACAAGCCCAGGCCGCTGCGCAAGCGGCTAAGGTGCGGCTGGACTACGCCATCATCCGTGCGCCCGTGTCTGGCGTGTTGATGGCCCGCGCAGTCGAGCCCGGCAACCAGGTGCAGCCGGGCAAGCTGTTGATGACCTTGTCACCCGAAGGCCGCACGCAGTTGGTGGTGGCCATTGACGAAAAAAATCTGCACTTCTTGAAGCTGGGGCAAACCGCTTGGGCCTCGGCAGATGCTTACCCGCAGCAACGGGTGGCGGCAAGTCTGGTGTACATCAACCCAGCGGTCAACCCTCAAACAGGTGCGGTGGAAGTCAAGCTCGATGTGGATCAACCGCCCCCCAACTGGATGCAAGACATGACCGTGTCGGTGGACATTCAAGTGCAACGGCGCGATGGCGTGGTGGTCACGGCTTTGCACAATGTGCATGACAAAGACACCGCCCCTTGGGTGCTGCAATGGGTGCAGGGCCGAGCGGTCAAGCATGAGGTGCAGCTGGGCTTGCAAAGCGCAGGCGATGCCCAAGTGCTGCGAGGTGTGTCCGAAGGGGACCGGCTCATCCCCGGCACAGCGTCCGTGACGGCGGGCCAACGGGTGCGGGTGGCGACACCCTGAGCATGTTCAAAAGCTGGTTGCCTTTTGAGTGGATTGTGGCTTTGCGGTTTTTGCGCGAAGGCCGATTGCAAACCCTGTTCATCATTGCGGGCATTGCAGTGGGTGTGGGGGTGATCGTGTTCATGTCGGCGCTGCTGGCGGGCTTGCAGGGTAATTTCATCACCCGGGTGTTGTCGGCGCAGTCGCATATTCAGCTGTTGACGCCGCAAGAAGTCACCCGCCCTTTGCTGACGCCCGCTGAAGGGCAAGTGCACTGGGCGTTGATTCAGCCGCCTTTGCAGCGCATGAAGTTGATCGACCAATGGCCGTCGGTGGTGGCGCAGATTCAGGCCATGCCCGATGTGAAAGTGGTGACCCCTGTGGCCAGTGGCTCTGCGCTGGTGCTGCGCGGCAGCGCAAGTCGCGCCATCAGCGTGGTGGGCATCGAGACCGCGCAGTACTACCGCATCGTGGACCTGAGCGCCAAGCTGCTGCGCGGCACGGCGCAATTGAGCACCAGCGACATGTTGATTGGTGTGGATTTGGCCACCGAATTGGGTGTGGATGTGGGCGACAAACTGCGTTTGACAGCGGCCAATGGCGCGAACGTTACGCTCAAAATTGCGGGTGTTTTTGACTTGGGCAACAAAGGGGCAAACCAGCGCATGACCTATGTGCCATTGCGCATTGCACAAAACCTGTTGGGCATGGCAGGTGGGGTCAATGGCATCGAGGTGACGGTGTACGACGTGTATGCCGCAGAGCGCGTGGCCCAGCGCATCACCCGCGCCACCGGTGTGCAAGCGGACAGCTGGATCAAATCGAGCGCGCAATTTTTTGTGGCCATCAGCGCCCAAACCACGGCCAACACGGTGATCCGTTTCTTTGTGGGTTTGTCGGTGGCCTTTGGCATTGCGAGTGTGTTGGTGGTCTCGGTGGTGCAAAAGTCGCGCGAGATCGGCATCCTGCGGGCCATGGGCATCACGCGGGGGCAGATCTTGCGGATCTTTTTGTTGCAAGGCGGCTTGCTGGCGCTGGCCGGGGCCTTGGTGGGCAGTGTGCTGGGGGCTGGTGGTTTGGTGTTGTGGCAACGCTTGGCCAAGAACGCAGACGGTACCCCCTTGTTTGGATTGGTGCTCGATCCGCAGTTGTTTGTGATTGCATTGGTGGTGGCCACCGTGACGGGCTTGGCCGCAGCTTTTGCACCTGCCCTGCGGGCGGCGCGGTTGGACCCCGTGGTGGCGATCAGGGGATGAACATGAATGAAGAAGCTTTGGTGCAACTGACGCAAGTGCGCAAAGTGTTCAATGCGGGCACACCCATCGAGTCCGAGGTGTTGCATGGCATTGACCTGCGTTTAAACCGAGGTGATTTTTGCGCGGTGATGGGGCCTTCGGGTTCGGGCAAAAGTACTTTGCTCAACATCATCGGTTTGTTGGACAGGCCCAGCCACGGGCAGCTGCAGGTGTGCGGCAAAGAGACTACCCAAATGGGCGATGCCGAGTTGACCCAGTTGCGCGGGCATACGATCGGGTTTGTTTTTCAGTACCACCATTTGCTGACCGCCTTCACCGCCCTCGAAAACGTGATGCTGCCCATGATGGCGGCCAACGGTTTTGCCACAACGGCGATGCGCGAGCGTGCGCAGGCCTTGATCGCCAGCGTCGGATTGACCGATTGGCAAAACCACTTGGCCGGCAACATGAGCGGGGGGCAGCAACAACGTATTTCGATTGCGCGGGCTTTGGCCATGAACCCGCAATTGCTCTTGGCCGATGAGCCCACGGGCAACTTGGACAGCCAAAGTGCCGACGGGGTGTTTGATTTGTTGCGCCAGTTCAACCAAGAGCAGCGCACCACGGTGCTGTTCGTCACGCACAACGCCGAATTTGCAAAGCGATGCGACAGCACCATTCAGGTGGTGGATGGCATGGTGGTAGCGTCCAGCCAGTCACCCGAGGACTAGTCCAGTCGGTAGCTCAAGGTCAAGCGGGCGGTGCGCGGCTCTGCAGGGTGCAGGTGCCTGTCGAGTACGGGCAGGGCTTCGCCACGCAGACGTGAGGTGTAGAGGTATTCGATGTCCTGCGTCGGGTTGCCCAGAAGGTTGTACATATCCAGGCTCAAGCGTGTGCGTTGGTTGAATTGGTAGCTCACGCGTGCATTGCTCACCCAAGAAGCGGCAGACCGCAAGCTGTTGTCCTCGATCAATGGCCGTGGACCGAAATAACGCATGCGCAGTGCGACCGACCAAGGGCCTGCTGGTGCGTAGGTCACACCCAAGTTGGCGGTGGTCTGAACGGCACCGGGGATGAAATTACCAGCCACAGAGGTGTCTTTGAATCGGGCATGCGACCAAGCCCAGTCGAGGTCCAGCAACCAATGGCGGTGCGGCTTGAACACATGGGTCCACTCCACGCCATAACGACGTGAAGGGCGCGAGGCTTGCGTGGTGCCTGCATCACCCACAAAGATCAGCTCAGACGCCGAGTCCAGTTGCCACAAAGCCATGGTGCTTTGCCATCCAGGCCACAGCTCGCTGCGCCAACCCAGTTCTTGTCCAGTGGTGCGTACCAATCCCGGCACGGTTTGGGCAGTGGTCGATGGATCGGACGGGTCCACCCGGATGGTGGTGCCTCGGGCATCGTTCGAATGAAAACCCTGGCCGTAATTCAGGTAAAGCTCCGAGCTATTGCTGGCGCGCCAGATCAGTGCTGCTTTCGGCGACAGCAAAGCGTTCGAGCTTCGTCCCGAGTTGACGGGCAAATTGGCTTGCACTTTGAAGTCGTAGGCATCCGCGCGCAGTCCTGTGATGCTGCGCAGCTGAGGAGTCCATTGCACTTCGGATTGCGCCCACATCGAGAGGCTGCGCTGCTGCACGCGGTCTTCGCGCACCGTATTACTTACCTCGCGCTGTCGGCTGTTGTACAAACCCACCGGACTGAGTTGGTCTTGACGACCTTGCACACCCGCGGTGTGGGTCACATCGCGCATGGCCCACGTTGAGGCCCACCCATGTGATGCGGCAAATCCCGCAGCCAAACGACGCTCAGACTGTTTGAATTGATCGCCCGTGTCGCAGTTCAAAGTCGGGTCATTCAAACAATATGTGAAGTTGGACCACAAGTCCAGGGCCGATTGCAGCAGCCAAGCATTGGCGCGAGTTTGGCTTTCGGCGTTGGACCGTGCCCATTCGCCGGACAGGCTGTAGCGGCTGGTGATGCCGCCGGCCGTGGGGTCGAGCGAGCCATAACGAGAGAGCAAACCTTGATCAATTGCGCGTTGCGGGATTTGGTCGGTCGACGTCCAAGCATTGCGGTAGGCCATGGCAGCGATCGAAAATCCGTCTTGCACCGTGCCTTCGCTCAAGCGCAGCACACCGTTGAGTTTGCGATTGCGATCGGGCACTTGCCAAGGACCGTTGTTGTTCAGCCACTCCAGTCCATACAGCCAGTGGCCGCTGGCGGGCGAGCCGCTCAAGACGCCGCGCTGGTAGCCATCAGGCCCCAGAGTGATCTGTGCTTGATGACCGCTCAATTGCCGCAAACTGCGGATGCGGGCGGCGCCTGCCGATGAGAAGTCACCTTCTTCTGCGCTGTAGGGGCCTTTGCGGTACTGCACTTTGTCGATCAACTCGGGGATCAAGAAATTCAAATCGGTGTAGCCCTGTCCATGCGCATGGCTGGGCATGTTCAGCGGCATGCCGTCGAGGTAGGTGGCAAAGTCGCTGCCGTGGTCCAAATTGAAGCCGCGCAGGAAATACTGGTTGGCTTTGCCGTCCCCCGCGTGCTGGGTGACGATCAGGCCCGGCACCATCTCCAGCACCTCGCCCGGGCGCAGCAGTGGCACGGTGGCCATTCTGCTGCCTGAGACCACGCCTTCACTGCCTGCATGGGCCAAGCCCGTGAGGTTTTCGCTGGCAGCGCGCACTTCAATGGCGGGCGCTTCAGGCGCAGATTGTGCCAAGGCATTCACAGGCCCCAAGCCTGCACACAGCCACATCACCCAGGCTTCAGTCCGGCTCGTTAACTTCCAAAAACGGGACATGCAAACTACACGCATCCTGTCCAAGGCTTTAAGCGCTGCGGGCTACCAAACGCCACAGCGATGTGACCTCGGCCGAACGCGCCGCATGCAGCGGGTCTTCTTTGTCCAAGGTTTTGCCATGGGTGGGCCGAATGTCGTCACGGCCCAGCACCTGAAGGCCGGCATGGTCGATCCAGCCCATCAGTTCGTCACGCGTGCGCAAGCCTAAGTGTTCGGCCAGGTCGGACAAGATCAGCCAAGCTTGGCCGTCAGTGGTCAGGTGCTCGCGCACACCGCTTAAAAAACCGCGCAACATCTGGCTGTTTTCGTCATAAATGGCGTGCTCGATCGGGGCATTCGCGCGGGCTGGAACCCACGGCGGGTTGCAAACGATCAAGGGCGCTTGGCCATCGGGAAATAAATCGGTTTGCACCAATTGCACCTTGGGCAATGCGCCCAGGCGATCAAGGTTGCCACGTGCGCATGTCAAGGCACGCGGGTCGTTGTCGGTAGCCACAATGCGTTTGACGCCCTTACGGGAGAGCATGGCTGTCAACACCCCAGAGCCCACGCCGATGTCAAAGGCCAGCGAATGGTCTTCGGGTAATTCGGCCTGCGCGACCAGACTCACGTATTCACCGCGTACCGGAGAGAACACACCATAGCTTGGAAAAATTTTGTTGTTCGGGGCACCGCCCAGGGCGGGTACTTCCAAGCCTTTTTTATGCCACTCGTGTGCGCCCACCACGCCGAGCAGTTCGCGCAAGGAAGTGACGCATGCATCAGGGGTGGCGGGCCCCCAGGCTTCTTCACAAGCGAGCTTGAGGTCTGGCGCACGGCGCAGCGGGATGCTGCGATCGGCATTGAGCGGGATCAACAACATGGACAATGTGCGCGCACGTTGCGACTGGGCTTGGCGGTGCAGATGAAAAGCTTGCTGGGGCGTGACTGGCGCCAATCGGTTGGCTTTGGTCAGTGCCCGGGTCTTACCCGGTTTGGCAGGCGCATTGGCGCGCCGCATCATGGCTTGCAGTAGGAGTCTGGCGTTTTGAAAATCACCGCGCCACAGCAGGCCTGTGCCTTCGCAAGCCAGGCGGTAAGCGCTGTCGGCATTCAGGGTGTCGTCTGCAATGACCACACGTTTGGGCGGCGCGGCTTGGCGTTCGGAGCGCCACTGGGCTTGGCATTCGGCGTTGTTTTCGGTCCAGCGCAACAGCTCTGGCGTATCGGTGAGGGAGGCAGGATTCATCACCCATCATAAGCGCCATGATCAAGGTCCTTCATTCGCAGCCAAGAGCCACGCGCTGTAGGTGCATGGCAGAATGGTTCA
>CANGKR010000096.1 GCA_947454355.1 Comamonadaceae bacterium
ATGGGCGCGCAGGTAGTATTGGAGCAACCAGTTGTAGCGGCTGGGTTCGGTATAGAACAAGCTCCACACGCTCGACATGTTGGCCGCACGCAAAGGCAATTGGTGCTTGGCCATGGTAGCGTTGAACAACTCACGACGTGCATCCCAGCGGGCATCGAGGTCTTGGTACATCGACTCGATCGGGGGCGTGTCCAGTTTGTCCAAAAACACCGACATGGCCCCCATCACATGCGGATGCGCATTGAAGGTGCCGCGCGCAAAACAAATGTCGGCAGGCCGCTCTGCGCGGTAGCGCTTCATCAAATCTGCACGACCACACACCACACCCACCGGAAAGCCGCCGCCCAAGGTCTTGCCATAGGTCACCATGTCGGCTTGCACACCAAAATAGTCTTGCGCACCGCCTTTAGCCAAACGGAAGCCTAAAAATACCTCGTCAAAAATCAGCACAATGCCACGCTCGGTGCAGACTTGTCGCAGCGCCTTCAACCACTCGGTGTAAGCTTGCTTGTCGTACGCGGCAGAGCGGCTGCTGTCCACCAAAGATGAGTCACCTGGCGCGCCTTGGTTCAGGTGCAAGGCTTGCAATGGATTGATCAAGACGCACGCAATGTCCTTGCGGGTGCGCAGCACATGCAGGCTGCGCGCATGCATATCTCGCAAGGTGTAGGTTTCGCGCGGCGGCATGGGGTTGCCTGGTCCGGGCTGCACATCTTCCCACCAGCCGTGGTAAGCCCCGCAAAAGCGCACCAGGTTTTTACGGCGCGTGTGATAACGTGCCAAGCGAACGGCCTGCATCACCGCCTCTGTGCCCGACATGTGAAAGGACACCTCGTCCAGTCCCGAGATGGCTTTGAGCCTGGCCACATTGCTTTCCACGCAGGGGTGGTAAGCACCTAAAGTGGCGCCCACATCGGCCACCTTGGCCGAACCTTCTCGCATGCATTCTTTGTAGAAATCAGCACCGAACACGTTCACGCCGTAGGAGCCCGTCAGGTCATAGAAACGCTGGCCATCCAAATCTGTCACACAGACGCCATCTGCCGACTGTATAAATGCGCCAACTTTCAAATGTTGTCGCACCAGGGGACTGAACTGAAAAGGGACACGGTAAGCGCCAGTGAACTGCAAATCTGCAATTCCCTCACGGGCTTTGGCCGTCATCTCGATACTCAAAGGATGCCGATCTTGCAGGGTTTGGGCCAACACATAAAAAGCTTTGCGCCGTTGCTGTCCGACCGCATGGGAAGCCCCATCGCAGTTGAAAAACTGGTCTTCATCGAATGCATAGCCGGGCAACCAAGATGCCACACGCTTGGCCATGCGGGAGTGGCCCGTCAAAGAAGGATGTTTGGCGAGCGAGAGTTCCAAACGTCGTTTGGCAAAAGGCAAGGCCAGGACTATGGCGCTCAAGGACAAAACGATGGGAGCAGACACGTTGTAGACATTCAAGAGTGGGAACACCCTTGTTTTATTTAATTTGCGTGACAAAACAATGAATATGAAAAATTTCATTCACCGCATCACGGCGCAAGAAGACTTGAACTTCTTGCTGACCAACCGCATTCCCCGAATGACCTTGACGCGATTCATGGGCTGGTGGAGCCAGATCAAAAACCCCTGGATTCGCGACGCTTCCATTGCGGTGTGGAAATTGTTTTCAGATCTCGATTTGAGCGATGCCCAAAAAACCCATTTTGAGAGCATGCACGACTGTTTCACTCGCGAACTCAAACCGGGTGCGCGTACCATCGATCTGCGCGAACACATTCTGAGCAGCCCCTGCGATGCCATTGTGGGCGCCTGCGGAAAAATAGAAGCGACTGAAGTCTTTCAAGCCAAAGGCTTTCCCTACACGCTGGGCAGTTTGATGGGCTTCACACCGCGCACGGGCGAGTTGGTGCATGCTTTAAAAAACGGCACCTTCGTTACCCTGCGTCTGACCTCCAGCATGTACCACCGATTCCACGCACCGGCTGATGCCACCTTGGAGCATGTGACACACATCGCCGGTGACACCTGGAACGTCAACCCGATTGCACTCAAACGTGTCGAGCGACTCTTTTGCAAAAACGAACGTGCGGTCTTGACGATACGATTGACGGATGGCACGCCAGTGGTTGTGGTACCGGTCGCCGCCATCCTGGTGGCGAGCTTGCGCTTGCACGCCATCAATTTGCTGTTGCACATGGACTACACAGGTCCGAACGAAATCCCCTGCGCTTTTCCCGTGACCAAAGGTCAAGAAATGGGCTGGTTTCAACATGGCTCCACCATTTTGGTTTTTGTGCCTCCAGGCTTTCAACTGGCCAGCGGCATTGCCACCGGCCAGCGCATTCAAATGGGCCAAGCGCTCTTGGAAAAAACAGCATGAACATCCGCCAATTCAGCACCTGGGCCCTGATGGCCAGCAGCATTGCTGTCCTAGCGCTGAGCGCTTGCATGCATCCAAGCCTTAGGAGTGTAGATGCCCCCATGCGCATCAGCGTGATCGCCTTCAACGACTTGCACGGCCACCTGGAGCCGCCCATGCTCAGCGTGCGTGAGCAAGTCAACGGCACACCCACTACGGTACCGGCTGGTGGCATTGCCTACATGGCCTCGGCCATCGAACAGCTGAAATCTCAAAACCCCTTGCATGCCGTTGTCTCCGCAGGTGACATGATCGGCGCCACACCATTGATTTCGGCTTTGTTTCTCGACGAGCCGACCATTGAAGCTGTCAATGCGATAGGTATCGATTTCAATGCGGTGGGCAACCATGAGTTTGACAAAGGCGTGGCAGAACTTGAGCGCATGCGCCGAGGGGGTTGCGCGCAGTTCACTCGGCTCAAGCCCTGTTTGGTGAACACCGCATTTCCAGGCGCCAATTTTGAATTTTTGGCGGCCAATGTCAAAAAGGAAAATAACCAAACCTTGTTCCCTGCATATGGCATCAAAGTATTCAAGCAAGGCAAGCAAGAGGTCAAGGTCGGCTTTGTGGGCATGACCCTGCAAGGCACGCCTCAAATTGTCACGCCCACAGGTGTTCAGGGCTTACGATTTGAAGCAGAAGCACAAACCGCTAACGCTTTGGTGCCGATCTTGAAAGCACAAGGGGTGTCTGCACTGGTGCTGGTGATTCACGAAGGTGGCACCCTCCAAGGCGGCCCCAATGAACCCAGCTGCCCCGGCTTGACCGGCGACATCTTGCCCATCCTGAACCAATTGGATCCAGCCTTCGATGTCGTGGTTTCAGGGCATACCCACCGGGCTTATGCTTGTGACTATCAAAAGTTCAATCCGGCCAAACCTTTTTTGCTCACCAGTGCCGGGCAATACGGCACTTTGCTGACGCACATTCAGCTCGACATCGATCCCATTGAGCGCAAAGTCACTCGCAAATCCGCACACAACCTGGTGATTCAAAGCGAGGCCTTCACCAACGCGGCGGGCGTACGGATCGCCACCACGCCCTTGCTGCCACAATTCACGCCCCACCCTGTAGTTGAGCGCATTGTGGCCACTTACAAGGCGGCTTCGGCAGAGCAGGCAATGCGTCAAATCACTCAACTGCCCCAATCGGTCACACGTACCTTCACACCCTCGGGCGAAACCCCATTGGGCAATTTGATCGCCGACGCCCAATGGGCGGCCACTGCGCCTGCCAACAAAGGCGGCTCGAATTTCGCGTTGATGAACCCCGGCGGCGTGCGGGCCGATTTGATCTTGCCACCTGGTGGTGGTGCGGTGACTTACGCTCAACTGTTCAGCATTCAACCATTTGGGAACACCTTGACGGTCAAAACCTTTACTGGCCAACAAGTCAAAGAGTTGCTGGAATCACAATTCCGCCAGGATCGTCCAAGGGTTTTGTTTCCTTCGGCTCAATTGAATTACCAAGTCGATTTGAAACAGCCCGAAGGTCAGCGCGTGACTAACATCCGCATACAAGGACAAACCTTGAAAGAAGATGCCCGTTACCGTGTCACCATGAACAGTTTTTTGGCAACAGGTGGCGACACCTTTTCGGTCTTCAATCGCGGCACCGAGGTGGTGGGCGGTGATCTGGACATCGATGCTTTGGTCGACTATATGACACGCAACCCTGGTCTGTTACCTGCCCCGACCGATCGAATCCGTCTTCATTGATATAGATCTGCAAATGATATGAACGGCGGGGATCAACAGACCAACAATTTTTGATGAAATCACTATATTCATCATAGTGTCATTGAAGAATCATAAATTGCTGTGTTCATACATAGGCAATTGATTCATGCGACAGTGGCAGCAAAATCCTCGAAAAAATGCACGCATCGAGATCATTCCCATGATCGATGTGATGATGTTTTTGTTGGTCTTTTTTGTATTGATCAGTGTCAACGTGATCCCTGCCTTGGGCATCAAAACCCAACAACCCAATTCTTCGCAAGCACAAAACCTCAAGACCGCTGACAAGCAGGTGGTGGTGACTCTGGGTCGCGAAGGGTCGATCCAATTGGATGGACAAAACCTTGAGTTGAACAACTTGGTATCCGCCATCAAGGCCAAGGCCAGTGCATCAGAACAGATCGCGGTGATCGTCAACAGCGACAAAGGGGCAGAAGTGCAAACCTTGGTGGATGTGATGGACGCCATCAAGGCAGCTGGCTTGGGCAAAGTGTCATTGGCTGCACGCGAGCGCAAATGATGTGGATTGATCAGCTCAATGACCAACGACACAACGTCTCCAGCGTGGTGTCGCTGTGCATGGTGGCGGTGATCTGGCTGATGACGCAATCCATCGTGCCCCTGCAACGCAGTCTGTCCGAAGAGCCCATGGAGTTGAGCCTGCTCTCCCCCGAGCCCATCAAGCCTGTGATCCAACCACCGCCAACGCCTGTTCAGCCCATCAAGCCTTTATTGAAATCACCTCAGTCTGCGCCAGTGACGCCCGTAGTGGCTGCCATGCCGACGGCTTCAGTCGCGCCCACTGCCCCAGCAAGCATGAATGAATCGGCCAAGATCGAAGCATCCCGGCCTATTCAAGCAACGCCTGTGGCGCCCTCTCAACCTGTCGCCGAACCTGTCAAACCTCCGCCCCCACCGTCGAGTGCCAACATCGAAACTGCTTATGTGAGCAGCGTCAGAGTCTTGCTCAATGCCAACAAGCGTTACCCCACAGGTCGCGAAGCGAGCTTACAACGCCCTTCTGGCAAGGCGGTGGTGTGGTTCGTCCTCAACCGCAATGGCAGCTTGCAAGAAGCAGGCATAGAAGACAGCAGCAACTCCATCATTTTGGATAACGCCGCGCTGTCCACCGTGCGCAGAACCAGTTACACACCTTGGCCCGAAGGCAGTTGGCCAGGTCAAAACCAACACCGATTCACTGTGACGCTGGACTTTGTTCCGCTCAACTGATTTTTTTGCAACTTCACTTTAACGAGGTCTTTTATGAAACGCTTCAAACCCCAACGCCTGGCCCTTTTGGTCAGCATGGCCTTCAGTGCGCCCATGTTGATGGCACAGACATCCACTGATGTGGGCCGCATCAATGTGGAAGGCCAACCCGGCGGCACCGATTCAGGCTTGATCGCCCAGGAAGAGACACCCAAAGCCCGCAGCTCGGTGAATCGCCAGTACATGGAGAAGCTCAACCCCACATCCAATGCCTTCCAGATCATTGATCTTTTACCCGGCGTGAACACTTTCAGCCAAGATGCCACCGGTTTGTTTGGTGGTGGTATCCGCATGCGGGGTTTTGCGGGTGATCAGTTGGGCTTGACCATCAATGGTGCCCCTGTCAACGATTCGGGTAATTTTGCGGTCTACCCTCAGGAATACACCGACACCGAAAACCTGTGCGAAGTGTTCGTCACCCAAGGCTCGACCGATTCAGACGCCCCGCATGTGGGCGCATCGGGCGGCAATATCGGCATGGTCACTTGTGCACCGAAAGACAGCTTTGGTGTCCGAGCTTCCCAATCTGTAGGCCAGCTCAACTACCGCCGCACATTTGTCCGCCTGGACACCGGAAAAGTGGGCCCCAGCGACCTGAAGGCTTTCATCTCCTACTCCAAAGCCACGGCTGACAAATTCAAAGGTGCAGGTGGTGCGGACCGCAACCACGTGGACATGGCCGTTGAAGTGCGCCCCAGTGCCGACGTGTTCTTGAGCGCCAGTGTTTTGTACAACAACGCGATGAACAACAACATCCGTTCGTTGACCAACCCGCAAATTGCCCAGTATGGCCGCAACTTCGACTTCAGCACCGTGGCGCCTCAACACCTCGCCGCTGTAGCAGGTACAGCGCAAACCGAAACCGTGCCCGCTGATGGTTTCTACAAGTTCAACATCAACCCATTCCGCAACTACCTGTTCACCAGCAAGGCTGAATTCAAGGTCAACAAAGACCTGACCCTGAGCGCTGAGCCCTACTACTGGTATGGCTTCGGTACAGGTGGTGGCCAAATCCAACAACTGACGGAAGGCGGCACCGGCACCAACGTCACCCGCATGAGAGACCTCAACGGTGATGGCGACACCTTGGACAAAGTTTTGACCTACGGCAGCAGCGTGACTGAAACCAACCGTCCCGGCGTGACCTTCAAGGCCAACTACCGCGTGGGCAACCACACCATCAATGCGGGCTACTGGTATGAGCGCGCCAACCACCGTCAAACCGGCCCTCGCGTGACTTTTGACAACAACGGCAACTCGGCCAACACCTGGCTGGACAATCCTTCGGCCTACTTGTTGCGCCCTGATGGTTTGGCTTACCAGGCCCGCGACTGGAAGACCATCAGCACAGGCAGTTCCTTGTACGCCCAGGACACCATCGCTTTGATGAACGATCAGTTGATGCTGCAAATCGGCGGCCGCAACTCCACGATCGATCGCGACTTCTCCAACTACGCCAATGCGCAATCCACCTCTGCCACTGGCCGTTCGGATGCGGACTACCAAATCAAACGCAGCTATGGCAAGTTCCTGCCCAGCGCCGGTGTGAAGTTCAACTTGGACAGCCAGAAGTCGGTCTTCTTCAACATGGCTGAGAACTTCAAAGCCCCTGGCAATTTCAGCTTCCAAAACCTGTTGCAGGGCGGCACTGTGGTCAATGGCGTCTTGACTGGCGCCACACTGCGCAACCCTGCAGTGGGCATGGAAACATCGACCAACATGGACTTCGGTTACCGCATGCAAACCGAATCCACCACCCTGTCGGGTTCGGTGTTCATGGTCAATTACAAGAACCGCATTGCTTCAGCCTTCGATCCCGCCACCGCATTGTCTGTCGACTACAACGTGGGCGATGTCAGCGTCAAAGGTGTTGAGCTGGAAGCCGGTCAGAAGCTGAACAAGAATTTCTCTTTGTATGGTTCTATGACCTACACCGAAAGCACGATGAAGCAAGACCTGAAGTTGTCTTCGACCTTGACCGAAGCGACTTCTGGCAAGAGCATGCCCGACACCCCTCAGTGGATGGCGGCCATGGCTTTGAGCTACAAAGAAGGTCCATGGTTCGGTCAACTGACCGCCAAATACACAGGCAAGGCCTTCTCTACCTTGGTCAACGACCAACAAATGAACAGCTACACCTTGATGAATTTGGCCGCCGGCTACAAGTTCCCGAGCATGGGCTTCTTCAAGACACCTGAAGTGCGTGTGAACGTCGACAACTTGACCAACACCGACTACCAACGGATCTCTTCACCCAGCGGCTCACAATTTACAGTGCGCTCTTTGCCCTTGGGCACACTGGCTGGCTCGAATCCGTCTTACTACATTGGCGCTCCACGCTTTGTCAGCGTGACCCTGCGTTCCGACTTCTGAGGTTAGCGGGATGATGCTTTTCTTGCACGATGCGTCTTTGTACTTGTTGTACGCGGCGCTGGTGTTGGCTTTGTTCTTGGCGGTGGAGCGGAGTATTTTTTATACCCATGCCCATCGCCAGTTGCAAAGCCTGTTGCAGTCTCTGCATGATCGCCGCGCCTTGCCCGACTTCCGGTCGGGCGATGTCGGCGCCATGGTGGTGGCTGCCTTCACCCATGGCCTGCACCCCAATGCCTCTCAAAAAGTGGCCGATGATGCGGCAGAACAGGCCTATATCCGCGTTCAGCACAAACTGAATCAGCGGCTGTGGATGCTGGATACCATCGTGACCGCAGCCCCTTTGCTGGGGCTGTTGGGCACGATTTTGGGTATTTTTGACACTTTCACGGCATTGGCCAAGTCAGGGATTTCTGATCCCCAGGGTGTGAGTGCCGGCATCGGTACTGCTTTGCTGGCTACTGCCATGGGCATTGGTGCGGCGTTGATCTGTGTGGTGATCTACAACGCCTTTCTGGCCTGGATTGAGCGATTGGGCGATGAAACGAAATTGGCCTTGCTCGAAATGTCCAAACAATCAACTCATTGAAAACCGTTTCACCTGACAATCACTGCTGAACCCATTGTGGCAAGCCGGTCACCAGAACCGGCAACCACGACAACAACAAGGTGCCCGCAAAAATGGCGGCCACAGCCGGCAAGACCGAGCTCACGACCTCGCTCAAGGGTTTTTGAAAGACGGCACTGGCGAAGTAAATGTTCATACCGGCAGGCGGGCACAAGAAACCCATCTCCAGGTTGGCCAAAAATATAATGCCAAAGTGGACCGGGTCAATGCCGTAACTGATCGCCAAGGGCAATAACAAAGGCACCAACACCACGATGGCGGCGTAAATTTCCATCAAGGCGCCCGCCATGAACAAAAAGATATTTAAGGCCAGCAAAAACACGTATTTGTTTTGCGTCAGGCTTTGCACCCATTCAATGGCCAGATCAGGCACGCCGGCATCGATCAAATAGTTCGTCAGGCCGAGGGCCATGCCCATGATGAGCATCACCCCGCCAATCAGTTGTACGGTTTGTCCCAGACATTCGGTCAGCTGCTTCCAGCCCAACTCGCGGTGCGCCCATGCTTGGATGGCGATGGCATACACCGCGGTCAAAGCTGCACTCTCAGTGGGAGTGGTCAGGCCACCGACCAAAGAGCCAATCGCCACCACGGGCGCCAGCAATTCCCACTTGGCATGCCATACCGCCGCCCACACATGAGCGCCCGGCAGAGGCTCTGTGGCCTTGACTTCGACATTGCGTCTTGATTTCATGTCTGGCAGATAGCCGCCTAAAACCACCAAGCACACGACCATCACCAGCGCCGGGATCACGCCCGCCAGAAACATGGTGTTGATGGGCACCCTGGCAATGATGGCGAACATGATCAATGGCACCGAGGGTGCCAGCAACACACCCAATGCGCTGGCACTGGTGACCAACCCCATACCGCGTTGCTCGGGGTAACCTGCCGACTTGAGCAAAGGTAACAACAAGCCCCCCAAGGCCAAAATGGTCACGCCACTGCCACCCGTCAAGGCCGTGAAAAATGAGCACAGCAAGGCAACAGCCAGCACCGTGCCCAGCGTGCCACCACCGAGGATGGCCACAAACACCTGGCTCAAACGCTGGGAAGCCTGCGTTTTGGCCAGCACCAGACCCGCCAGCGTGAACAAAGGCAATGCGGGCAAAGAAGGGTTGACCGTGATCTGATAATGCGACAAAGCCAGCGAAGCCAAGGGTAAGCCTTCATGCCCCAGGAGCAACAAACCCAATCCGCCCAAAACAGCGAATATCGGCGCTCCCAAGAACAACAACGCCACCAACACCAGCGCACCCAAGGACAAAGGCAAGGATTGCAAATCCAACTGCATGGCCAATACAACACCTGCCAGCGGCAACAGAACGCCGGCCCACACCATGGCGCCAAAATCTTTCAGACTGCGCCAAGCCAGCTTCACGCCCAGCCAAGCAAAGCCCAAGGGCAAAAAAGCCTGGACCCACCACAACGGCATACCGTAAGCCAAGGTTTGCGCACTGCCCATCTCACTTTTGACAAGCTCACCACTGGCTGCAGCCAACATGCCGCACAGGACGGCGGCGCCTGCTTTGCCAAGGCGCTGCCATGACACCATGGCGGGTGACTGGGCATCACCCCAAGTCAAACTCGACAAGTGGCCATGGCGCTCAGCCGCCACCGCACCCAACATGGCTACCAACAAGCCCAGGTGCTGAACCAAAACAGGAGCGTTGTCGATGCCTTTGCCGCTGAAGGGGCGCAACACCAACTCGACCATGGGGATCAGCGCCATGCCGATCAGGGCCCATCGGGCCAAGCCCTCATCCAAGTGTGCGAATGACTTCAAAGTCATTTTCCGCGCCCTGCGCGGTAGGCCTTCAGGTGCATCATCACTTCATCAAAAGTGTCCGCAGGCACCATGGTGCCGCGAATGCGGGGGTACAACTTGTCGGCCAGCGCATTCCATTCTTGCATTTGCTCGGGCGTGGGGTGGGTCACCTTCAATCCGCGCTTTTTCATGGCGTCTACGGCTTCATCCACCTCTTTGCGCGCTTGCGCCCTGATCACCACGCCGGCTTTGTCGCTGGCCAATCGCATGGCAGCTTGCAGCTCGGGCGACATCTCATTCCAGGTTTTTTGTGTGACCACCAAAGCGCCCACGATCGGCGCCCAGTTAATTTCAAGCATATGGGGCGCGGTGTTGTAAATTTGGGTGGCCAAGGCGAAATACGGCGTCGAGGGGACCACGTTGATCATGCCGGTCTGGATGGCTGGCAAGATGTCTGTGGGCTCCAAGGGCACAGGGGTGTAGCCCAAGCTCTTCATGATTTCTTGCTGATCGGCTTCTGCGCCC
>CANGKR010000097.1 GCA_947454355.1 Comamonadaceae bacterium
GGGGCCTCAATTGGCCGGTCATGAAAATCGGTGTCACGGGTTTCCCGCCGCTGACCTTCAGGATGATATGTTTGGCTTTGGGCACGCCAGTGCTGGGCTTGGCGCTGATCGCCATGAAAGTGCCCTTGCGCATTGAGCGGCAGCATTGGCCCGAGCTGCTCGTGCTCTCTGTATTCAATATGTTCATTTGGCATGGTCTGATCATCATCGCAGTGCAATCGCTCTCCAGCGGGCGGGCAGCGATTTTGGGTTACACCATGCCTATGTTTTCTGCGGTGATCGGTGCGCTGTTTTTCGGTAACCGGCTGCAAGCCCGGGCTTGGGGCGGTGTCGCAGCTGCGGCCTTGGGCGTGGTGCTGTTGCTGTGGCACGAATTGTCGAATCTGAGTGGCAAACCTGTGGGTGTGTTGCTGGCCTTGGTGGCAGCCAGCACGTGGGCGCTGGGCACACAACTGCTGCGGCGCACACGCATGCCGGTGCCGACCTTGGCCATTTCGTTTTGGATGACGTTGATGACCGCGGTGGTCATGAGCACACTGGCCTTTGTGTTTGAACGCGATCAATGGGCGCCGCCCTCGGGTGCAACCTGGTTTTCGATCGGCTTCAATGCGGTGCTGGTGTTTGGCTTTGCCCATGCCGCTTGGTTTTACCTGGCCCGCAGCTTGCCGCCCGTGGCCTCCACCTTGAGCGTGATGTTGATTCCAGTGTTGGGCGTGTTCAGCGGCTCGCTGTGGCTGGGAGAGGTCTTGCACTGGCAAGACTGGGCCGCCGTGTTGCTGATGGTCGCATCGATTTGCTCGGTGTTGTGGCCGGCCGCTGCGCCCGCCAGTTCAACCGAGTCCGCAGCACAGCCTGCAGCTGAGGCATCCCGCGAAGAAAAATCGACTTAAGCGCGTTGCCGGGTCTGCAAGGCCAGGCACAGGTCGGCCCAAGCCTTGCCTTTATCGGCTTGATTACGCAGCAGGTAGGCTGGCGCGTAGGTCACCACCAAAGGCACGCCTTGGTAGCTGTGGACTTGGCCGCGCATTTTGCCCAGGGGCTCATGGGTTTGCAGCAAGGCCTGCATCGCAAAACGGCCCATGACCAGGATCATGCGGGGCTGCACCAGCGCCACTTTGCGGGCCACATAGGCCGCACAGATTTGCAGCTCTTGCGCGGTGGGGTTGCGCTCACCCGGCGTAGGGCATTGTGTGGCGTGCATCAAGTACGCACCGCGCTCGCCAGAGTCTTGACGATTCAAACCCATGGCTTTGAGCATGTTGTCGAGCAAGCGCCCGGCTTCGCCCGTAAAGGGCTGGCCGCTGGCGTTTTCCTCAGGGCCAGGGGCGTCACCCACCACCAGCCAATCGGCCTGCGGATGGCCCATGCCAAACACCGATTTTTCACGTTCTGCACTCAGGCCACAGGCCTGACAAGACGCCGCTGCAGTTTGCAGGGCCGCCCAATCCATGCCGTCCAGGCCCTCGGGCAGCGCGGCATGTGCAGGTGCCGCGGGTGAGGCATTCGGTGCGGCAGAGGCGGCAACAAGAGCAGTGGGCTTGGCCACGACTGTCGGGGCCGCGGGGGGTGCGACGACCTTGACCGCTTCAGGCGTGGGCGCCCACACGCGCACGCCCATTTCGGCCAGCATGGCACGTTGGCGTTCGTCGAGGTCGAATCGGGTGGGGTCGTTCATGAAAAGGGGCTCACAGTTTTTGGCTCATGACCAGAGCGGCTTCGCGCAAGCCACGCCCGACAGGATAGTAATCCTTGCGCAGGCCCACTTGCCGAAAGCCATGGCTTTGGTACACATGGATCGCGCGTTGATTGGAAGCGCGCACTTCCAGCCACAGCCAGGCACAGCCTTGCCCGCGCGACCACAAGGCCAAGGCATCGAGCATGACTTTAGCCCAGCCCTGGCTGCGGTACGGCAGGGCCACGGTGATGTTAAGCAAGTGAACTTCATCCACCACTTTCATGGCCACGAAGTAGCCAATCAAGGTGTCACCGGCCAGCAAACGTTGGGCTTCGTAACCGCTGGCCAAAGCGTCCTTGAAGTTGCCCACCGTCCAAGGGTGGCCGTAAACGCTTTGCTCTACCGCAATCACCTGCGTCAAATCGTCCAGGGTGAGGGGCGCCAGACGCACCTCCAGCGCCGAGGGCTCAGATGCAGGGGCTTGGGCCTCGCTCATGGTCAAGAACCGTTCGATTGCGCCAGCTTGATGGCGGCGCGCTCGTCGGTGGTGAAAGCCACTTTGTCGCGCACATACAAGGGCATGGCCTCTTGGGCAGGCACGGCTTGGCCCGCCCGCCACAGGCCCGGGGCCAAACGCAACAAGGCCTGTGCAGTCGGCAAGGCTTGTTGGTGCGGCAGCCCCTCGGGCAAGGCGAGTCGCGGGCCATAAGGTGCCAAAGCATTGCCCGCACAAAGCCAAGAGCCTATTGCCGCGCCATCCAGGCCAAGGTCTTCGGGCTTGCTGACGCGCAAGGGCTGCACTTGCTGCCAAGCTCGTTCATCGCCGTACCAAACATACGCAGCGGAATACACCTCGTCCATGCGGGCGTCCAACAGCGCCAGCACATGCAAAGGCGGCTGCTGCAAGGCCGCTGGCGCGTCCCAACGCGCTTGTTCGGCCACGGCCAGCAAGGTGTCCACCGGCAAAACAGGCACTGATGCACCGAAAGCCAAACCCTGAGCCACGGCACACGCCGTGCGCAAGCCCGTGAAAGATCCCGGCCCGCGCCCGAACACAATGGCGTCCAGCTCAGACAAGGACAAGCCCGCCTGAGCCAGCAAACTCAAGGTTTGGGGGATCAATTGCGCCGAAGCCTGCGCACCGCCCGCGCCTTCGTGGCTCCAAGTCTGCGTGCCATCGGTCAAGGCCAAGGACAGCACATCGGTACTGGTGTCAAAGGCCAAAAATTTCAAAGCGCTCATGGGGCATCCGTCTTGACAGGCGCACGCGCTTGCCGCACACCGAACATGATGCCGCAGGTCACCAAAGCCAGCCCTACCAGCAAGTTCCAGTGCATGGGCTCTTGCAACACCAGCACTGCGCCCAAGGCCGACAAACCCGGCACCAGCGCGGTGATCATGGTCGAGCGCACTGGCCCGAAATAGCGGATCATTTGCGTGAAGGTCATGCCTGAAATCACCACCGAGCCCACACCCTGGAACAAAGCTTGGAACACGATCTCTTGCCAAGGCGCCGTACCCAAATGCGTGGGCAACCAATCCATGGCGACTGCGAAGGCAAACACCGGCACGAAAGTCACCAAGGCAAACACGGTGATGGTCATGGTGGCCCGCACCGCGTCAAGTCCATGGCGACGCACCATCACACTGTAAGCCGACCAGCTGAAGGCGGCCACCATGAACATCACATCGCCCTTCCACACATCGCCACCGTCAAAGGCTTTGAGCAGGCTCGCGCCACCCACCAGCAAGTCGCCCAGCACGATCATCACCAAACCCACAGCGCGCGAAGCGCCAATCTGCTCGCGCAGCAACCACCAAGCCAGCAGGCTGGTCCACAGGGGCAAGCTGCCGGGCATCAAGACCGAGGCATGGGCCGCAGGCGCGAAAAAGAAACCGTTGTACGAAAACAAGGCGTACATCAACCCGCCCAGCACGCCCGCCTTGACGGTGATGGGCAAAGGCAAAGGCGAGAGACCGAACACCGAACCCACCACCTGGCCAGTACGACGGGCAGGGCGCATCAGCCACCAGGCCCAGGGCACGATCACGCTGCTGGCGCCCACGATGCGGGCCAGCACGATGTCGAGCGGAAGCAATTGGTGAGACGCTGAAGCGCGGGCGATCACGATGAATGCGGTCCAGATCGTGACCGTCACGGCGGCGGCGATCCAACCCACGGTTCGGGAAGAAAAATGCATAGCCCAATGATACGTCCCCGCGCAGTCTGAACACCCCGAGCCGTTAGACTCGAAGGCATGCTCAGGTGTTCACTTTTCAAAATAACGGGGTGGGTTGTCGCCCTGTGGATCGGTGTGGGCGCGGTTGGGGTCCACGCCAAACCCAGCGGCCCGGTCCGCAAGGCTGCATCGCCTGTTTCGCCCGCATTACCCGCTGAAGTCCTGCGGGCCCTGCGCCAAGCCCATGTGCCTGAACAGGCCTTGAGCGTGGTGATCGCCCCCTTGCCGCCCAGCTCCGGCATGTCACCGCCGGCACCAGCTTACCGGTTGGCCCACCGCGCCGATGCGAGCATGAACCCTGCTTCAGTGATGAAACTCATCACCACCTATGCCGGCCTGTCTCTGTTGGGGCCGGACTACACGTGGCGCAACCGCGTTTTTGTGGACGGCAACCTGCGCAACGGCGTCCTTCAAGGGGACCTGATTTTCAAGGGCAGCGGCGACCCCAAGCTGGTGCTGGAGCACCTGCAGACTTTGATGGCTCAAATCCAGGCCCAGGGCGTGCGTGAAGTGCGTGGTGATCTGGTGCTGGACCGCAGTGTGTTCGACATCCAACCGCGCCCGCCGGGCAGTTTTGACGACGAAGCCTTGCGACCCTACAACGCCGCACCCGATGGCTTACTGGTCAACTTCAAGTCTTTGATTTACACCTTCACCCCTGACGAGGCCGCGGGTGTGGCCCGCATCCGCAGCGAACCGCCACTGGCGGGCTTGAGCATCACCCCCACCGTGCCTTTGGTCGGCGGCCCATGTAACGATTGGCGCAGCAGCGTTCGCGGGCAATTTGGCTCACCCATGCAAGTGGTCTTTGGCGGCAGCTATCCCTCCACTTGTGGAGAAAAAAAATGGCCCGTGGCCTATGCCGATCCGGCTCAATTTTCTGCGCGGGTTTTGCAGGCCATGTGGTTGGCCGCTGGCGGCAGCTTGAGCGGTGGGGTGCGTGAAGGCCCCACCCCTGCCCGTGCCAGATTGTTGACCGAAGCCGCCTCATTGCCACTGTCGGACATCGTGGCCGACATCAACAAGTTTTCGAATAACGTGATGGCTCAGCAATTGTTTTTGAGCCTGTCCCAGCCCGGGCGTTTTGACGCCTCGCGTCAACGCGTGCTCGATTGGTGGCACATCACCTTGCCGGGCCTGCCCGATCCAGTGCTGGAAAACGGCTCGGGCCTGTCGCGACACGAACGCAGCAACGCTGCGGCTTTGACCCGCTTGTTGCAGGTGGCCGCCACCGGCCCGCATGCGCAGGTGTTTCAAAACTCACTGGGCGTGGCTGGGGTGGATGGCACAGTGGCCCGCCTGAAAGAGCGCAACCCCAACGCGGCTGCTATCGGCCAGGCTTGGCTCAAAACCGGCTCACTGCGTGACGTCTCGGCCTTGGCCGGGTATGTGCAAGGCGCCAGCGGGCAACGCTACAGTCTGGTGGCCATGATCAACCACGACCAAGCGCCAGCTGCCCGTGCGGCACTGGACGCCCTGCTCGAATGGACCGTGCGCGACATCCCTGTGGGCGGCCCCAAAACCCAAGGACCCTGACACCATGGAATGGATCGACTGGATCGGCTCCGCCGCCGCCTGCCTGACCACCGCGAGCTTCATGCCGCAGGCTTGGCACACCTTCCGCACCCGCGACGTGAGCGGAATTTCGCTGGGCATGTACAGCCTGTTCACCGTGGGCGTGGCCCTGTGGCTCGTCTACGGCATTTTGCTGGTGGCCTGGCCGATCATCATTGCCAACGTCATCACCACCAGCCTGGCTTTGCTGATCTTGCTGATGAAACTGCGTTATCGCTGAGCGTCTTTTCGCTCAGGCTGCGGCCAAAGCATCCGCTGCCAAAAGCCATAAATCGTCGATGGCGCTGAGCTTTTCTTTGTCAAAGTTGCTGGACTCTTCCCAGTAACGGCCTGACGGGACCATGTAAGCCAGTTGCGCTTCCGCCTGTAAGGCTTCTGAGATGGCTTGCACATTCAATGGCATCTCATACAAAGGCCAAGCATCACCCTGCAAACTGATCTTTTGCAGTTGCTTCAGACCCACCCGGGGAAACAACAAACGTGAAGTGGATTGGGCTGACAAGTTCACCACAGCGCAGCCCTGCTGGCGGGCCAAGGCCATGAACCTGACGGATTTGGCTTCCAGGCTTTGCAAGGTCACGTCCTGACGCAGGGGATCGGCCACGCCTTGGCCATAGAAATGGGTGGCCTGGCCTGGGAGGTTGGCGTAGACCATGTCGCATCCAACATAAGCGATGACATCAGGCTGCAAGGCCCCCAAAGCCCAGTAACCCGCAGTGAACGCCATGGTGCCGCCCGCATACACAAACCCGCCGTATCGGTTTTGTTCGGGCACAAACTCCTCTGCGGTGATCAATTGTTTGCCCTGGCGCTGCGCGAGCGTGGGGTGGCGCGCCTCGGGAAAGTCCTCGGGATAAATTAAACAATCCCAACCAGGGCCGATTTTCCAGGCATTGTTGATGACGACTCTGTGCGCAAAAAAGGACGTGTCCCAATCGGCAACACACAGCGCATCGGGTGCGCTGCCTACGATCAACACCGTTTTCAAGGAAGGGTTCAAAGGGGCTTTCAAGGAACAACACGTCCCATGGTTCACTGACAAGGTGACAAGTGCGTGAAAGTGCGAAGAAGCTTTGGTTATCAGCGTTTACCCCATTTCACAGAAATGTCACAGGACTTAGCATGGAAAACAGAACGAGCGTTCTTTTCCCACATACAACAGGAGACTTCCCATGATTTCTATGCGTTTGCGCCTCTCTGCCGTTGGCGCAGCGGCTTTGCTGGCCGCTTGCGGCGGCTCGGATTCCAACCACAATGGACAGTTGCTCGAAACACCTGCGTCCATCGTGACCGTGACCAAGGCTCAGCTGGACGCCAGCGGTCTGATTGGCTTGAGCGGTGCGGCCAAGTGCGACGTGCAGGTGGTTCCCTTGAACTACGTGACGCCTGGCGCCAAAGGCGAAGCCTCCAATGCTTCAGGCGTGCTGTTGTTGCCGACAGGCGCTGGCTGTACAGGCCCTGCACCGCTGGTGGCGTATGCCAAGGGCACAGACGTGCAAAAGACCCGCACATTGGCCAACCCCACAGACTCCGAAACAGGTTTGCTGGCCGCGATGTATGCCGGTCAAGGTTACGCCGTGGTGGCCACCGACTACCTGGGCTTTGCCAAGTCGGGCTACAGCTACCACCCCTATTTGCATGCTGCATCTGAAGCGACCAGTGTGATCGACTCGATCCGCGCTGCCCGCAATGCCGCCAAGGTGCTCAACGCCAGCTTGAGCGGCAAAGTGATGTTGACCGGCTACTCGCAAGGCGGTCACTCCTCCATGGCGGCCCACCGCGAAATTGAAAGAAACCTTTCGAGTGAAATCACCGTGGTGGCAGGCGCTCACTTGGCTGGCCCTTACAACATGTCTGGTTCCATGAAGCTGCCCGATGCGATCGCGGGCTACCAGTTCTTTGTGCCTTATTTGGTCACGGCCTGGCAAAAGATTTACGGCAATTTGTACAGCGACGTCAAAGCCGCTTTCAAAGCACCGTACTCGGATTACATCGAGACCCTGCTGCCCAGCGCCACGCTGAACTACACCACGCTGGTGACCTCAGGCAAACTGCCAGGCATCAACGGTGAAACGCCCAACCAAGCGCGTGACGCAATGTTCCAGGCGGCTTTTGTCAAAGACATCACCGACAACGCCAACAACACCGTGGTCGCTGCAGCCAAGCAAAACGACTTGCTGGACTGGACACCCAAAGCCCCGACAATGTTGTGCGGCGGCAAAAACGACCCTACCGTGCCACCAGCCATCCACCAAGCGGTGGCGAAGGCCGGTTTCGACAAGCAAGGGCTGACCAACGTCACATCGGTGGACGTCGACCCTTACATTGTGGCCACTTACGGCCCCATCACCATGGCCAACATTGGCAACTACCACGGCACTTACGAGCCACCTTTCTGCCATGCGCAGGCCCGTGGTTTGTTTGACAAAGTGAAGTAATCAGGCCGCTGCGCGCTGCAGACGATCCCGCACGCCCTCCCACTCGGGCGTGTCGGGTGGTGTTTCAATCCAGATCTGCTGCGCGCCGCGCGCGTCAAAGTCCCTCAGCAAGCCAAACAAGGCTTGCGCTGCGTCGGCCGCGTCCTGCGGCATGGCACGCCACAACACCCCTGCACTTGCCGCTTGCCTGTCTTGGCCCGCCGGATGGTTGCGCGACCACACGGCCAGGTTGTTGGCATGAACGCCCAGCGCTTGCAGAGCGGTTTGCAAGGCGGCCCCGCTCATCAAGCGCACTTTGGCACGCGGCGCATAGTGCGATGCCAAGGTGCCCGAAGCCCGTGGGGCCGGGGCTGACAGAGATTCTTTGTCGAGCACGGTCTGGCCACAGGCCGCAGTGATTTGTGCGCGCGAAATCTGTCCCGGCCTGAGCAAGACAGGGGCACCCCGAGTGCAGTCGACGATGGTGGACTCGATGCCCACTTGACAGGCTCCGCCATCAAGCACCAGCAAATCCTGACCGAATTCCGATTGCACATGCAAGGCCGTGGTGGGGCTGACGCGCCCAAACACATTGGCACTGGGCGCGGCCACACCGGTTACGCCCAATTGGGCGCAGACCTGAAGCAGGGCTTGCGCGACCGGATGCGAAGGGCAGCGCACTCCGATCGAGTCTTGCCCGCCAGCCGCTGCCGTTCCCACCTCGGGCCGACGCGGCAAGATCAAGGTCAAAGGGCCCGGCCAAAAAGCGTCCATCAGGCGCTGCGCAAAGTCGGGCACTTGCGACGCAAAGGCATGCACGCCCGCGGCATTGGCCACATGAACGATCAATGGGTGGTTGGTAGGGCGACCTTTGGCCTCGAAAATTGCGGCCACAGCCGCCGCATTACAGGCATCTGCGGCCAGGCCATAGACCGTCTCGGTCGGCAGGCCCAAGAGATCGCCACGTTGCACAGCGGCAGCCGCTTGCGCAATGGCGCCGGGTTGCTGGGCGTCGAGGATCATTCAAAGGCCTCAATGCCCAAGATCGCTGCGGCCTTCAAGGCATTGGCGCGTACTTCTTGGGTGGTGGACGCGATGAAATTCACATGCCCCATCTTGCGGCCTTTGCGCGCAGACAGCTTGCCATACAAATGCAAATGGGCACCGGGCAAGGCCAGCACCTGATCCCAAGCGGGTGTCTGCTCGTGGCCAGAGTTGAACCACAAATCCCCAAGCAAATTCAGCATGATCGCGGGGCTGTGTTGACGAGGCTGCACCAGCGGCAAACCGGCCAGTGTGCGCACCTGAAGGTCAAATTGCGACTGATCGCAAGCGTCCATGGTGTAGTGCCCGCTGTTGTGGGGGCGCGGTGCCATTTCGTTGACGACCCACTGCCCGCCTTGCAGCACAAAAAACTCAACGCACAACACACCTACATAGTCCACGCCCTGGGCAATGGCACGCGCTGCGGCCACCAACTGCGCCTCCAGCGCAGGGTCAACGCGCCCAGGCATCACTTGCGTGATGGCCAAGATACCATCGCGGTGCAGGTTGTCTTGGACCGGAAAATTCACCATCGTGCCGTCAGCGCCCCGCGCGACGATCACCGAGCATTCGCTCACCAGCGGCAACATTTTTTCGAGCACACAAGCTACACCGCCCAGCGACTGCCAGGCCTCGCTCAGCACAGTGCGCGAGCTCACCCGCATCTGGCCTTTGCCGTCATAGCCCATGCGAGCGGTTTTCAAAATCCCGGGCAGTAAATCTTCGGATACAGCCGCCAACTGTGCTTCGGTGCTGATCACGGCATACGGCGCACAGGACACTCCGCAGCGATCGAAGTGCGCTTTTTCCTGGGTGCGGTCTTGGGCGATTGCCACAGCTGCAGCACCCGGTGACACGGGGCGTGTATGAGCCAGTGCGGCCAAGGCGGGCGCGGGCACGTTTTCAAATTCGGTGGTGATGGCCCCACTGCAGGCGGCCAATTGGGCCAGGCCTTGCGGGTCTTCGTAAGCGGTGGCGATGTGGTGGTGACTCACCAAACCGGCGGGGCTGCTGGCGTCGGGGTCTAACACCGCTGTGGCATAGCCCATGGCCTGCGCTGCATGCACAAACATGCGGCCCAATTGACCGCCGCCCATGACGCCCAAGGTCACGGGCTGGCCCTCGACAACCGCGCCGGGCAGCAAGGTCTTCATGCCGCGCCCACAGGTGGCAACGTCATGGCACGCGCCAGCTCGGTTTGCTCGGCGCGGTAGGTGTTCAACTTTTGGCGCAAAGCCGCATCGTGGTTGGCCAGCAGGGCCACCGCAAACAATGCGGCGTTCGCTGCGCCCGCGTTGCCAATGGCGAACGTGGCCACAGGAATGCCCTTGGGCATTTGCACAATGCTGTGTAATGAATCCACGCCTTGCAGGTGCCGACTGGCCACCGGCACGCCCAGCACGGGCACCACGGTCTTGGCCGCCAGCATCCCCGGCAAATGGGCAGCGCCACCCGCGCCGGCGATGATCGCCTGCAGCCCCCGCCCCGCCGCGCTTGCGGCGTAATCGAACAGGTCGTCCGGCATTCTGTGCGCCGAAACCACCCGAGCGTCATGGGGGATGCCAAAGTGTTGGAGAATCTGGACTGCGTGCTGCATGGTGTCCCAGTCGGAACTGGAACCCATGACGACGCCAA
>CANGKR010000098.1 GCA_947454355.1 Comamonadaceae bacterium
ACGGCTTCTACAGTGGCAAAAGCCTGTAAACGCTGCAGGGTTCGGATGGTCGGGAAGATGATGAAAAAGTTACCTGCGGCATGCTGCGCCAAGGCCTGTGCCGGACTGATCCAGACGGGTTCGAACTGCTCTGCTTCGTCGGCCACTGGGATTTGGCCCTCGGGCATGCGAGCCACCAGAAAGGGCACGTCAAAGCGGCGTGGCAGGTCTCGGTCGGTGATCCAGTGGGCAAAAACGAACACCCCGTCAGCCGTCAGGGTCAGGCCGCGGGCAGCGCATTGCGACGCAAAGGGGCCACTGCGGTCCAAGGCCGCAATGTCTTCGGCCGTGGCGGGCGTGCCATCGGTGCGCTGGGCCAGCAAGATGCCCAGTTCTTCAAAACTTTCGCGAATGGCAGCAATCGCCTGCGTCAATCGCAAGTCGCTTTGGGTAGCACGGCGCAAGGCCTGGCCGTGGGCCTGCTCGTCCGCAGCGTCGATGCCGCCGCCAGGGAAGACATATGCTCCCGGTGCAAAACTGGCGGTCATGGAGCGCCGGGTCATCAGCACTTGCAGGCCGTCAGGCGTGTCGCGCAACAACAGCACGGTGGCCGCGGGTCGAAGGGCAACGCTCTCGCGCTGGGGATGAAGGAGTTGACTGGAACGGGTCATGCCTCATTATCGTTGTCTCTGCCGCTCGGGCGCTGATCAGGGGATAATTCGGTCATGCGAATTCGCTTTACCAAAATGCAGGGTGCCGGCAACGATTTTGTCGTTCTGGATGAAACCCGGGCACGCTTGAACCTGAGCACGGCGCAGTACCGTTTTCTGGCAGACCGTCATTTCGGCGTGGGCGCCGACCAAATCCTGACTGTGCGACCATCGCCCGCCGAAGGTCTGGATTTTGAATATGTCATTCACAACGCCGATGGCGGCGAGGTGGAGCATTGCGGTAACGGGGCGCGTTGTTTTGTGCGTTATGTGGTCGACAAAGGCCTGACCGACAAAACCACGGTGCAGGTTCAGGTGCAGCGCGGAGTCTTGACTTTGAGTCTGCAGTCCGATGGCCGGGTGGTGGTCAACATGGGCGCGCCAGAGTTGACGCCCGAGCGCATCCCTTTCAATCCCCAAGGCCTGGCTTGCTCGATGCACAACGGCTGCGTAACCTGGGTCTTGCCATTAGACGATGGTTCACAAGCGCACGTCGTGGCGGTGTCCATGGGTAACCCGCATGCGGTGCAGGTGGTGCCGGATGTGCAAATGGCACCAGTGCTGACCCAGGGTCCCGTCATTGAACAACACAGCGCCTTTCCTGCCCGTGTGAATGCGGGCTTCATGCAAATCCTGAACCGCTCGGCCATCCGGCTGCGTGTTTACGAGCGCGGCGCGGGTGAAACCCTGGCCTGCGGCACCGGGGCTTGCGCTGCGGTGGTGGCGGGCATTCGCTTGGGGCTCTTGGATGCGCGAGTGGATGTACACACCCATGGCGGCCTGCTGACGATTGAATGGGCCGGGCGCGACGACAGCCCCGTGTACATGACTGGACCTGCGACCTCTGTGTTTGAGGGCGAGATTGATATTCCTGAACTTTGAATGGATGGACCCGATGACCTCAACTTCTACAGGCATGAGCCCGATGAACCCGATCACTGAAGAAGACATCGCCGAATTTTTGGCCAACACCCCTGATTTTTTCGAGCGCCATGCCCAGCTGCTGGCCACGGTGCAACTGAACAGCCCGCACAGCCACCGCGCTGTCAGCCTGCAAGAGCGCCAGGCCGAAATGCTGCGCGACAAGATCAAAGGCCTGGAAGGCCGAATCATGGACATGATTCGCAACGGCACGGAAAACATGATACTGATCGACAAGCTGCACCGCTGGGCTTGTGAGTTGTTCGAGACACCGCTCGAAGAGCGCCCCTTTGTAGCGACAGACAAAATCGCACAACAGTTTGCGGTGCCGCAAGTGGCTTTGAAGCTTTGGGGCCTGGATGCCCGCTTCCAAGAGCAACCTTATGCGCAGGGCGTCAGCGATGACGTCAAGGTCTATGCCGACAACCTCAAGGCGCCTTATGTCGGTGCCAACACAGGCGTGGCGGCGGTGCAATGGCTCGAGCACCCCGCACAAGCGGCCTCTGTGGCCGTGGTGGCTTTGCGACGTGAGGCTGGCCAACCGGCATTTGGCTTGCTGGTCCTGGCCTCGCCGGACGCACAGCGATTCCACAGCCACATCGGCACCGACTTTCTGTCGCGTCTGGCCGACTTGTCCAGCGCAGCCATGCTGCGCTTGCAACCGCTGAGCATTTGAAGCTGTCCGATGGACCCGCTCGTCACGCGGTATCTGGCCCATGTGCGTTATGAAAAACGCTTGGCCGAACGCACGGCGGCGCTGTACACGCTGGACCTGATCAAGTTGACCGAATGGGCCGAGCTGGCCCATGTGAGCTTGTTGGATCTGCAAACCACCCATGTGCGGCGATTTGTGGCGCAAATGCATTCGGCGGGCCGCTCCGGCCGGGGGATCGCCTTGATTCTCTCTGGTTGGCGCGGTTTTTACACCTGGTTGGGCCGCGAAGGTTTGGTCACCCACAACCCGGTGCAAGGGGTACGCGCACCCCGCGTGGCCAAACCTTTGCCCAAAGCCTTAGGTGTTGACGAAGCCATGCAATTGGCCGACCACACCGAGTTGGACGACGACCCTTGGCTGGAAGCCCGCGATGCGGCCATGGTCGAGCTTTTGTATGGCTGCGGTTTGCGGGTGGGCGAATTGACCGGTCTGGATGTGGTGGCCAGCGATGCGGCCGCTCAGCAGGGTCGAGGCTGGATCGATCTGCAAGCGGGCGAAGTGATGGTTCAGGGCAAAGGCGGCAAACGCCGCAGCGTGCCTTTGGGCGCCAGCGCCATGGAGGCCTTGAACCACTGGTTGACGCTGCGCTCGCAAGTGCCGGGTGTTTTGACGGCGTCAGCTCCGGGTGTGTCCGCGCAGGCCTTGGCCTTGTTTCCGGGGCGGCATGCCACACGATTGACGGCGCAATCGGTCTGGCAACGGCTCAAGCGGCGCAGTCAATTGGCGGGGCTGGCCACGCCGGTGCATCCCCATATGCTGCGCCACTCGTTTGCCAGCCATGTGCTGCAATCCAGTAGCGATTTGCGGGCGGTGCAAGAGCTGCTCGGGCATGCCAACATCACCACCACGCAGGTCTATACCCGGCTGGATTTTCAGCACCTGGCCAAGGCCTATGACGCCGCGCATCCGCGTGCTCAAAAAAGCCCCCATTCCAAAGCCGACTCCTCCGAGACCTGACTGCGGTCTCTACTGCAGTGCTGGCGTTGAGCCTGACGATTCGCACCGACAATAGGGCGCATGAAAACCATTCGTCTCAAAGAAGGCAAAGAGCGGTCTTTGCAACGTCGGCACCCATGGGTGTTTGAATCGGCCGTGGCCAAAGGCTCGGCCGACCCGGGTGAAACCGTGCGCGTCGAATCGCATGCGGGTCAATTTTTGGCCTGGGCTGCCTTCAGCCCCAGCTCGCGCATCCGCGCTCGGGTCTGGAGTTTTGATGAACATCAACGCATCGATGCGGGCTGGATCGCGCATTTGATCCAGCAAGCCATTTCGGCCCGTTCATGGTTCGACATCCAAAGCAACGGCATGCGCTTGGTGCATGGCGAATCCGACGGCCTGCCTGGTTTGATCGTCGACCGCTACCACGACACCTTGGTTGCTCAATTCACCTCCTGCGGGTCCGAGCGTTTCAAGTCGGTGATTGCCGATGCCTTGTTGAGTGCCACGGGTTTGACCCGCTTGTATGAGCGCTCGGACGCCAGTGTGCGTTCGCTCGAGGGCTTGCCCGAGGTCACGGGCTGGTTGCGCGGGCAAGGACCGGTTGAGTTGCAGATCCGTGAGCACGATTGGCAATTGACCCTGGACATTGCCGAAGGCCACAAAACCGGCTTTTATCTGGACCAACGCGACAGTCGGCATCGCTTTGCGCAGCATGCGCGGCACCGGGGTTACCGCAAGGTGCTCAATTGTTTTTGCTATACCGGAGGCTTCACCGTCGCAGCTTTGGCTGGCGGCGCAGAGCATGTCACCTCCATCGACTCCTCCGGCGCAGCCTTGGAGCGGGCCAGGGCCAACGTGCAGCTCAATGGGTTTGATTTGAACCGTGCCAGCTTCATGGATGCGGATGTGAACGCCTCTTTGCGCGCTTTCATCGCGCAAGGTGAAAGCTTTGACGCCATTGTGCTCGATCCGCCCAAATTTGCACCGACGGCCGCCCATGCCGAGCGCGCCGCCAGGGCCTACAAAGACCTCAATCGCCTGGCTTTCAAGTTGCTGGTGCCCGGGGGTGAGTTGTTCACCTATTCGTGTTCAGGCGGCATCAGTGCCGATTTGTTTCACAAAATCGTGGCCTCGGCCGGCATGGATGCGGGGGTGGATGCCTTCATCAGCGAACGCTTGCAGGGCGCGCCCGATCACCCGATGACGGTCTTGTTCCCTGAAGGGGAATACCTCAAGGGCCTGGTGGTGGTGAAGAAGTCTTGAAATCACCGATACACTGCCCACCTGCACAGAACTGATTCAAAGACATTCACCATGGCGCTTATTCCTGTCACCATCCTCACCGGCTTCCTCGGCTCCGGCAAAACCACCTTGCTCAAACGCGTGTTGACCGAAGGTCACGGTCAGAAAATCGCGGTGATCGAAAACGAGTTCGGCGAAGAAAACATCGACAACGACATCCTGGTCTCTGACACCGAAGAGCAAATCATCCAGATGAGCAATGGCTGCATTTGCTGCACCATCCGCGAAGATTTGCGCGTGACCCTGCAATTGCTGGCGGCCAAGCGCCGCAAGGGCATGCTGGACTTTGAGCGCGTGGTGATTGAGACCACCGGTCTGGCCGATCCCGGTCCCGTGGCGCAAACCTTCTTCATGGACGATGAAATTGCCGAGACCTTCTTGCTCGACTCCATCCTGACTTTGGTCGACGCCAAGCACGCCCCCACCCAACTGAACGACCGCCAAGAAGCGCGGCGCCAAGTGGGCTTTGCCGATCAGATCTTCATCAGCAAATCGGATTTGGTCACCCCGCAAGAGTTGGAGGCTTTGCAGCACCGTTTGAAGCACATGAACCCCCGTGCACCGCAGATGGCCGTGCATTTCGGGGAAGTCACGCTGGCTCAGGTGTTTGACTTGCGTGGTTTCAATTTGAATGCCAAGCTGGACATTGACCCTGACTTTCTACAAGACAACGCCCACCACGATCACGGTCATGATCACCACGACCATGAGCACGGTGAGCATTGCGACCACCCTTCGCACCAAGGGGAGCACGGGCACCACCATCATCACGACGATGACGTGAAAAGCTTCGTGTTCCGGTCCGACAAAGCCTTTGACCCAGCCAAGCTGGAAGACTTTTTGGGTGCCATCGTCAATGTGTATGGCCCCCGCATGTTGCGCTACAAGGGAGTGTTGAACATGAAGGGTACCGAGCGGAAAGTGATTTTCCAGGGCGTACACCAGTTGATGGGCAGTGACCTGGGTCCGATGTGGGCGGATGGCGAAGCCCGAATGAGCAAAATGGTGTTCATTGGAATCGATTTGCCCAAAGATATTTTGTTGCAAGGCCTGGAGCAGAGTTTGGTGGCTTGAGGGCCAGATCGCTGCTTTGGAATCACTTTTAGCTCAATTGCGAATTTAATCACCCCTGTTCCGTCTTTTGACTTGTCCTGTCGCTACAATCGCCGCCCTGACAGGGTGCCTTATTGGGGCACCCCCTGCCCCGGAAGGTTCAACCCATGGGTTTTGATGCAAATGAGTGCTCAGCACTCTATGCGATGGGCTGGCGCACACTGTGCGCGTAAGCTGCACGCCGAGGAGACAAGACGTGAAGACATCCAGTAAGACATCGGTGAAAGCGGCCGCTCAAAAGTCTGCCCCCAAGTCGACCCCCGCCAAGGCGAAGGCCGTGAAGGCGCCATCGCGAGCCGTGGTGGCCAAAGCTCCGGCCAAACCGGTCAAAGCTGCAGCCAAGTCGGCCCCACCCGCGCGAAAGCCTCTGGTCAAAGCGCCTGTGAAAGCGGCTGTAAAAACCAAAGCCTCTGTTGCCAAGCCTGTGGCGAAATCGCCTGTTAAACCTGTTGCCAAAACAACTGCAAAGACCGTCAAAGCTGCTGTGAAAGCTGCAGTGAAGGCTCCCGTCAAAGTGCAACCCAAGACGCCCGTGAAAGCCATTGGCAAAGGTTCTGCCAAAACTGTGGTGAAGGCCCCTGCCAAAACGCCTCCAAAAGCCCTGGCGAAGGTGCCTGTGAAGACCCCTGCAAAGACCCCCGTCAAGTCTCTTGCCAAGGCTCCCGCGAAAGCCCCTGTGAAGTCCCCCGCCAAATCACCAGCGCCGATCAAAGCTGCTGCCAAAGTCATCGCACCCAGTGCCAAGGCTGCCGCTCAACCCGCAGCCAAGGTTTCTGCCCCCACCGCCTCTAAGGATGTTTTGAAGTCTGCAACAGCGCTTGCAAAAGCCACCCCAACTGCCCCCATCGCACCGGTGTCTGCCGATGTGCCCGTGCGTGCCACGCGCCCTTCTGCACGTTTGGCCCAAATTACCGTACCTTCCATGGCCCAATCGGTCGCCTCAACGGCGGCCAAGGCCAGTTATCTCCAAAACACACCCAATCAAGTGATGACCCCTGTCGTAACCGTTTCCGTGAAAAAAGACGCCAAGTTGGCCAACAACTGGAAAACCAAAAAGGTCGAAGACCTGACCGATGCCGAAATTCTGGCCATGTCTGACGACGATTACATGAACGATGCCCAGATGGCATTCTTTCGCCGCAAGCTGGTCATCCTGAAAAACGAGATCCTCGCCAGTGCCGGACAAACCACCGAAAACCTGCGTGAAGACACGGTCGTGGTGCCCGACCCGGCTGACCGCGCCACGATCGAGGAAGAGCACGCCCTGGAGCTGCGCACCCGCGACCGCGAGCGCAAGCTGCTCAAGAAGATTGAGCAATCCATCATCCGTATCGATGCCGGTGATTACGGCTACTGCGACGAAACCGGTGAGCCCATCGGTGTAGGTCGTTTGCTGGCCCGTCCGACAGCGACCCTGTCGCTCGAAGCCCAGCAGCGCCGTGAACTCAAGCAAAAGATGTTCGGCGATTGAATGAAGGTTTTCTGGCACCATTCCGGTGGTGCTTGCACAAGAAAAGGCTCCACAGTGGAGCCTTTTCTTTTGGCTGTCGGATACGGTCTTTTTATTTTCATTTTTTTGTCGAATTTGTTTGTTTGAAAAATCCTTCAGACCTTACTTTCATTCAATTCTGTAAGTCCCTAATTTAGAACGATTTTTTCTGTAAAATTCTTTTTGAATTCGCGCCTAAGCCCTTGATTTCATTGAAAAAAATCTTGATTTACCTCTTGTGATGCTCTGAATTCCTGATACAGTGCAAAAAAGTGCAATTAAGTGGGGAAATGTGCCCTCGATTGCACGGTTTGAGCCAATCAAAGGAATCTTGCGTGTTTCAAGGTGCGTCATCGTTGAGTCTGGATGCCAAGGGGCGGCTGTCAGTGCCGACCCGGCACCGTGACGTGCTCAGCGCGACCGCCTCGGGGCAGCTGACCATCACCAAGCACCCGCATGGCTGTCTGATGGTGTTCCCCCGTCCAGAGTGGGAAAAGTTCCGTGAACGTATCGCCCAGTTGCCCATGTCGGCGCAGTGGTGGAAACGCATTTTTCTGGGCAATGCGATGGATGTCGAGATGGACGGCACAGGCCGTGTGTTGATCTCGCCCGAGTTGCGTCAGGCCGCAGGCATCAGCAAGGACACCATGTTGCTGGGCATGGGCAATCACTTCGAGTTGTGGGACAAAGCCACCTACGACGCGCAGGAAGCGCAAGCCATGCAGGGCGACATGCCCGATGTCTTCAAAGACTTTTCCTTTTGAGCACGATGAGCGCGTTGAGCCACACCACGGTCATGCTGCATGAGGCGGCCGATGCCTTGCTGGCGGGCCCTTGGGGGTCTGACGGGCATTATGTGGACGCGACCTTTGGGCGCGGAGGTCATTCCCGTTTGGTGCTGTCTCAGTTATCGAGCCAAGGGCGTCTGTTGGCTTATGACAAGGATGTCGAGGCCATTGCCGAAGCGGGCACCATCCAGGATGCACGCTTTTCCATACGGCACGAAGGCTTCGCCTGTCTGGGGGAGTTGCCCAGCGGCAGCGTCGCCGGCGTCTTGATGGACCTGGGTGTGAGCTCCCCCCAAATTGACAGCCCCGAGAGGGGTTTTTCTTTTCGTTTTGATGGCCCCTTGGACATGCGCATGGACACCACGCGCGGTCAGAGTGTGGCCGAGTGGCTTGCGTTGGCAAGCGTGGATCAGATCACGGAGGTCATACGTGACTATGGCGAAGAACGGTTTGCTTTTCCGATTGCAAAGGCGATTGTGGCTCGCAGACAAGAACGGGGCCCAATTTCAACCACCGCCGACTTGGCCGGGCTCGTGGCTGGTACGGTCAAAACCCGCGAGCAGGGCCAGAACCCTGCAACGCGGACATTTCAGGCTCTTCGGATTTTCATCAACGCCGAGCTTGCGCAGCTTGAGCAAGCGCTAGAGGCGAGTTTGCAAGTGCTCAAGGCCGGCGGACGTTTGGTGGTCATCAGCTTTCATTCTCTGGAAGACCGGATCGTCAAACAATTCATGGCCAAGCACTCCAAAGAGGTCTATGACCGGCGCATGCCGTTTGCAGCCCCCGTGCCCATGCGCTTGAAAACTCTCGGGCGTTCGCGGCCAAGCGATGCTGAAGTGGCGGCCAACCCCCGTTCGCGCAGCGCCATCATGCGCGTGGCAGAGCGCACCGAGGTGCCGGCATGACGCGTGTGAATTTGGTTTTGCTCTTGACCGTTGTGGTCAGTGCCTTGTATTTGGTGCACAGCCAATATGAAACCCGCCGTCTGTTCGTCGAGCACGAAAAGGCCATGAAAGAAGCTGCGCAACTGGAGATGGCTTTAGAGCGCCTGACAGTGGAGCGGCGCGCACAGGCCACGCCTTTGCGGGTCGAGCAGCTGGCGCGCCAGCAATTGCAAATGCGCAACCCTTCGCCCGGCATCACGCAGTATGTTGCCGAGCCTGGCCGCGCAGCCCCTGAGGTCAAGCCATGAGCAGTCGTAGCGTTCAGCTCAGCTCCAGCCCCTTGCTGACCAGCAAAACGCCGGTCTGGCGCAGCAAATTGATTGTGGCGACCATTGCTGTCGCCTTTGCCGGATTGGCCGTGCGTGCAGCTTATGTGCAAGTCATTGACAACGCCTTTTTCAAGCGCCAGGGTGAAGTGCGTTTTGCCCGCACCTTGACCTTGCCGCCCAACCGTGGCCGCATCCTGGATCGCAATGGCTTGTTGCTGGCCACCAGCGTGCCAGCACCCAGCATTTGGGCCAATCCGGAAGACATCGACCGCGATCCCGAGAAGCTGCGCCAATTGGCTCGTTTGCTGGAGATGCAACCGGCTGAACTTGACAAGAAGTTGGCCAACGAAGACAAAACATTCGTATGGTTGCGCCGCCAACTCGAAGAGTCGGTGGTCAAGGATATCTTGGCCCTGGACATCAAGGGTGTGTATTCGATCAAGGAATACAAGCGTTTGTATCCTGAGGGCGAAGCGGCCGCGCACGTGGTGGGCTTCACCAACGTGGAAGACGTCGGCCAAGAAGGTATGGAGTTGGTGTTCCAAAAACAATTGGCGGGGCATGCGGGTTCACGCCGCGTCATCAAAGACCGTTTGGGCCGCGTTGTCGAGGACGTTGGCGAAGCCGTCTTACCCGTTGATGGCGAAGACTTGCAGTTGAGCATCGACAACAAGGTTCAGTTTTTTGCTTATCAAAAATTGCGCGATGCGGTGCTCGAACACAAAGCCAAAGCAGGCAGTGTGGTGGTTCTCGATGCGCAAACGGGCGAAGTGTTGGCACTGGCCAATTACCCCAGCTATTCGCCTGCCAAGCGTGTCAATCTGAGCGGTGAGCAATTGCGCAATCGCGCATTGACGGACACCTTTGAGCCCGGCTCGACCATGAAGCCGATTGTGATTTCACTGGCGCTGGAAAAGGGCATCGTGACGCCTGAAACCCGTGTGGACACCTCGGGTGGACATTTGACGATTTCTGGCTCAACCATCTCTGACTCTCACCCGCATGGGACCTTGACGGTGAACGAGGTCATTCAAAAGTCCAGCAATATCGGCACCGTGAAAATCGCGCTGCAAATGCCGCCCAAAGACATGTGGGAGATGTACACCCAAGTGGGATTTGGACAGAAGCCGCAAGTGCCTTTCCCGGGTGTGGTCAGTGGCCGACTGCGGCCCTACAAAACCTGGCGGCCGATTGAACAAGCGACCATGAGCTATGGCTATGGTTTGTCTACCAGTTTGTTTCAACTGGCCAGGGCTTACACCGTGTTCTCTCATGATGGTGAAGTCATTCCCGC
>CANGKR010000099.1 GCA_947454355.1 Comamonadaceae bacterium
ATTCATGCAGGGGCATAGGCGTTTTGAAAATTCACTCGCGTCTTGGCGGTTGTTCTGCAGGTGGAGTTTCTGGCGTCAGAGCTTCTTGATGGTTCGCAAAACACATCTTTTCACCATCCCATTTCTGACCGCACCAGCACACCCCCTCATCGTTGATGATGCAAGTGCCTGTTCCGCAACATCTTGGATCTTCAGTCATGGTGACTCCTAAGGTGGTTGAGTTGACAAAGCGGGAGACGGTGGTCTGCTACCCAGCGAATTTCAAATTTTGGATCAAAACCGTTCAGCCTGCTTTTGCTCTCAGGTCCTAAGGGTAATCAAGCTCTGGACATTGGAAAATGCTTGCCAAAACTTCATATACTTTGAGCAAACACCTTGTTTCAGTTCAAAACCCAATGAAGGAATCCACATGTTCAGTCACTTGATGGTCGGCGCCAATGACCTGGAAGCTTCCAGAAAATTTTATGACGCCGTGCTCGGCACGCTGGGCATTGCCCCTGGCGTGATCAATAACGGCACGCGTTATTTTTATCGCAGTGCAAAGGGGACTTTTTCCATCACCCAACCGATTGATGGACAACCCGCTACCTATGCCAACGGGGGCACCGTTGGCTTTCTGGCCGAGTCACCCGAGCAGGTGCAGGCTTTTCATGCGGCAGGCATGGCCAACGGTGGGACGACTTGCGAAGACCCGCCCGGCCCCAGAGAGGGACCGTTTGGTGCATTGCACCTTGCCTATTTGCGCGATCCTTCAGGCAACAAGATTTGCGCCCTGCATCGACCTGCAAAGCCTGCCTGATCAAAAACGGCCGTCAGTGGCTGCCGTTCGGCGTTGCGCTGATCGCTTCCATTGGCGGGTGACGCAGATGCCATTGCGTTGCAGCTTGGAATGCGCTGCCGCTGCGCACCAGGGCCGCTTCGTTCAAATGACCTGACACCAACTGCGCTGCGACAGGCCGCCCCGACGCCGTCACACCCGCTGGAAAAGTCAGCGTCGGGTGCCCCGACATGTCGGTGGGTGCTGTGTAGCGTGACAGGCGTCGGCGATACCCCGGTTCTTGGCGCAAATTTGCAATGCGTTCGGTACTGGGCGCGGCAAAGGGCATGGCCGGCATCAGCAGCAGGTCCACTTGCATCAGCACTGCATTCAATTGCCCTGTGTGTTCGGCACGGCGCAACAGCATGCGTTGGTAGTCGGTGGCTGTGAGTCGGTGACCCATGTCCAACAGGCCGGCCAGCATGGGGCCGTATTCTTCACGCCGCGCAGGAAACGTCGCGGTATGCGCCACCGCCGCTTCGATGGCGCAATGTGGCACCCAACTCTCCACCAGTTCACCTACCTCTGGCAGGGTCACGGGCACGATCTGTGCCCCCAAGGTTTCGAGTACGGCCAATGTGTGCCGGACCGCTTCTGCAACTTCCGGCTCCACATCGCTCAAGGCGTAGGCTGCATCCCAGCCGATGCGCAAGCCCGTCAAGTTGGTTTTGTCGCCCGATGAATAGTCGGGCACCGCAGCTTGCAGCGCTGTGGGGTCTAGTGGGTCTGCGCCCGCCATCACACCCAGCATCAGCCCGCAATCTTCGGCGGTGCGACACATGGGGCCGATGTGGTCGAGCGAGGCGGCCAATTCAAAAGCGCCATGTCGTGATACACGTCCCCATGTCGGTTTGAGGCCAGTGACGCCACAGGCTGCAGACGGGAATCGAATTGAGCCGCCCGTGTCCGTCCCGATGGAGCCAAAGCACAAACCTGCGGCGGTGGCGACGCCCGAGCCGCTAGAGGAAACTCCTGTCCAGCCCAAGGCGTCCCACGGATTGACGGGCACCACGGTGAGCGGATGGTGAGCCGAAAACGCACTCTCGGTCATTTGCAATTTACCCAGCAGCACCGCACCCGCTTCGCGCAGGCGTTTTACCACCGTGGCGTCTTGGTCGGGTACAAAGTCTTGGTACATCGGCATGCCCGCTGCGGTGGGTATGCCAGCCGTCCAGCACAGGTCTTTGACGGCAATGGGCACTCCATGCAAGGGCCCCAACAACTGGCCTTGCGCCTGGCGCTGATCGGCGGCACGGGCCTGGCTCAAGGCCAATTCGGGTGTGGTGCGCACATAGGCGTGCAGGGCAGGGTTCAAGCGGTCGATGCGACGCAATTGCGCCAGCGTCACTTCCTCTGAGCTCAGCACCCGTTCGCGAATCAAACGTGCCACCGTGCTCAGGTCCAGCCAGGCCATTTCGTCATCGGTCATCGCGCATCCTTGCAGTTGTTCAGACGAACAGTTTAGGAGGAAAAAATGAGATTTACAAATCGACCCCTGCAAGCAACTGGGCACGCGTTGTGGCTTGAAAACAGGCTATGGGGGAGACACTTCGAGCAGGATTTCGTTGCGCCTGAACATGGGCAAGGTCCATGGAGGATCGTAACGAGACAGTTGTGGAGTACCGATGACTTTCAAAGACTTGCGCTGGGCCCATTCGAGCGTGTCATCTATCTTGGACTGAACCCTTGCAAGCGTGTTGAATCCTGAATAGGTGTGCGCAGCGTAGGTCTTGCCCGGGACTTCTTTCAAAGTCACTGCGTCATTTTTGGGTTTGGGGATGTTGGCCAGAGTGTATTGGCTGGGCATGACGAAATGAACACGCCACTTTGTGGCAGTCTGAACGCCGGATGCTGCTGACACAGACTGTAGGGTGACCGGTGCTGTCATTTCTATTTTCTTGGACAGGGGCTCGACGGTGACTGGCGCCGTCATTGAAATTTTGGAGCTTTCCAGTGAATGGGGCACTTGATTGTTTCCAAAAATGTAGTCTGCAATCAGCTGGAAACCTTTGTTGGAAGCCTCGTCCATGTCGCCTTCGACCAGCGTTTCAGCAATCAAAAATGGCGCATATTGACGGATTTCAAAGGATCCGTCAGACAGCGTGACTTTGTATTGGGGTTCTTCAATCGCCATAGTCTGTCCTGAAAATAGCAGTCCCAGCATCAAGCTGGCCAGGGTTGTTTTTAAATTTTTCATCAGGCCATTATGGCTACGCTTGAAATTTCAAGGACGCCGCAGCAAGTAGGGCTTGATTCACATTCAGTCAGAGGATGGACCTTTTAATTCATTCGTCCTGACAAAATCAGAAACAAGAGCAAGAGGAAAACAATGCCCAGTCCGCTGCTGGGGTAATAGCTCCAATTTCTGCTGTGTGGCCAAGTGGGAATGGCCCCCAGCATCATGAAGAACAGTAAAACCAAAACTATATTGAAAAGCATCACAACTCCAGTACCCAGATCGCCTCGTACGCCATCAGGTTGACGCACTGCAGAAGAAAAAAACCGAGTTGCGCCACTGGATTTCAGTAGCCACAACGTCGGTTGAAAATTTTTCGATCGATTCGTTGAATCAGATCTTGGCGATTTTTGACTTCACATCACCGACCTTGGCTTGGACGATGCCGATGTTTTTTTGTATCGCTCCTTTGATTTCAAGCTCTTTGCTATCGATGACTGCACCGACTGTTTCTTTGACTTTGCCCATCACTTCGTCGGCGCGGCCTTTGACTTGATCTGTGTTGATACTCATGGTTCTTCTTTCAAAAAGTGGATCAACTTTTTGTCGATATGTGGCAAGAGCCGCACATCTGCAGAATACGCATTGAATATGAAACGGTCTGTGCGCAAGCGAACGCTTGCGGTCGTTTGCCGCAACCCGAAAGATTCAGTGCACTGAAAAGTTCTGAACCTAGACGGCTGTACTGGGCACCGCGCCTTGCGCGATCAATTTGCGTGCGACTGAATCACCCAAAGCACTGGCCACTTTCAGCACATCGGGGTCTCGCAGATCAATGTTTTGTTGGTCCTGGGCGTGAATCAGTGCAGTGCCCGAGTGGAGGTGGTCGCCCCAGGCCGCATGGATCGTCAAGCAGCCTTGCTCCAGTGTGGCGTGTGCAGCCAAGGGCATGGAGCAACTGCCGCCCATGGCGCGACTCACGCCACGCTCTGCGTACACAGCCACTGCGGTGCTCAGGTCATTCAAGCCCGCCAATGTGTCGACCAAGTCCATGCGGTTGGCACTGATTTCAATGCCGATGGCACCTTGACCCGCTGCAGGGATCATGGTTTTCAAATCAAAAATGTGTCGGATGCGGTCCTTCAAGCCTAAACGTTTCAAACCCGCTGTTGCCAGCACGATGCCAGCATAGTGTCCGTCGTCCAGTTTCTTCAGGCGCGTGTCCAAGTTGCCGCGCAAGGGTTCGATCTTCAAATCAGGACGCAGAGATTGGAGCAAGACGGTTCTGCGCAGGCTCGAGGTGCCGACCACTGCGCCCTGGGGCAAGCTGTTCAGGCTGTCGTAGTGCTGGGATACCCATGCATCCCGAGGGTCTTCACGCTGGAGAATACAGGCCAGATGAAAGCCATCGGGCAGATCCATGGGCACGTCTTTGAGCGAATGCACGGCGATCTGCGCCGAGCCATTGGCCAGGGCTACTTCCAACTCTTTGATGAACAAGCCTTTGCCGCCGACTTTACTCAAGGGCTGGTCCAAAATTTGATCGCCCATCGTCGTCATGCCCATCAACGTCACTTGATGGCCTTGGGCTTGCAGAAGCTCCTTGACGTGGTTGGCTTGCCAAAGGGCCAGGCGGCTCTCGCGGGTGGCAATGGTCAGTGTAGATGGCATGCGCTGACTCCTGTCACTGCTTTAATTTTTTGGCGGCATCGATGGCAAAGTAAGTCAGTATGCCGTCGGCACCCGCCCGTTTGAAAGCCAGCAGGCTTTCCATCATCACTGCATCATGGTCGAGCCAACCGTTTTGGGCAGCAGCCTTGAGCATGGCGTATTCACCAGAGACTTGGTAGGCGAAGGTGGGCACTTGGAATTCGTCTTTCACGCGGCGCACCACATCCAAATAGGGCATGCCGGGTTTGACCATCACCATGTCGGCGCCTTCGGCGATGTCGAGCGCGACTTCGCGCAGCGCTTCGTTGGTGTTGCCGGGGTCCATTTGGTAGGTCTTCTTATCGCTCTTACCTAAATTGGCGGCCGAGCCCACCGCATCGCGGAAGGGGCCGTAAAACGCGCTGGCATATTTGGCGCTGTAGGCCATGATGCGGGTGTGGATGTGGCCATTGGCCTCCAAGGCGTTGCGGATCGCGCCGATGCGCCCGTCCATCATGTCGCTCGGTGCCACGATATCCACGCCTGCCTGCGCCTGGTTGAGCGCTTGCTGTGTGAGGACTTCGACCGTCACATCATTGAGGATGTAACCACTCTCATCGAGCAGGCCATCTTGGCCGTGGCTGGTGTAGGGGTCGAGCGCCACGTCGGTCATGATGCCCAAAGAGGGGAAGTGTTTTTTGAGGGTCGAGACCACGTGCGGAATCAAGCCCTTCGGGTTGGTGGCTTCGCGGCCGTCGGGTGTTTTGAGGTGACTGCTGATCACAGGGAATAGCGCCATCACCGGAATACCCAATTGCACGCATTCTTCGGCAACGTGCAACAACAGGTCCAGGCTCACCCGGTCAACGCCGGGCATGGAGGCCACGGACTCGCGGCGGTTTTCGCCTTCCAGCACAAAGACGGGGTAGATCAAATCGTTCACGCTCACGGCGTGTTCGCGCACCAGCCGACGGGTGAAGTCATCACGGCGCAGGCGGCGAGGGCGGCTTTTAGGAAATGGTGTAGTCATGTTGTATCTCGTGGTTGGATGGAGAGAACGAGGGCTGATCACAGCCATTCTCGTCGGACGATAAAGCGTTGCATCAATTCGTGCTCCGGCGTTCCGGGCAGAGCTTGATGCTGGTAGGACCAAGACACCAAGGGCGGCATGGACAACAAAATGGATTCGGTGCGACCGCCCGATTGCAGGCCAAAGTGCGTACCGCGGTCCCACACCAAGTTGAACTCGACATAGCGCCCGCGGCGGTAGAGCTGGTGAGCACGTTCGCGCTCTCCATAGGGCGTGTGCATGCGCTTTTCGACAATCGGCACATAGGCGGGCAATAAAGCATTGCCCACGCTTTGCAACATGGCAAAACTTTGCTCTTGACCGAGTTCGGAAAAGTCGTCAAAGAAGATGCCGCCAATGCCGCGTTGTTCGTTGCGGTGCTTGATGCAGAAATAGTCGTCGCACCAGGTTTTGAAGCGAGGGTACAAATGCGCACCAAAGGGGTTCAAGGCGTCTTTGCATGTGGTGTGGAAATGCACCGCGTCTTCTTCAAAGCCGTAATAGGGGGTCAAGTCCATGCCGCCGCCCAGCCACGCCACCGTCTGGCCGTCTTTCGTTTGAGCAGACAACATGCGCACATTCATGTGCACCGTTGGCACATAGGGGTTGCGCGGGTGAAAAACCAAAGACACACCCATCGCTTCAAACGGTGCGCCAGACAACTCAGGCCGGTTGTGAGTGGCCGAAGGCGGCAGTTGCGGGCCTTTGACGTGTGAAAAGCCGCAGCCAGCCCGCTCAAAGACTTTGCCGTTTTCCAAAATTTGCGTGACGCCGTTGCCTTGCAGCGTTTCGCCAGGCGGCTTTTCCCAGGGGTCTGTCAAGAAACTGCCGCCATCGATGCGGGCAATGGCCTGTGTCAGTTGGCTTTGTAAAGCCAGCAAGTAAGCCCTGACTGAAAGTGGATTCATGTCTCGCACCAGTTCAAGCATAAAGGGTTCACAGGTCCTGCAAGCTGCGGTGTATTTTTTGCACCATGCGCCAGCACAAAAACAAAACCAGCGGTGTGCTGAATCCGGCCAACATTTCGGGCGATACATTGAAGCCCGACGCCTGGAAGGCTTTGCCGAGGTACAAGGTCAAACTCACCACGTAGTAGGAAATCGCAGCAATCGACAGGCCTTCCACCGTGGTCTGCAGCCGCAGTTGTGTGGCCTGACCTTTGGTGAGTTTTTCCAGCAGTTGCTGGTTGTGGCTTTCGGTGGCAATGTCAACCCGCGTGCGCAGCAAGTCGTTGGCACGCGCCACGCGTTCGGCCAAGGCCGAGAGCCGCACGGAGGTGGCATTGACCGTGGCGATGGCAGGCGCCAGGCGGCGTTGCATGAATTCGCCCACCGTCTGAATCCCCGATAAGGGTTGCTCGCGCATCTCCAAAATTCGTTGCTGCACGATGGCGTCGTAAGCACGCGCGGCAGAAAAGCGAAAACTGTTCTCGGCTGTAGCGCTCTCAACTTGCGCAGCCAAGCCGGCCAGGTCGTCGAGTAACCGCTCATCTTGATCGAGCTTTTTCTCAAGTCGGTCGTTGATCTCCACCAGTTGCAATTCGCTCTGGGTCAGTTTGCCTGCCAAGGACTTGGCCAAGGGCAAGCTCAGCAGCGACATGATGCGGTAAGTTTCCAGTTCCAGCAGTCGTTGCGCAACGCGGCCTGAGCGGTTCTCTGAGGTGTCTGGTGCGGCCAACACCAAGATGCGCTCAAACCCATCTGCTCCGATGCGCAAATTCGTCATCAGGTAAGAATGGGATTCGTTGCTGGAAGTACGGCCCATTTTCGAGCCGATCACTGTGCCTTCGCCTAACCATTGGCGGGCTTTGTAGAACGCATCCGGATCGTCCATGCCTTCGTTGAGCATCGCCAAATGGATGGCCGTGATGGTTTTGCCTGGAATGTCGCGCAGCCACTCGGGGCCCGTGGCCACCGAAGGCGTGAGCACGGGCAGGACGCTACCCCATTGGGCATGCGCAGGCAGGGGTTGCACAATGGTGTAGCGCGTGAACTCGGTGTGCCTTTCCCAAATGACTTTGTAGCCTTCGCATTCGAGCTGCAAAAAGTTACCCTTCAATGCATCGGGCTCGATGGGCGTTTGGGTCGGTAGTTGTTGCAGGTGGGCCAGTTCCATGGCCATGCTGACGGCTTTGTTCAACACCGCCACGTACACGATCAGTGCAGGTAATTTGATCGTGGCTGAAGGCCTGGTGTGGATTTCGTCGTGCAACACCACGCGCTGCGCGTCGTCATCGGGAAGGTGTCTGGAGATGGTCTGGTGCATACAGAGTCCCGAAGAATTCGTCAGAGTTAGAGTGCTCACCCACTTTGACCATAGCACAGCCACTTGTGCCATGACAAGCCACCCGCTGTCGCCAGCGGTCACTCAAAACACCTTCGCGCAGACTCACCCGCCGCGAGGCTTCAGGCGGTGGCGTGTGTGTGGTGGCTGTTCAAGAGCGCAGCGGCATGCGCGATGTGGAAGGCGGCCTGCGCCACGTCATCGGCGTCCAGATGCGCTGGCTTGAACACTGGGGCACAAGACACCGAAGCACCCAGCTCACGGTAAAAAGCTGCGGCCAAGGCGGCTGAAGCGCCGTAGATGCTCATGCTCTTGCCAGATGCAGTGACACGCAGGGTGTAGCCGTATTTCCCGCGAACACACTCCGCGTTCGACAGCTGAGCCAAGGGCAAGACTTGTGCGGGCTGTTGGCTGCCGGGTTGGGTCACCAACAGGTGCCGATCGGTCAGAACCCACAGACCACGTCCGGCCAAGACCACACGGCCCAAGGCATAGGCCACAACGCGTTCGCCAGCAGGCATCTGGGGCTTGAGCGCCGCCACGTCTGCGGCCTGAAGCAGGCTGTCGCTGTAGGGGTTGTTGCCCTCAATGAGCAATTCGGACAACTCGTTACCGTGTTTCAAAAAGTCAAGCCAAGCCATGCAGATCTCCTGTAATGGGGGGATGTTCGTTGATGAAGACGTCTTCAGGAAGCTTTTGAGGGAATAGGCTTCAACTCTTGAGGGGTATACAAGGCCTTAACTTCAAGCGGGTGGGGTCGCGGACTCACGGGCTTTGGCTTCTTGTTCGCGCTGTTCACGTGTGCGTGCCTGGGCTTTGCGCACATCGTGCATTTGCCAAAAGGCAAACACCAGCACCAGTCCGAAGATGCCCAATTCCAACCAAATTCCCATCGCTTAGCTCCTTGCAGGGGCATCTTAGCTGGATTTCAAGGGTCGGGTTGACAATTTGCTCGCATACGGGTGTCAGGATGTGTTGACAGTTTGTGAAATAAGTTTATATTGACACAAATGCCCGTCAATTTCAATTGACAGGCCTTCCCTACAGGAGGTCCCATGAGTCTTTTGAAGCGTGCCGAACAAGCCTTGAGCGTCCACTTTGAAAAAGCGGCAGGTGCAGGAGCGCCGCCTCGGCTGGTCGCTGCCATGCGGCATGCGGTGTTTTCGGGCGGCGCCCGGATTCGTCCGCAGTTGTGCATGGCCGTCGCTGCAGCCTGCGATGACAACGCCCCCCCATTGACCGATGCCGCGGCCGTGGCTCTGGAGTTGATGCACTGTGCTTCTTTGGTGCACGACGACATGCCAGCTTTTGACAACGCCGATTGGCGGCGCGGTCGTCCATCGGTGCACAAAGCCTTCAGCGAACCACTGGCCCTGCTGGCAGGGGATGGGCTGATCGTCATGGCCTATCGGGTCATGCTGCAAACCGGCACGCCTCATGCAGAGCGTTTGGTGGCCTTGATGGACAACCTGACCCAAGGTGTTGGCTTGCCCGACGGCATTGTGGCCGGCCAAGCTTGGGAGTGCGAAACCAGCGCCGACCTGGGGCAGTACCAAAGAGCCAAGACTGGGGCTTTGTTTGTTTCTGCTACACGCGCTGGCGCTCTCAGCTGCGGGCATTCGCCGGAGCCATGGACCCCATTGGGCTCTTTTTTGGGCGAGGCCTATCAAGTGGCCGATGACATCCGCGATGTGATTGCCGACGCCGCCAGTCTGGGCAAACCCGTGGGGCAAGACGCATTGCACGCCCGGCCCAGTTCGGCTCAAACACTGGGCTTAGAGGGGGCCATCGCCTATTTCGATCAGCTCATCGAACAGGCTTCTTCGTCAATTCCGGCTTGCTCACACCGCGACATGCTGTGCCTGTTGGTGCAACACGAGGCAGAGCGCTTGGTGCCCAAGGCGTTGTGCGAGGGTTATTTCAAGGCCCATCCGCAGGCCGCGACGAGTCGTGTCGGTTCCTCGGTGTGAGCTCAGGCTGCCCCGCGTTTTTGACGAAAGAAAGCCCATGTCTCAGTCCATTGATCTGACCACCACGGCCCACTCCGCAAGCAAGTCGACCATCCGCGACGCTTGGCAGGCCCAGCTGGAGCGCTGGTACTCCCACCCGGGCTTGTACCGCTGGTCTTTGAGCAATCCGCTGACCCGTTGGCTCACCCGCAGGCGCACCCGCAAGCTGTTCGGTTTGATGGCGGGCTTTGTGCACAGCCAAGTGCTGCTGGCTTGTGTCCGTTTGGATCTGTTTCGGGTCTTGCACCATGCGCCGGCTTCAATGACTGAATTGGCGCAGCGCACCCAATTGGCGCCCAGCGTGCTGCAGCGTTTATTGTCCTCGGCGGTGGCGCTTGGATTGCTGGAACACCGAAGCCAAGGCCGCTTTGGCTTGGGTCCCCTGGGCGTACCGATGG
>CANGKR010000100.1 GCA_947454355.1 Comamonadaceae bacterium
GGCGTGTATGTCAATGGCCGGCAAATCGACGATGGGGACTGCAGTGGCCCACGCAGCGCCCGCAATGTATTGATGCACCCCGATGTCGATGCCGCAGTATTCGAAACCGCACGCGGTGGCTTGCTCCGCGAAGGCCTGGCCTTCGACCGTTGTCAAGTAGCCATCGTGACCAACTTGGGCTCAGGCGACCATTTGGGCCTGAACTACATCACCACGCTGGAAGACCTCACCGTGCTCAAACGGGTGATCGTGCTGAACGTCGCACCCGACGGTATGGCCGTGCTCAATGCCACCGACCCTGCAGTGGCTGCAATGGCTAAACACTGCCCCGGCGCAGTAACTTTCTTTGCGCAAGACCCCCAGCATCCCGTGCTGGCCACGCACCGTGCACAAGCCAAACGGGTCGTGTTTGTCGAGAACAACCACATCGTGGCGCAAGAAGGCAAAAAAATCTTCCGCGTGCCCTTGGCCAATGTGCCCATCACCCGTCAGGGTCAAATCGGATTCCAGACTGAGAACGTCATGGCCTCTGTCGCGGCTGCTTGGGCGGTGAATGTCTCCTGGGAACACATCAGCCAAGGCCTGGCCACTTTCATCAGCGATGTGCAAGGTGTGCCCGGTCGTTTCAACTTGTTTGACTACCGCGGCGCCACCGTGATTGCCGACTACGGTCACAACCCCGATGCAATTCAGGCCTTGGTCAACGCAGTGGAAAACATGCCGGCCACTCAGCGCTCGGTGGTGATCAGCGGTGCGGGTGACCGACGCGATCAAGACATACGAGACCAAACCCGCATCCTGGGTCAAGCCTTTGACCAGGTGGTGCTTTACCAGGACGCTTGCCAGCGCGGGCGTGAAGACGGTGAAGTTTTGGCGTTGTTGCGCGAAGGCTTGCAAGGGGCAGAGCGCACACGTCATGTGGATGAAATCCACGGCGAATTCAAAGCCATCGACACCGCCATGGACCGTTTACAACCCGGCGAGCTGTGCCTGATCTTGATCGATCAGGTCGAAGAATCCCTGGCGTATATCGGTCAAAAAGTCCAAGCGGCTTGATGGACAGGGGCTGAGCCGCCTACCGGCTCACGCCAGCGTGGTCGCCACACCCCCACTGAGGGCAAACACCACCACCCAAGCCAGCCACCGCCAACCCGTGGCTGCTGGCGACTCGACGGTTCGGTACAACAAAGACCCCGCCCACAGCGACAAGGCTACCGTCAGGCACAAACCTGCCAGATTTACCCAAGGATCTTGCCAAGCGGCATGAAACCAGATGGCCGAGACCAGCAGGATGACGACAAAGTGAATCAGAAAAATCGAATACGACTGTTGCGCAACCGTCTGAACGGCACGCCGCCAGGCCGACTGCAGTTGCACTGCGGGCTCACTTGCTGGCCACACAGCCAAGAACAAAGCCATGGCCCAGGCCAAGCCCATGCGCAAGCGCGGCTCAAGCCAAAGACCCATCAACCCCAAGACAAACATCACAGCCCAACCCTTGACGGTGAGTCGGCTCATACGCACACGGCAGGCCAGCATGCCCAGCCCATAGGAGCCAAAGAAATACAGACCCTGCACATCCATGTTGACCTGCCGGTTCCACCAGTCCAGGGACAACGCGGTCAGCACCACCCATAAACTGACCATGGCTCCTCGCAGTTTGACCCGCGGTTGCCAAGCCTGCAAACCTGCAGCCACCATCACGCTCAATAACGCAATCAGATACAGCTGGAAATCAATCGCCACGTACCAAATGCCCGCCGACAAAGCCGGCACGCCCCATAGGTCTTGCAGCATGGCCACATGAACTAAAAGGCTCCAAAGACCCGGCGCGGCAGAGAGTGAAGAATGCGGATACCACGGCCGCACACATGCGGTAACCAGCACCGTCAGCGCCAAGGCTGCCATCAAGGGAATACTCAAACGCAAAAAGCGTTTTCTGATCAAGGCCCAGGCCGAAAATCCCGGTGGTAAGCCCACTGCATTGGGCCCCACCATCTTCAGCCATTGACCGGCACTCAAATAGCCGCCCACCACCAGAAAGGCTTGTACCGCCAGTCGCCCGTGGTTGTAGAGCATGGCCAGCGGATCAGGTGCAAGCAACATCACACGATCAAACATCGGGCTGTAGGCCGACAAGTGGTGCAAGATGATGATCAGGCAGGCGAGCGCCTTGAACAAGTCCAGAATAAACCAACGGCCCCCATCGCTGGGGGCCGTTCGACTTTGCAAAGCGTGAGCTGTATCCAAAGCAGTCGTCCATGCGCGCTTGGCGCAGGGGCTGAATTAAAGCGCCAGACGTGCCCGGGCAGCAACGTACTCGCTGCGCAATTTGGCGACCAGGTCGGCAGTGCTGCGCACGGCCGTGATCGCACCAATGCCTTGGCCGCAGCCCCAAATGTCTTTCCAGGCTTTTTTGGCATCGCCACCGAAATTCATTTTGGAAGGATCAGACACTGGCAAGTTCTCTGGGTCCAAGCCCGCTGCGCGAATCGACGGCGCCAAATAGTTGCCATGCACGCCGGTGAACAGGTTGCTGTAAACAATGTCGTCGGAATTGCTTTCGACGATGGCATTTTTATAGCCATCCACAGCGCGTGCTTCGTGCGTGGCGATGAAAGCAGAACCGATGTAGGCGAAATCGGCGCCCATGGCTTGAGCGGCCAAAATCGCATCACCCGTGGCGATCGAGCCTGACAAGGCGACAGGGCCGTCAAACCATTGGCGAATTTCCTGGATCAAGGCGAAGGGGCTCTTCACGCCCGCATGGCCGCCAGCGCCAGCTGCCACAGCGATCAGGCCATCGGCGCCCTTTTCAATGGCTTTGTGAGCATGCTTGTTGTTGATGATGTCGTGCAAGACCACACCGCCGTAACTGTGAGCGGCTTCGTTGATCTCTTCACGGGCACCCAAGGAGGTGATGATGATTGGCACTTTGTACTTCACGCACATGGCCATGTCGTGTTCCAAGCGGTCATTGCTTTTGTGCACGATTTGGTTGATCGCAAAAGGCGCCGCGGGTTTGTCGGGATTTGCCTTGTTGTAGGCGGCCAGGGTTTCGGTGATTTCAATCAACCACTCTTCCAGTTGTTCGGCTGGACGGGCATTGAGCGCCGGCATGGAACCCACGATACCAGCCTTGCATTGTTCGATCACCAGCTTGGGGTTACTGATGATGAACAAGGGCGAAGCGATGGCAGGAAATGGCAGGTTGGCCAGAACGGAAGGCAGTTTAGACATTGGGTCTCCAAAATAGTCAGGACATTGTCAAAGCAAGGAAGGCTCGGGGACTGTCAGAGAGGCGACAAGCCCGAGCTACAGATCTGCTGTCAGAAGGCTTCCAAGGCCATGGCGGTCACACTGCCTGCGCCCTGCACGATGCTGTCGCGGATGCCGGGCACTTTACTCAGAATGTGATCGGCATAAAACCGTGCCGTAACCACTTTGGCTGCCATGAAAGCGGCATCTTGCGCCTGCGCCTCAGTGGTCAAGGCGACCAGCATGGCGCGGCCCAATTGCCATCCGGCCATCAGGTTGCCGGCCAACATCAAGTAGGGAACACTGCCTGCAAACACATCGTTGGGATGTGCCTTGGTATTGCCGGCCACAAAGTCCACCACTTCGATGAAGGCTTCGCGGGCAGCTTTCAAGCGGCGTGCCATAACTTGTGCGTCACTGCTGGAAGAAGCAGCCAATTCATCTTCGGTCTGTGCCACCTGCGCGGCGAGGGACTTGGCGGTTTGTCCGCCATCACGAGCGGTTTTGCGGCCCACCAGGTCGTTGGCCTGGATGGCAGTGGTGCCTTCGTAAATCGTCAGGATTTTGGCATCGCGGTAATACTGGGCTGCACCCGTCTCTTCAATGAAGCCCATGCCTCCGTGCACTTGCACGCCCAGGCTGGTGACCTCCAGGCTCATCTCAGTGCTATAGCCTTTGACCAGCGGCACCATGAATTCATAGAAGGCCTGATTCTGTTTGCGCACTTCCGCATCAGGATGATGGTGCGAAGCGTCATAAGCGGCAGCTGCGGTCGACGCCATGGCACGGCAACCTTCGGTGTAAGCACGCATGGTCATGAGCATGCGGCGCACATCGGGATGATGAATGATGGGGCCGGCAGCAGGCAAACTGCCATCCACGGGACGGCTTTGCACGCGCTCGCGGGCATACACCACCGCCTTTTGGTAAGCACGCTCGGCAATGGCAATGCCTTGCATACCCACGGCATAACGGGCAGCGTTCATCATGATGAACATGTATTCGAGGCCACGGTTTTCCTGACCCACCAAAAAGCCCACCGCGCCGCCGTGGTCACCGTATTGAAGCACCGCAGTGGGGCTGGCCTTGATACCCATTTTGTGTTCGATGCTCACGCAATGCACGTCATTACGCTCGCCCAAGGTCCCGTCAGACTTGACCATGAATTTGGGCACCACAAACAAACTGATGCCCTTGACGCCTTCGGGTGCGCCTTGCACACGCGCCAACACCAAATGCACGATGTTATCGGCCATGTCGTGCTCACCATAAGTGATGTAGATCTTGGTGCCGAAAATCTTGAAGGTGCCATCTGGCTGGGGTTCGGCGCGGGTGCGCACAGCAGCCAGGTCCGAGCCCGCTTGGGGTTCGGTCAAGTTCATGGTGCCGGTCCATTCACCGGAAATCAATTTTTCGAGGTATGTGGCTTTGAGTTCATCAGAACCTGCCGTCAGCAAAGCCTCAATGGCTCCATCGGTCAACAAAGGGCACAACGCAAACGCCATGTTGGCCGAATTAAGCATCTCGCCGCAGGCTGCACCAATGGTCTTGGGCAGGCCTTGTCCGCCAAATTCTGCGGGATGCTGAAGGCCTTGCCAGCCGCCTTGCGCATATTGTGCGTAGGCATCTTTGAAGCCTGGAGTGGTGGTCACACCGCTGCCGTTGTGGAACGAAGGGTTCTTGTCACCCTCCCAGTTCAGGGGCGAGATCACGTCCTGATTGAGCTTGGCGCATTCTTCGAGCACAGCTTGGGCGGTTTCGAGGCCCGCATCTTCAAAACCTGGGATCTGTGCAATTTGATCGATGCGCGACAAATGCTCGATGTTGAACAGCATGTCCTTAAGGGGCGCGGTGTAACTCATGAAAGTCTCCTGTCAGTCTGGCAAAGGGTGCAAAAAAGGCATCGCGAACGATGCCTTTTGTGAGGTGCTGTGGGATCAGAGTGCCTGCGTCAAATCTGGCACGGCGGCAAACAAATCGGCTTCGAGGCCAAAGTCCGCCACGCTGAAGATCGGGGCTTCTGGGTCCTTGTTGATCGCCACGATCACTTTGGAATCCTTCATGCCCGCTAGATGCTGGATGGCGCCCGAAATACCACAGGCCACATAAAGCTGAGGGGCCACGATCTTGCCGGTTTGACCGACTTGCAAATCGTTGGCCGCGTAACCTGCATCCACCGCAGCGCGGCTGGCACCAATCGCTGCGCCCAACTTGTCAGCCAAAGGCGTCATGACTTCATTGAACTTTTCAGCGCTGCCCAAAGCCCGGCCACCCGAGACGATGATTTTGGCGGCGGTCAGTTCTGGGCGGTCGTTCTTGGCGATCTCGCTGCCCTTGAAGCTGCTCTTACCGCTGTCGGCCGTGGCCGCGGCGCTTTCCACCGCAGCTGAGCCGCCAGTGGCAGCGGCCGCGTCAAAGCCTGTGGTGCGCACGGTGATGACCTTGGTGGCATCGGCCGATTGAACAGTCGCGATGGCATTACCAGCATAGATGGGACGCTCAAAGGTATCGGGCGCATCGACCTTGGTGATATCGCTGATTTGGGCTACATCGAGTTTGGCTGCCACGCGGGGCGCCACATTTTTACCGCTTGCCGTGGCTGGGAACAAAATGTGACTGTAATTGGCTGCAATGGCCAAGACTTGGGCGGCCACGTTCTCGGCCAGGCCATGGCCCAGGCCATCGCTGTCGGCATGGATCACTTTGGACACACCGGCAATTTGTGCAGCAGCAGTAGCTGCTGCAGCAGCTTGGTGCCCAGCCACCAGCACATGCACGTCACCACCGCAAGCCAGGGCTGCTGTCACGGTGTTCAATGTGGCGACTTTGATCGAGGCATTGTCGTGTTCTGCAATAACAAGAGCGGTCATGATCAGATTACCTTTGCAACGTTTTTCAATTTATCGACCAAGGTGGCCACATCTGGCACCTTGATACCCGCGCTGCGCTTGGCAGGCTCAGAGACTTTGAGTGTCTTGATGCGGGGGGCGATGTCCACACCCAAGTCTTCAGGCTTGACGGTGTCGAGCTGTTTCTTCTTGGCCTTCATGATGTTCGGCAACGTCACATAGCGGGGCTCGTTCAAACGCAAATCGGTCGTCACCACCGCAGGCAGGGTGAGGGACAAGATCTCCAAGCCGCCGTCGATTTCACGGGTCACGGTGGCATGACCGTCGGCTATTTCAATTTTGGAAGCGTAAGTGGCTTGGGGCACATCGGCCAGAGCGGCCAACATCTGGCCGGTTTGGTTGCAATCGTCATCGATGGCTTGCTTGCCCAAAATCACCAAGCCAGGTTGCTCTTTGTCCATCAGGGCTTTGAGCAACTTGGCCACCGCCAAAGGCTGCAAGTCAAGATCCGCAGGGGTTTCCACCAAAATACCGCGGTCAGCGCCAATGGCCATGGCGGTGCGCAAGGTTTCCTGGCATTGGGTCACACCGCAAGAGACGGCGATCACTTCGGAGGCCAGGCCCTTTTCTTTCAGGCGAACAGCTTCCTCAATGGCGATCTCATCAAAGGGGTTCATGCTCATTTTGACGTTGGCGATGTCGACGCCAGTGCCATCGGATTTGACGCGGACCTTCACGTTGTAGTCCACCACCCGTTTGACGGGAACCAAAATTTTCATAAACACATCTCCGTTGATTGAAATTCGAAGGGCCGGGGGCCTTGCTCTGCCTCTGCAGGCAATTGACGTTAACGTAAACGTCAATTGTGCCCCACTTCCAAGACAAACGCGAGTCATCGGCTTAAAAAAGCACGGTCGTTCTAAATTCTACCCCAACTCGTACCGCACATCATTGTCCACGACAAGATGAGCCCCAAAAGTACCTAGGGAATTCACCGACCGATTGGTCGGTTAATTGCGGTTAGCATTCCGAATCGCCTGAAACTCTCAGACGCTGTGATTTCTCGATATCGAACTCTTGGAGTGAACTCATGAACAAAACACTGCTCTCATTGGCCTGCATCGGCGCATGCTTGGGCGTCACGGGCGTGCAAGCGCAAACCGTGCTGACCGTCTCCAGCTGGTTGCCGCCCACCCATACCGCCAGCATGGCGCAAAAAGAATGGTGCGACCTTCTGGAAACCAACACCAAAGGGCGCATCAAATGCAATATCCTGCCGCGCGGGGTGACGCCTGCGCCTGGCACCTATGACGCGGTGAAAAATGGCTTGGCCGATTTGTCCTACACCGTACACGGCTACACACCAGGCCGCTTTGTGCACACGCAAATGACCGAGTTGCCATTTCTGGGCAACAGCGCAGAAAGTATTTCAGTGGCCTTGAGCCGCGTGAGCGGCAAGTACCCAGAATTTGCTGCCGAACACCAAGGCGTGAAAGTGATCACCCTGTTCTCGCATGGTCCGGGCATAGTGTTCAACACGAAACGCGAAATCACCAAAGCCGAAGACCTCACGGGTTTGAAATTCCGCGTGGGTGGCGGCATGGTCAACGACATGTCCAAGGCCTTGAACATGAACGTGACCCTTAAGCCCGCACCTGACTCCTACGAGTTGCTCTCAAGCGGCGTGATGGACGGCACCTTGTTTCCAGCGGAGTCCACCGAGTCGTTCAAGATCGACAAGATCATCAAATACGCGACCACCTTCCCCGGCGGCATGTACAACACCAGTTTCGTCTTCATGATGAACCAAGCCAAGTACGACAAGTTATCAGCGGAAGACAAAAAAGCCGTGGATGCGATTTCCGGTGAAACCGCAGCCCGCATCTTTGGCCGTGGCTGGGACAAAGTGGACCGCCGCGCTTTTGCTTTGATGCAAGCCAATAACGTAGTGGTCACCAAAGCCGACGCCAAGTTCGTGGCCGAAGTCAAAGCCAAAACCGCACCACTGGAACAAGGCTGGGTCAAGGCCTCTGAAGCCAAGGGCTTGAAAAACCCTGCCAAAGTGCTGGCCGAGTTCCGCGCAGAGATCGCCAAGCTCGAAAAATAAAATCTCTGCAGCTGTCATCTGGCAGCAAGCGGTACCCGCCAAAATGAGCGGGTACCGTTTTTTTTGATGCAAAGGAAATACTTTGAAAAAAATTCTGGAAACCGCATCCGGTTTGCTGGCGGGCGTGGCCCTGTTCGCAATCATGGTGCTGACTTTTTTGGATGTGGGTGGTCGCAAGTTGCTTGACCACTCGATCACCGGCTCTTTAGAGATGACCGAACTGCTCATGGTGGTGGTGATTTTTGGCGCCCTCCCTTTGGTGTCCGAACGCGGAGAGCATGTGGTTTTTGACTCTCTGGATGCCTTTCTGCCTGACGTTGTCAAACGGATTCAACGCGGATTGGTGCACTGGATGTGCGGTGCGGCGCTGCTCGGTTTAGGTTGGTTGATGTGGAGCACAGGGAACGATTTTTTGAGTTCGGGTGAAACCACGGCGCAACTCAAAATCCTCAAAGCCCCCTTCATCTATGGCATGGGAGTGCTGTGCGCCTTCACAGGTTTGATCCATTGGACCTTGGTAGCCAACCCCTTGAACCATGAAGAATCAGAAGGCGGTGTGTTGTGATTGAAGCCTTGCTTGGTTTTGCCGCCATCTTTGGGCTGGCTTTGCTGCGGGTACCGCTCGCGTTCTCCATGGGTCTGGTCGGCGTGGTGGGTATTGCCCTGACCCGCGGTTGGATGCCGGCTTTGGCCAGCACCGCTCAAGTGGTGCATGAGACCGGTTTTGCCTATACCTTGTCGGTCATTCCCTTGTTCATTTTGATGGGCAATTTTGTGGCCCGCGCGGGTTTGGCGCACGAGTTGTTTCATGCCGCCTACACCTTCATTGGCCACCGCCGCGGCGGATTGGCACATGCCACCATTGCCGCCTGTGCGGGCTTTGGTGCAATTTGCGGCTCCTCCATCGCCACCGCCGCCACCATGAGCAAGGTCGCTTACCCCTCCATGAAAAAACTGGGTTACAGCGATGCGCTCTCCACGGGCGTGATCGCTGCTGGCGGCACTTTGGGCATCATGATCCCACCGTCTACGATCATGGTGATCTACGGCATCGTGACCGAAACGCACATTGGCAAACTCTTTGCTGCGGGCGTGATACCCGGCATCTTGACGGCAGTGTTGATGATGGTAGCCGTGGTGTTGATGACGCGTCAAAACCCAGAGCACGCGCCTGCAGGTGAGAAGTTCACCTGGTCGCAACGGTGGGCAGCTCTGCGCGGCATCTGGGGCGTTTTGCTCTTGGTGTTTGTCGTATTGGGCGGCATTTATGGCGGTATTTTCACGGCCACCGAAGGTGCGGGCATGGGAGCCGCGGGGGCTTTTTTCTTTGCATGGGCACGAGGCGCTCTGAGCTTCAAGTCCTTGTATGAAATCCTGGTCGAGTCCGCACGCACCACTGCCATGTTGTTCACACTCTTGATTGCCGCCACGGTGTTTGCCAACTTTGTGAACTTCACCACCATGCCGGGCGACTTGAAAGAATGGATCACCCATTTGGGTCTGTCACCCATCATGGTGGTGGGCGCGATGATGGTGATTTACGTGATCTTGGGCACTGTGATGGAAGAACTCACCATGGTGCTGCTGACCATTCCGCTGTTCTTTCCGATCGTGGTGCAACTGGGTTTTGACCCCGTTTGGTTTGGCGTGCTGATCGTGATGGTGATTCAGATCGGACTGATCTCACCCCCTGTGGGCATGAATCTTTTTGTGCTCAACACCCTGCTGCCCAAGGTGGGCCTGGGCACGATTTTCCGGGGCGTCTGGCCCTTGGTGCTGGTACTGGTCATCACATTGAGCATCTTGCTGGCCTTTCCAGCCCTGAGCCTGTGGTTGCCCTCGCTGATGGTCTAGTTCACCATGCGCACCACGCGCAGCGGGTAAGGGATCTCGATCCCATGCGCTCTCAATCGCTGGAGCACACCGATCAACAACAATGATTTCACGTTGAGGAGGCTGCCCTCTTCTTCGTGAATCCAATAGCCCACAGTGAACTCCAACCCGTCCGTGCCGAAAGCTGACAAGGCCACTGTCGGCGGGGGTTCGGTTAACACCC
>CANGKR010000101.1 GCA_947454355.1 Comamonadaceae bacterium
CGCGCGAAGCGCAGGCTTTGTATACGCTAGAGCCTGCGCGACAGCATTACCAGTGGTACTACTCGCTAGAACAAGCCAACAACGACATGTGGCACGCACCGCAGGGCCTGCATGATTTTCTGCGGGCTTATTACCACGTCAAAAGCGCAGATTGGGCGCCCAATCAACCCCGCCCTTTGAAGGCTTGGCAAGCTGATGTGCTGGCCGAACTGCCCCACTACTATGTGATGCCCTACCCCGCCACCATGCCCCAAGCGGTGGCACCGCACATGCCCACTGCAGCGCAGATTCAAGCCTGCGCTTGGTTGCAAGATGCTCAACTGGCAGTGTATGTGCAGGAATATGCCAGGCGCGGATTTCAGGGCGGCTTGCAATGGTACCGCTGCTCCACCGACCGCGACGAGTACCTTGGCCTGTCACGCTTTAGCGGTCAGCGCATCCACGTGCCCAGTGCCTTCATTGCAGGCGCGGCTGACTGGGGCATCCACCAGTCGCCCGGCGCGTTCGAGCGCATGCAAAGCGTGTGCGCCGACATGCGCTTTTGCAAGCTGCTGCCCGGTGCCGGCCATTGGGTGCAGCAAGAGCAAGCCCAAGCTGTCAACCAGTGCTTGCTGGAGTTTCTGACCGCGCCTTAAAGGCCGCAAACTCACGCCACAGCTTCTGGGTTGTGGCCTTGTTTACCAAGCAGACTCCAGTATCTCGAGGGTGTGAGCCGCTTCGCTGATGGGCCGGGGATTAGCTCGAACAAACGGATTGGCCAAGCCTTTTTCGGCAATGATGGGCAGGCGATCATGCGAGACCGATAACTGCGAAATCCGCGTGGGCAACTTCAACTCGGCAATCAAGGCCTGCAACTGGTCTGCTGCTGGTTGGGACGCATCACCAAAAGCTGCAGCGATTTCAGCCAAGGGCTTGGCACAGTAAGACTGGTTGTAGCGCATGACCGATGGCAGCAAGACACAAGAGGTGATGCCATGCGGTACGCCGCTGTCAGCGCCCAGTGCGTGGCCCAGGCCGTGGCTGGCACCGTAATGCACGCGTCGGATGCTGGTCGCTGCCAGCCAGGCGCCCATTTGCGCATCCATACGGGCTTGCAGGTCTTGCGGGTCGACCGTGTAGCGCCGCAATGCCGTTTGCAACAAACCAATCGCCCTCACAGCCAAGGCATCGGTGAAGGGCTGCGCATTGACTGCACACATCGCCTCGATCGCATGGTCCAGCGCCCGCACCCCGGTGGACAACCACAGTGTCTCCGGTGTGGCCAAGGTCATCGCCGGATCGAGAATCACACTGGCCGAGCCAATGTACTTGCCAGTGAAACCATGCTTGACACCGGTGCGCGTATCGGTGCCGCCCCCCAGGTCGCTGAACTCTGCGCCTGACAAAGTCGTGGGCACCGTGATTTGCCGACAAGGCGGCTCACTCACCACCGGCACTCGCAAGGAACCATCGGGGTTGACGGCCATGTGCCAATCGTCAAGTTGCTCGATGCGGTCAAGGTTTTGGGCCAAACACACCAGTGCGATCTTGACCGTGTCAATCACCGTCCCCCCACCGATGCTGACAATCAAATCGGCCTTCGCGCCGCGCAATGCCTGCGCCAAGGCGATCACCGTGTCGCGAGGCGTGTGCTCGACACACGCATCAAACACACCGACCACCTGCGCGGAAATGCCCGCTGTAGCTTGGCAAATCAAATCGGTTTTCTGGTTCAAGGTGCGTCCCGTCACCACAAACACACGCTGGGCTTGGCGCAACTGCACCTCTTGCTGCAAGGCCGTAGCCACGGGGGTGCCAAAGATCACGCGGTCCAGGGGCAGGAAGGCAAACATTCCGGGGGTCATGTGGAGTCCTTTCAAAAAGTAGAGGGGATCACGGCAGGCTCTGGACCTGCTGGCGAATGGCTTTTTTGTCAACCTTGCCCAGACCGGTAGTCAGCAAATGGTCGACCGCATGAAAATATTTGGGCACATGAATGGCGCCTTTTTTGGCGCGAACCTGCTCGGCCAGCTCGCCCCAGTCGGCAGATTGACCGGCTCTCCAAACCACCACAGCATGCACAGCTTCGCCCCATTTGTCATGCGGCACGCCCACCACGGCCACAGCTGCCACTGCCGGATGGGTGGACAACACGTCTTCAATTTCACGCGGGTACACATTGAATCCGCCAGAGATGATCATGTCTTTGGACCGGTCCACAATGTACAAATAACCATCAGCGTCGCGTCGGGCCAAATCTCCGCTGTAGAGCCAGCCGTGCCGAAAAGCCTGGGCGTTTTCTTTCGGTTTATTGATGTACTCCTGCATGACCAACGGCCCACGCACACAAATTTCGCCCACCTCGCCGGTCGGAACGGGTTGGCCGTCTTCGTCCAGCAAGTCCAGCTGAATGCCCACCACCGGCGTGCCACAAGAGCTCAGGCGCTGTGGATGGTTCACAGGGTCATGTTCGTGCTTGTGCAAGACCGTCATGGCCATGGGCGCCTCAGACTGCCCGTACAGCTGCATGAAGATGGGGCCAAGCTCTGCAATCCCCTCGATCAAACGCGCAGGCGACATGGAAGCCGCGCCGTAAATCAGGGTTTCCAAGCTGCTCAAGTCGTGGTCCTGCCGCACCGGGGAGTCGAGCAACACATAAATCATGGTCGGCACCATGAAGGTGCAATTGACACGATGCCGCTCAACCAGGCTGCAAAAGGTTTTGACGTCAAAGCCCGCATGCATGATGACCGTGCCCGAGCGCATGAGCACCGGCGGGATCAAGGCCCCCGCCGCATGGGTGATGGGTGTCATGGCCAAAAAGCGTGGCAAGTCAGGCCAATCGAAATCGGCCATTTGCATCAGCACCATGGCCACCATCACGCGGTGGGTGTGCAGCACGCCTTTGGGTTTGCCTGTAGTACCGCCCGTGTAAAGCAAGGCGCAGTGGTCGTCTTCGTGGCTGCGAGACACCAGGGTTTGCGGCTTGTGTAAAGCCATTTCGCTGAACAAATCGGTTTGCCCAGTCCAAGGGCCCAGGCCCAGCAGGGGCAGTGGGCGGTTCACGGCCTGAGCGATCTTCAAGGCTCGATCGCCAAAAGTAGCGGGCTCCACGACCATGACCTGCACCTGCGCGTCTTCGACCTGATACAGGTGGTCATCGGGCGAGGACATGGGGTTCATCCACACCACCCGCAGTCCCATCACATAGGCTGCGGCCGAAATGAAAAACGCATGCGGCCGGTTGGTGGACAAGGTGGCCACCGTCTGGCCGTGCTGCAGACCCATGGCTTCGAACACCTGGATAATCTGGCTGAGTTGGCTACCCATCTCGCGGTAGCTGATGTGCAGATCGCCCCACACAAAAGCATCCCGGTCGCCACCGCGCTGAATGGCGGTGATGATCAAGTCGCCCATGCTGCAAGACTGGTAGGTCTGTGACTTCATGCTGTGTCTCCGTGGATGGGGATGGTTGTGAGTACCCAGCCCCTTGTACGGACAATTTATCACCGAATGCCGGTATTCCTTGCAAGCGCCTGTGCTAGAGTTTGAAAAACACTTGGAGCACCGATGACACACCCCACCCACGCGCTGCAATTGCAGTCTCTCGTGCAAGCCAACGGCGAACTCAAAGTCTCCTTGGTAGACATGCCGGTGCCCACGCCGGGACCGAACGAAGTTCTGGTGCGGGTGGAAGCCACTCCCATCAACCCCTCTGACATGGGCTTGCTGTTCGGCGCGGCCGACCTGCAAACGCGTGTCCCATCAGGGACAGCCACCCACCCGGTCGTGACCATGCAAATCCCCGAGCGGGCAATGAAAAGCATGCAAGGTCGCCTGGGCCAATCACTGCCTGTTGGCAATGAGGGCGCAGGCACCGTGGTGGCAGCAGGCGCATCTGCTGCAGCACAGGCCTTGATGGGCCACAAGGTGGCCGTATGGGGCGGTGGCATGTATGCCCAATACCGCTGCCTGGATGCCTCGCAGTGCATGGCCTTGCCGGCCACCGCCAGTGCGGCCGATGGTGCGTCTTCCTTCATCAACCCGCTCACCGCCCTGGGCATGGTCGAGACCATGCGTTTGGATGGCCACACCGCGCTGGTGCATACCGCAGCCGCATCCAACTTGGGGCAAATGCTGCAACGCATTTGCATTCAAGACCACATTGCACTGGTCAACATCGTGCGCAAGCCCGAGCAAGCCGCATTGCTGCGTGCGCAGGGCGCCCAACATGTGTGCGACACCTCCTTGCCCAGCTTCATGGAGGACTTGACCCAAGCCTTGATCGCCACAGGCGCCACCGTGGCTTTTGATGCGACCGGTGGCGGCCAATTGGCCGGACAGATCCTCACTTGCATGGAAGCCGCTTTGAACCGCACCGCCACTGTCTACAGCCGTTATGGCTCGACCACGCACAAACAGGTTTACATCTATGGGGGCCTGGATGTGCGGCCCACTGAGTTCAACCGCAATTTTGGTTTTGCATGGGGCATCAGCGGCTTCCTGCTCACCCCGTTTTTACAGCGCGTGGGTGAAGCGCGTGCCCAGCAACTGCGCGAACGCATATCGGCTCAATTGAAGACCACTTTTGCAAGCCATTACGCCCACCACATCAGTCTGACCGACACCTTGAAACCTGAAGTGATCGGCCAATACGGTCAGCGCGCCACGGGTAGCAAGTACCTCATCAACCCACAAGCCTGAACTGCTTATCATCCTGCCCTTCAGAGAGGAAGCACACCATGAAACTGACAGTTGAAACCCAAGTCCAAGCCCCCTTGAGCCGCGTGTGGGAGGCGTACATCACCCCTGCAGACATTTTGCAATGGAACCAAGCCTCGGACGATTGGCACACCACGCAGTCCAGTGTGGAGTTCCGCGAAGGCGGAGGCTTCTCCTCACGCATGGAAGCCAAGGACGGCAGCTTTGGCTTTGACTTTGCAGGCACTTACACCAAGATCGTGCAACACCAACGCATTGAATACGCCTTTGGCGACCGCACCGCCGCGGTGGAGTTTGTATCTGGTGATTTGGGCGTGACGGTTCGCGTGAGTTTTGACGCCGAAACCGAGCACCCGCCAGAGCAACAGCGCGAAGGCTGGCAAAGCATCTTGAACAATTTCAAACGCCACGTCGAAAAACACTAAACCCACTCAGGAGCCCCCATGCGCCGATCACTGCTTCTTCAAGTCCTGGCCCTCGGTTTGACCGTGGCCACCTCCACCGCCTCATGGGCGCAAGCCTGGCCGAACAAGCCAATCAAGTGGATCATTCCTTACACCCCCGGCGGCATCACTGACAACGCGACCCGCATGGTGGTGCAAAAGGTGCAAGAGCAAACCGGTTGGAACATCGTGGTGGAAAACAAACCCGGTGCCAACTCAATTCTGGGCGCCGACCTGGCGGCCCGCGCGGCGCCGGACGGCTACACATTTTTGACCGTCATTGGCGCCCATGCCGCCAATGCCACCTTGTATGCAGGCCGACTGCCCTACGACGTGGTGAAAAGTTTTGCGCCTGTGTCGCTGGTGGGCATTGCCCCCCTGGTCATGGTGGCCAACAACAACCTGCCTTTCAAGGACATCAAGGAATTGGTGGCCTACTCCAAAGCCAACCCGGGCAAGGTGGCCTTTGGCTCATCGGGCGTGGGCGCCGCAGCGCATTTGACGCAAGAGTTGTTCAAGCAAATCACCGGCGCTGACATGGTGCATGTACCCTACAAAGGCACCGCCCCGGCCCTGAGTGACCTGATGGGTGGCAGCCTGCAAGTCTTGACCGATACCGCCAGTGCCATGATGCCGCATGTGCGCAGTGGCAAGGTCAAACCGATTGCAGTGTTTGCCAAACAGCGTGTCTTGGGCGCATCCGAAGTTCCCACTGTGGTTGAAGCTGGTGGCCCGGCCATGGAAGGCTCCACCTGGGTGCTGTTTTTGGCCCCCGCTGCCACGCCGCGAGACATCGTGAATCGTTTGTCGCAAGAAACCGCCAAGGCCATACGTTCACCAGACCTCAAAGCCAAATTTGAAGCCTTGGGCATCGAAGCTGTAGGCAATACGCCCGAGCAAGCGGGCAAGTTCCTGGACGAAGAGATTGTCAAGTGGGCCAAGGTCATCAAGGCTGCTGACGTCAAGGCCGAGTAACAGGGGATCGACTGTCAGCGGCTGGCCCAGCCGCCGCTGACGGGAAACACCTGACCCACAAAACATGCGGCCGCATCACTGCACAAATAGGCCGCGTCATGTGCGACAACGGGTCCGACCCCATGATCAATCCATCGTGCTTGCGCTATGCTCCAAGGCATGCAGTCCACTGCCCCCATCTCACAAGCAAGCACCCGAAGGCAGTGGCTGCAAGCGGCCCTTATCAGCCTGCCCAACTTGGCGAACGCACAAGGGCAGGCCATGCCGGACTTCAAAATAGGTGCTTCGCTACCCTGGTTACAGGTGCAATTACTTCATGGCGAAGTCCTCACCGCAGCCCAGTTGCGCGGGCAAGTCCTGGTGATGTATTACTGGGCCAGCTGGTGTCCGTTTTGTGCGCAGCAGTCACCTGAGATCGAACAACTCTTTGCGGCGCATCACGGCAAAGGCCTGTATGTACTGGGCGTGTCCATCGACAAGCAAGCCGACACAGCCCGGGACCATCTGCAAAAAAAGGGCTACCACTTTCCTTCCACCTGGGCAGACCCCCAGCGGCCAGGCGGCTTGCAAAAGCCCAAGGGCTTGCCCGTGGTGATCGTTTACAACCGGCAAGGCCAACTGGTCCAGATCGAACAAGGTCAAATGTTCCCCGAGGACATTCAGGCCTTGAAGCGCTGGATGTGATATTTTTTCAGGAGACACTTTTCATGATTCAACGCATAACCGCACTGCGCGCACTGGCCCTGCCCCTCGTGCTCACCATGGGCAGCCTCGCGGCCCATGCGGCCACAGACACTGCTCTGCTGGCAGCCGCAGAAAAAGCACAACCCGAACTCATCGAGAGTCTGCGCCAAATGGTGCTGATCGAATCGGGCAGTGCCGATGTGAAAGGTCTGGCGCAAATGGCACAGCTGCTGGAAACGCGCCTGAAAGCCCAAGGCTTTACCACCGAACGCGTCAAGACCACCACAGGCGCGGGTGCAGACATCGTCATCGGTCGTCTGCAAGGCACTGGTCGGGCCAAGATCATGCTGCAAGCGCACATGGACACGGTCTACGGATCGGGCATCTTGAACTCTCAGGGCTACAAAGTCGACGGCAACCGCATTTACGGCCCCGGCATTGCCGACGATAAAGGGGGCATTGCCGTCATCTTGCACGGCCTGGCACTGTTGCAACAACGCGGCTGGAAAGACTTTGCCCAAATCACAGTGATGTTCAACCCCGACGAAGAAGTCGGCTCTATCGGATCGGGCGAACTGATTTCACAACTGGCCGATCAGCACGATGTGGTGCTTTCATGCGAACCCACCGCAGCCAAATCCGTGGCCAAAAACGAAGCCGTCTTGACCGGTGCCAGCGGCGCCACCCGTATTGACATGGAGGTCACGGGCAAGGCCTCGCATGCAGGTGCGGCGCCGCAATTGGGCCGCAACGCCTTGCTGGAGTTGAGCCACCAGATGGTGCAAAACCGCGATGTGTACAAATCCATCCCCGGCGTGCAATTGAACTGGACGCTCTCTCAAGCGGGTACGGTGCGTAACCAAATTCCTGAAAAAGCACTGGCCTCCGCTGATGTGCGCACCACCCTGCCCGGTGCGGCCGAAAAACTGCAATCGACTTTGCAACAGATGGCGAACACGCAAAAGCTGATTCCCGACACCGAGACCCGCGTGAGCCTGCTGGGCGGCCGCCCTCCCTACCAGGGCGGCGTCAAAGCTAAAGCCCTGGCCGAAAAAGCACAAAGCATTTACCAAGAGCTGAACCGCACGCTAGACATCGTGCCGATGACGGGCGGCGCCACCGATGCAGCTTTTGCTGCCCGCTCTGACAAAGCCGCCGTGATCGAGAGCCTGGGCCTGGCCGGATGGGGTTACCACGCGAAAGACGAATACATCGAGGTCGACTCCATCGTGCCTCGCTTGTACTTGATGGCCCGCATGTTGATCGAGCTGGGTCAAGGCCGATAGACCCCTGAGCAAGCGTATGTTCGGTAGCGAACATACGCCCAATGTTCGATAGCGTACATTGGGGAGATGAAACGAACACCCCATGCACCGCACCATCGATAAAGCCAGCAATCACCTGTTGGCCTCATTGCCCAATGATGAATGGGCACGTTGGCAATCGCATTTGGAAATCGTCGACTTGAAATTGGGCCAAGTGCTCTACGAGTCCAGCGGGAAGATGCACCATGTGTACTTCCCGATCGATGCCATCGTTTCGCTCTTGTTTGTCCTGGAAAATGGTGCATCCACTGAGATCGCCGTTGTGGGCAACGAAGGGATTGTGGGCGTTTCCTTGTTCATGGGTGGAGAAACCACGCCCAGCAGGGCCGTGGTGCAAAGCGCTGGGCGGTGCATCCGCCTGAATGCCCAAAAACTCAAAAAAGAATTCGGCAACTCTTTGCCGGTGATGCATTTGCTTTTGCGTTACACACAAGCCTTGCTCACGCAAATGACACAAACGGCTGTGTGCAACCGCCACCATTCGCTGGACCAACAGCTGTGCCGATGGCTGCTCCTCAGTTTGGACAGACTGCCCGGCAATCACCTGGTGATGACACAAGAGCTGATCGCCAACATGCTGGGCGTGCGCCGCGAAGGCGTGACAGAAGCGGCAGGCAGGCTCCAGCAAGCCGGTTTGATACGTTACGCTCGCGGCAAGATTGAAGTACTCGATCGCGCAGGACTCGAGAAACGTTCATGCGAGTGCTATGAGGTCGTCAAGCTCGAATATGCCCGCTTGTTGCCTGAATCCATAGCCTTTTAAAAAACAGCATTGGGCTCAAAGGACAGCACCTGAAAGTGCGTTGCCGTACAGATGCGCTTTGCTTTGTTTGTTAAATTAAAAAATAACAAACGAAATCCATCACCATGAATATAAAACCATTTGCGCTCGCCCTATTGAGCGTATTACTTTCCGCATGTGGAGGAGGTGCAAGCACCCAGGCCGCGCCTGCGATTGTCAAAGTCAGCATTCAAAATGGAGCGCCGTTTCCAACTTGTATGAATGGTGGTATCACATTGAATGCAGGGGCCGACATCAATAACGATCAAATATTGCAATCGTCAGAAATCACCAGCACACAATACGTTTGCAATGGTCTAGACGGCGCTCAGGCTTCTGGCATCAGCAGCGCAAGTGCGCTCATTTCCCTGGTCAAAGAATCAGCAGGCTCACATTGTCCAGCAGGTGGCAATGTGTTGAGCATCGGGTTGGACTTGAATGACAACGGAAAGCTCGACAGTAATGAAGTGACATCGTCCCACTACATCTGCGACGGCTCCAACGGCTATGCAGGAAATGCAGGGCCGACAGGGTCGCCAGGTCAGGTAGGTACAGCCGGTGTTTCGGGCAGCAATGGAGCAGCAGGAAGTGCCGGCGCTATCGGCCCTGATGGTTTCAGTGCCTTGATAGACATCCATGTTGAACCGGCAAGTGTTCATTGCCAGTATGGCGGCGCCATAGTGGCATCTGGGATAGACAGCAACGCCAATCATTTGCTTGATGTTGCTGAAATCACTTCCACCAAATACATTTGTAACGGTGCTACAGGCGCTTCTGGCGCTGCAGGTACTGCAGGTACTGCAGGTGCGACAGGTGCTACAGGTGCTACAGGTGCTACAGGCGCAACAGGCGCTGCAGGTACTGCAGGTGCTACAGGCGCTGCCGGTGCGACAGGTGGGACAGGTACTGCCGGTGCTACAGGTACTGCCGGTGCTACAGGTACTGCCGGTGCTACAGGTGCTACAGGTGCTACAGGTGCTACAGGTGCTGCAGGCGCGACAGGTGC
>CANGKR010000102.1 GCA_947454355.1 Comamonadaceae bacterium
ATCCATGAAGAGGCCAAATCAGGCACATTGATTACTTTTGAGGAAGATGAACAAATGGAACAAGCCATTGTTTCCGGTATCGCGTTCAACCGCGACGAAGCCAAAATCTCGGTGTTGGGCGTGCCCGACAAGCCAGGCATTGCTTACCAAATCCTGGGCGCTGTGGCCGATGCCAACATCGAAGTCGATGTGATCATTCAAAACCTGAGCAAAGACGGCAAGACCGACTTCAGCTTCACAGTCCACCGCAACGACTATGCGAAAGCTATGGACTTGCTGAAAGACAAAGTGCTGCCCAGTTTGGGCGCCACTGAAGTCACGGGCGACGCCAAAATTTGCAAAGTCTCCATCGTGGGCATTGGCATGCGCAGCCACGTGGGTATCGCCAGCAAGATGTTCCGCAGCTTGAGCGAAGAGGGCATCAACATTCAGATGATTTCCACCTCCGAGATCAAGACCTCGGTCGTAATCGACGAGAAATACATGGAGCTGGCCGTGCGTGCATTGCACAAAGCGTTCGATTTGGACCAGGCCTGAGCTATAATTTATTCTGCCAGGAAACGTGACCGAGTGGCCGAAGGTGCTCCCCTGCTAAGGGAGTATGGGGTGTAGAGCCTCATCGAGGGTTCGAATCCCTCCGTTTCCGCCAAGCACCCAGTAAAGACGCGCCTTCGGGTGCGTTTTTCATTTCTACCCACCATTTTACCCTCCATCATTTTTCGGCGGTTGCGCTCAGCGTTTGTCTTGAGAGTTCTGATGAACTGGTGGGAGGAGGGGAACTGGTTGCTTTGGCTGTGCAGCGCTCCATGTAGATACAAGATCAATTCCAGCCCAGCCAGACCCCACCGTACCCCCACCCCCACTTATGCCAGATGGGACTCCGGTCTAGCTTCGCATACTGTTTTGCTCAACCGACTGCGCTTCGGGATGCCCCCTTCGTTTGTGAAACCATTGACCGGGGGGGATATGTAAAAAATTCTGAGGAAAGATATGAAGGCTCAATACTATCCAAGTGATTCAAAAGGTCTGCGTTTCTAAAAACCACCTTCCGTTCCACCCTCAATGCCCTCCACGCAGTCCGACCGCCGTCCATACACTTGCGAAACGGCGAACTTGTCTTGTATCGCCCCAGCCGCAGTCTGCTGTATAAGTGTTGCTACCATTTGACTGATGGCGGTTGGGTTAAGCAGACGACTGGTAAAGCAGCGTTAGAACACTGGATTTCCCACGGTGCAATAATTGTAAGGTGAGGGGGGATTCAGTTCACTTTCCTATCTGCGATCACCTTCTTAACCAGCGGCATAATACTTTTGGCCCATTGCTCACAACCCTTGGCTGTTAGGTGGCCAGCGCCTCCACCGTGACCTCCGTCATATTGACGATATTCTTGAGTTACAGGCATATTTGATGCGAAGTTACCGTAATAGTAGGCGCCGAAACCTTTTACAAATTCTTTGGCCTCTTCAGCGCTTTGGACATTGTTGTTTGATACATAGATAGTAGGGATTTGCTTTTCCTTAAGCATCGTCAACATCTTTTCAGAATACTCAATACTTCGGCTTTTGCTCTTGTCATTTGGCCCTGGTTCTAAGATCACAATTTTTGTGTCTGCCTTTATTGAATCAGTAAGTCTGCGAATCATCCAAATTGGTTCATCGCCATCTTTGCCACCATTTATGACTGTTGCATTGATGCCATCTGTTTTGAGCATCGACTCAAGATGAGCAGTGAAAATTTGCGAGCGATCGACATTCTTGCAGTTTGTATTGCTTGACCCAATAGCGAGAATCTCAAAAGCCGCTGAGTGTTGGCATAGTGCCTGCAATAGAGCTAGAGAATAAAATCTTTTGAGCATCTAAAGCCCCTTCTTAGTCCTAAAAGAATATCAAACGAGTCTAGCGACTATTGCAAAAAAGTAGAGTGTGGTACAAACTAAAAGTGTTACGAAATTATGTGTTATTTCTGTAGCACGTAACACGGTTTCAAGCTGTAACCCGCATAAACAAAGAGTAAACGAGCGCCATAGCAATTGCACAGGTCTATGGGGTGCATCCGGTACAAGTGAGTCAACTCAAGAGAGAGATTCAAGATCAAGCCAAGACGCTGTTTGAGGGTAGGCCGCGGCCGCAGCCTATCACAGCGTAAAGCAAGCCTTAGAGTCTGTATGGGGAGATTGGTCGCTTAAAGACGCTACTAGATTGTCTAAAAAAGTCAGGTATCTGCCCACTGTGACATGCCTGTTGTGGATCATTAACGGGGTCTAGATGATGCAAAAGCCTAAATGCAATCTAGCCGACTTATCCGACCTGAGCGCAGACGGAGTCCTCAACGGCATCTCTACGACAACCTCCGGCCCCGTTCGCCTGACCTCGACGTCCACCCTCTCGCTTTTTTGCTCGGCCTTCAGGTCCACAAACTTCACCATAGTAGCGTCCACGCTGAACAGTTTGTACAGCACCAATTACACCCCTGAGGACTTGTCTCAGTGGGTGGATACCTCTGGATGCGCGGATCGGGTAATCAATAGATACAAGTTCGTAAAAGCTGGAGTGGCTCCAGGCGCCCCCGCCAGGTCTCCGGCATACCAGGCGTCGGCCAACGATGTGGGTAAGTGCGTCATGATTTCCACAAGTGCCCCACTATCTACCTCCGAGCTTTACCTCAACGCTGCCACATCTGCCCAGCAGATCAGTGTTGGCTCGTCCCTCTATGGCAGCCCGATCCTAGTCGGGAGCAACGACAGCTTTGTGGTGGCCACCACCTCAAACTACCCGGGTTCATACAGCACCTACCTGCAGCGCTTTAACCCCACCAACGGCTCTTGCCTGACCAGCATGCGAACGACCGGGCTTGTCAATCTCATCAAGTTCACATCTGTCGTGAATTGAGACTTAAACAGAGGCGTGCTACCAAATAAACAGAACTTCACGGTTCATTGGTATGTTTGACGATTTCAAGATTTTGTTCGAGTGACCTGGCATTCCCCCAAATCAGCAGCCCAAATTCTGAAGCTTGAACGAAATCAGTGGGGACAGCCTTGCCGTCCATCTGTGTCGTAGTAGCCCATTCCTGCCAAAGCCTTTTTATTCATGCGCTTGATCACCGCTGCCAGAGTCATGTCAGACATTGTTGGGTTTTTTCGCCCATTGCCCCGAAATACAAAATCATCAGATGCACCAATTTTTTGTAATTTGAGAAATTGGATGGCAGCCGTTGTCAAAGGAACTGTGTGAGTCACTCCCAGCTTCATGCGATGACCTGGTATGGTCCACGTTGCATTTGCAAAGTCGACTTCCTTCCAAGTCATTTCCTTTACTTCGCTACTTCTTGCGGCAGTCAATATCAAGAAGGGTAAAGCATCCTTTGCCTTGCCTCCTTGGGTTTGTAGTTCGGACCAGAACCTTTTCATTTCTCGCCAAGGTAAGGACGGTCGACGCAATACGGTTCTTTTCACTTTTGGAAGCAAATATTCCAACGAGCCTTTGAGAATGGCAGGATTGGCTTCGGTTCGATGATTTGCTGCAATGGCATAACCAATGATCTTCTCTATGCGGCCACGAAGTCTTGAAGCTGTTTCGTTCTTTGTAGCCCACCGTCTCCGCCACTAAAGAAAACCCCGCATCAGAGCAATCTGGTGCGGGGTTTTTCTTTTTGGTGAAATTATTATTTCATTCATCTACATTCGAAACAAGTGTGACCCTGATTAAAATCACACGATTTTTAGAATACGAACCTATGCACATCGCCCTGCTTGAAGATGAAATCACCTTGGCCCAAGAGGTCACGGCGCTTTTGACTGCAGCCGGACACACGGTGGAGCATTGCACCGACGGTCACCAGATCATGAGGGTGCTGGGCCGAGACACTTTTGACTTGTTTGTGCTCGACTGGCATGTGCCTGGCCCGAATGGGCTCGAGGTTTTGCTGCACCTGCGTGAAGTGCTCAAACTCTCCTCCCCTGTGGTCTTCTTAACCAGCAACAGCGCCGAAGACCAAATTGTCCAGGCCCTCAATGCGGGTGCCGACGACTATTGCTCCAAACCCGTTCGCGCATTCGAATTCATGGCCCGTGTGGCCGCATTGCAGCGCCGTTTTGCCCCCGCGGCTCCTTTAAGCAAAGGTGGGGAGCTCATGCCCGGTTATGTGTTTGACCACATCGATCGCTCGATCAAGGTGGACGGACATGCGGTGGAGCTGACCGAAAAAGAATACGAACTTTCACGTTTGATGTTTGAAAACCCCGACCGTCCGATTGCCCGCAACCGGATCATGAAAGAAGTCTGGGGTCGAGAAGAGGATGCGCTGTCGCGCACCCTGGACGTGCACATTTCCTGGATTCGCCGCAAACTAAACATCGGTGCCAATGCCGACAAAGTGCGTTTGGTGGTGGTGCACGGATTTGGTTACCGCCTCATGCAAATGGCCCAACCCGAGGGGACCAGTTCATGACCCAAGCTCAACGCATTCAAAAGACATTGACCCCTTGGCTTGGTGTTTTGACCTGCTGGCTTGCCATGACGAGCCATGCCAGTGCACAACCAGCGCCAGTTCCCGATTCCGACCACTTGGTCTACCAAATGCAGCCAGGCGACACCTTGTTGGGCTTGGTTGCCAAGCACATGCAGGGCACGGATGCCCTCAAACGCTTGCTGCAGTCCAACAGCTTGGCCAATGCCAACCGCATTTCGGTAGGTCACAAAATCAACATCCCGCGTGACTTGCTCAAGTACACACCCTCTACCGCCACCGTCACGCGGCTCAATTGCAAGTCGGTGATCCAGATCGATGGCAACGCTTCCGCACCTATTCAGATGGGCACTGTCTTGAGCGAGGGTGCGGTTCTGCGCATCCCGGCAGGTTGCCAATTTGGTTTAACCCTTGAAGACGAGTCCATGCTGCGCCTGATGTCGGGCGCCGTTATCAAGCTCAAAACCCTGCGCCGCAACGCGTTTGAAACCTCGCCAGAAGTCAAGATCGAGTTGCTCGATGGGCGCATGGAAATCGATGTGCCCCGCAAACGCCAAAGCAACGATGCGCCTTTCCAGGTGCTCACGCCCACGTCGGTTGCGGGTGTCCGGGGCACCGAGTTCAGGGTGGGCTTCAATGCCAGTCAGCGCACCAGCCAGGTCGAAGTCAAGGTCGGTGCAGTAGGTGCTCGCGGCGGCCAAGAAAAGGCCGAAAAACGCGCTCAATCTGGCGAAGGTGTGGCCATTGCTGCCAATGGCCAGTCGCTCGACATCGAAAAACTGCTCTCTGCCCCACGCTATAGCAAAGCCGAAGCGCAAGGCAACAGCAAAGACTGGCTTCTCAAATTCGAGGCCGATCCTTCGGCCGATCGCTTCATGCTACTCACGGCCGAGGACGCCAACTTCAGCGCCCCCGTCACTGAAAGCCAGCCCAAGCAGTCGCAAGTATTGGCCCCCGAGTTGGGTGTCAAACCCGTGTTTTACCAATGGTCGTCGGTGACGGCTTCGGGCCTGATGGGTTCGGCGCAAGACTTTGCCGTGTGCAAGGGCTACAAACGCCAGGACCAATGGCGTTGCAATGTGCCCTTCAATATGGCGGGGTTCAACAACCCGCACTTGCTTTTCCAAAAAGTAGATGCGCAAGGCCAAACGGTGGATTTGATCAACGGGCCGATTCAGGCCAATGTCAACAACCTCTTGGTGTTTCGAGGCTTGCCCTCTGGCGTATACCGTTGGCGCATTCAGCACGATGTGAACAGCACTGCGAAAGCCGGCATCAACGGCCAGTTTGAGTTGGTGGCCATCCCCGGCGCCGACTGATGAACCCCTTGTTGGCCACATTGACCAAGATTTGGCCAAGTTTGTGGCAAGGACGGCGATCACGCGACGAGCAGCGGTTTTACCTGGAATGGGTGGTGGTCACCGTGCTGGCGCTCAGCACTTTGGGCCTGTTCACCACCATGCAATGGGGCACCTCGCCGGGCTTGGTGATCTATGACCAATTGCACCGCTTGCGAGCCCCTTTGCCCTCGAACGACGTGGTCATCATCGGCATCGACGACGCGACCATTGACGAGCTGGGCGGCTGGCCCCTCAACCGCCGGGTGTATGCCGATTTACTCAAAAAGCTGGCCGACACCGACAACCAACCCAAGGCCATCGGTTTTGACATCCTGTTCCCAGACCCCAGCCCGGCCGACGCGCAGCTGGCGCAAGAGATGCGGCGTCACAAGGTGTTTTTGGCGGTCGAGCAACCCCGTGTGCATGCGAACACGCCCTTTGTGGTGCGCAACCCAGAGAGTCAATTGATCGACGCAGCCCAAGGCCTAGCCCACATCAACATCACATTTGAAAGCGATGGCTTTTCTCGCGGGGCCTATTTGCAAGAGGGCAACTTGCCGCATTTGGCGTTGGCGGTGTCGGGCCAGCCCGCACAAAACTACCAGTCGCACGGGGCTTACCGCCGCTTCAATTTGGTCGACCCCGAAATCGGTTTGCCCGTGGTGTCTTTGGCCGATGCGTTGTCGGGAGCCTTTCCCTTGGGGCTGCTGAAAGACAAATATGTCTTGATCGGCTCGGTCGCCCCCAGTTTGGGCGACCACTTTCCCACCATTTATTCAGGTCGCCAAGGCTCTGGCACGCCCGGTGTGGTGCTGCATGCCAACTTGCTCAACGACATCTTGCGCGGCAACCTCATCAGCCCCGTGCCCGTTTGGGTGCAAGTGGCGCTCAGCTCTTGGGCGGTGTTCTCGGTCATGATCGCGCTCATGGTGCTCAGCCCATTTTTTGAGCTGCTGGTCACGGTCATCACGGTGGTATCGGCCTTGGTCGTCAGCTTTGTTTTATTGTGGCTGTGTGACATGTGGTTTGACCCGGGGCTGTGCATTTTGGCCATTGGCTTGGTCAAACCCGCTTGGGCTTGGCGACGCAACGAGATGATTGTCAGTTTCATGGGTGAACGTGCCGCACAACTGCAGCAAGTGCAAATTCAGCGCAAAACGCTGGGCAAAGGCGGGCTGAAACTGCGCCACTTTGCCAGTGACACCGTGTTGCAATACTCGCGATTGCTCGACAGAGCCATTGGCGTGGCCAGCGAGCGGGTGGCGTTTTTGAACCGCATCGTCTCTGAAATCCCGACGGCCATGTTGGTGGCCGATGCCGAGCAACGCGTGCTCTTGGTCAGCCCCCGCATGAAGCAGGACATTCCCGAGGGTTTGCTCGATACGGGCCAGTCGCTTCTCCCTTTGTTGGCACACTTGGGCTTGAGCAGCACCCGCCAACTGGAGCCCCTTTTGGGCAAAGACCATTACGTCACGGCCCGAGTGGGGTCTGGCACCGCACGGTTTTTTATCCTGCGCGTGGCACAACTGCCGCAGTCTGACGACAGCACCTTGTGGATTTTTGCGCTGACCGACATCACCGAAGTGCGTCAGTTTCAGGCCCAGCGCGAGCAGACGCTGCAACTGCTCTCGCACGACATGCGCACCCCGATTGCGTCCATCATCTCGCTCAGCCGCCAAAAGTCAGTGGACTCGACAGGCGAGCCACGGGCACACGACCCCGAGGCCCAAAAAACCGCTGCCAACATTTATCGCCATGCCGACACCCTGCTCAACATGATGGATGACTTCATCTTCTCCATCAAAGCGCAGGCACAAACCTACCAGCGGTCTGAAATTTTGGTGGATGGCCTGCTGGACGAAGCCATGTTCCAGGTCAAAGACTTGGCGCACAGCCGCCAAATGCGCCTGGTGCAAGACTTTGACGATGAGCCGCAATTCATCCTGGCCGACCAGCGCCTGTTCATCCGCATGCTGGTGAACCTGCTGGTCAATGCGATCCGTTATGGCCAAGCCAACACCGAGATACGCCTCAGCTTGTCGCACGACCCCGATACCCAATTGGCAGGGCGCATGGTGCACTTGACCATCGCCAATACTGTGGGAGAGCAAGTGGCCAACAGCACAGGCCAAGAGCACACGTCCCGAGGGTTCGGTTTGGGCCTAGACTTTGTGAAAACAGTGGTTCAAAAACACAATGGGCAAATTCAGCTGGACTTGTCAACCGAGCCCGGTAGCCGCGCCTTGGTGCATATCAAAGTACCAATTTCGACAATAAACGGGTAATGATGGATTTTTGGGCTCAATTTCTTAGTTTTATTGTTTAATTTATGATTCCTTAAGAGTTAATTTCAATAATCGCCACGACAATACCGACTTCTTTATGAAATCTTTGGTATCTGTTTGGAGCGGTTATGAATTCGGGTCACCACAAAACCATTTTTTCTAAACGTCTGGGCTGCTTGGTCGCCGTGGGCGAACATGCCAGCAGCCAAGGCAAAGCCACAGGTGCGGCCTCCGGCCAGTTTTCCGGAACAGCGGGCACCGATTGGCTCAGCACCGTTTTGCAGTTCGTGGGGGTTTTGACGGCTTCTTGCGCGATGGTCAGCCTGGCATGGGCTGGGCCGGCTGCCACAGCGTTGCCCACTGGTGGCCAAGTCGCCCAAGGCGCGGTCAGCGTCCAGCAAGCCGGTGCAGTGATGAGCATCAACCAGTCCACCAGCAAAGCGGTGGTCAACTGGAACACCTTCGACATCGGACAAAACGCCAAAGTCAACATCGTGCAGCCCGGTGCCAACGCCGTCATGCTCAACCGCGTGACCAGCGCCAACCCCAGCCAAATTCTGGGCCAGCTCAATGCCAACGGCCAAGTGGTCTTGGTCAACCCCAACGGCGTGCTGTTTGGCAAAGACGGCAGCGTGAACGCCAACAGCTTCACGGCGTCTACCCTGGGCATTTCAGACGCCAACTTCATGGCAGGTAACCAGCAGTTTGAGCGCAATGGCAGCACAGCCGCTGTTATCAACCAAGGCAGCATCAGCACCACCGGCGGTTACGTGGCCCTGTTGGGCGCCAGCGTCAGCAACGAAGGCCAAATCAACACGCAAGGCGGCACGGCTTACCTGGCCGCAGCCGAGACAGTCAAGATCCCGGTCAGCGGCAGCGGCCGCATCAAGCTCGAACTGAGCCCCAGCAGCATCAACGCCGCAGTGGCCAACGCCAAGGGCGGCACCATCGTGACCGAAGGCGGGCAGGTGTACATGCAAGCCGCAGCCTTGAACAATGCCGTGGCCAGCATCATCCAAAGCGGCAGCATCGACACCACGGGTGCGCAAGGCGGTGCAGTGCACCTGTTGGCGGATGGTGGTCAGATCAAAGTCAACGGCAGCATCACGGCCAACGGCACGGGCAAGGACGAGCAAGGCCAGCAGCGCAAGGGTGGTGAAATCGTCATTGGGCGGGATGAAGAAACGGGCGTGTTAGCCAAGAGTACGGATGTCAGCAGCGCCAAGCTAGAAAGTGCGGGTGGTTTTGTAGAAACTTCAGGCGAAACCCTGAAAACCTCCGGCATCTCTGTCAAAGCCAAAGACTGGTTGCTTGATCCGACAGACATCAACATTGTGGCTGCAGGAACTGCAACGCCCGATACCCCGTCCACCAATGGCAGTGGCACCACCACGTATCAAGAAACCGCAGGCATCAACACCAGTGAGGTGTTGAAGTCCACCATTGAGTCAGCGATCAATGGTGGCACGAACGTGACCGTTATGACAGCCAACCCCACTGCGGGTGCCAACGGGGCAGGCAACATCACACTCAGCACCCCCTTGAGCTTTTCAAATATAGGAGCAACAGATGCAACTCTGACGCTGACGGCCAAAAACGGCATCACTCAAAATGTGGGTGCTTCCATCACGACCAATGCAGTGACCAGCACCAAGTTAGTCAATGTGGTGATGACGGCTGAAGGCAAATATGCGGGACAAGATGTTGCCAGTGCTAACAGCCAAGGCATTGTGCTCAACAGCACGATCAGTACCAACGGTTCAGTGACACTGAATGGCACCAATAACAACACTGGCTCTGGCGTTGGCGTCAAGTTTGCCA
>CANGKR010000103.1 GCA_947454355.1 Comamonadaceae bacterium
CATCCATCAGGCGCTGGGTGCGCTCGGGACACAAGCCGACATCGGCGGGTTGGGCGTGGGGCAAAGCGGTGTGGGCGGTCATGGTGTACTCCTGTGGTGGGTGTTTTGTACACCAGTCTGGCCGGAGTCAGTATCACCTTCGGCGCAGGTACCTCGGGGCTTGTCACCCGTGCGTCAATTCGGTCAGCCTTTGCACTGACCAAGGCTGCGAGGTTCAGCACAATGCGGCCCAGCCCTGTCGGCTGGTTTCAATCCTAGCAAAGGTAAAAAACATGAACGCTCTGGACTTGCTCCAAAAAATCAACGCGATGGCGGAGTTCAACCGCTGGTGCGGCATCGAAGTGACCGTTGCAGAACCAGGCACCGTCGAAATTCAAATGCCTTGGCGTGCTGAGGTGGGGCAGTATTCGGGTTATTTGCATGCTGGCCTCATTGGCACCTTGATCGACACCGCTTGCGGTTTTGCTGCGGCCACGGTGGCAGGCCCGAATTTGTTGGCCGCGCATTTTTCTGTGAACTGCTTGCGGCCGGCAGTGGGTCAAAAGTTCATCGCCCGGGCGCGTGTGGTCAAACCCGGGAAGCAACAGGTTTACACCAGTTGTGATCTGTTCGCGGTGGACGCGGGCGAAGAAAAGCTGGTGGCCAATGGCCAAACCTTGCTGGCGGTGGTGAGTGCGTCCTGAAGCTTTCAACGGTGCTTTAGCAACATGGAGCGCAACACGCCGTCTTGCAGCAGCACATGGTGTGCCAAAGCGGCTACTGCGTGAAGGCCTGCCAGCCACAGAATGCAGTCGCCCAGCAGACCGTGCACCTCGCCCCAATCGGCCCAGCCGATCCAAGCCAAGTGGGTCAGCAAAGGCATTTCGCTGATGCGTATGCCGCCGAGCAATGTCAGGGGGTGACCCTCGCTGCTCAAGGCCAGCAAGGCCGTTGAGGGAACGGCCAACAACAGCACCCACAACAAGCCATGGGTGGTTTTAGAGGTCAACGCCATCCAGCGGGGCATGTCAAAACGGGGTGCCGCCGGTCGCACCAACAGCCACAGCAGGCGCAGCAAGGTCATGGCCGCCACCAGCATGCCCAGAGATTCATGCGTCACGATGTCCCAACGCGTGGCCGGGTCCAGGCCTTGGCGCAATTCGCGGCCAAAGTGCTCTGGCCCGAGGATAAAGGCTGCGACCACGCCGATCGCAGTCAGCCAGTGCAGGACTTGGCTCAAGATGTCGTAATGCGTGCGTGGGGTGGTCATGGGTGTCCGTGGCATCAAAGCACCATTGTGTGCGCAGAAGGCCCAGGCAGAGCCAACTGAGAACGTGTTCGTTGATGCACATCAAGCCAATAACTTGGCCAAATACCTGCCTGTGAAACTGGCGGTGTTTTGTGCCAGTTCTTCGGGCGTTCCGACGCCCACCACAGTGCCACCGCCCGAACCCCCTTCGGGCCCCATGTCAATGATCCAGTCGGCCGTTTTGATGACGTCCAGATTGTGTTCGATGATCACGATGGTGTTGCCTGCATCACGCAATTGGTGCAGCACTTTGAGCAGCAAAGCAATGTCGGCAAAGTGCAGACCCGTGGTCGGCTCGTCCAGGATATAGAGCGTGCGCCCCGTATCGCGTTTGGACAGTTCCAGCGCCAGTTTGACGCGCTGCGCCTCGCCTCCCGACAAGGTGGTAGCGGCTTGCCCTAGGCGGATGTAAGACAGGCCCACATCTAGCAGGGTTTGCAGTTTACGGGCGATGTTGGGGACCGCGTTGAAGAAGGTAAAGGCCACCTCCACCGTCATGTCCAGCACCTGTGCAATGTTTTTGCCTTTGTATTGAATTTCCAGCGTCTCGCGGTTGTAGCGTTGGCCTTTGCACACATCGCAAGGCACGTACACGTCGGGCAAAAAGTGCATCTCGACTTTGACCATACCGTCGCCTTGGCAGGCTTCGCAACGCCCGCCCGCCACATTGAAAGAAAAGCGCCCTGGCCCGTAGCCGCGTTCGCGGGCCGCAGGCACCTCGGCCATCAGGTCGCGGATGTGGGTGAACAAGCCTGTGTAGGTGGCCGGGTTGCTGCGCGGCGTGCGGCCGATCGGCGACTGGTCCACGTTGATCACTTTGTCAAAGTGGTACATGCCCAGTATGTCTTCATGCGGCGCGGGCTCGTCGTGCGCTCGGTGAATCTGGTGTGCTGCAGCCAGGTACAAGGTGTCGTTCACCAGCGTCGATTTGCCCGAGCCGGATACACCCGTGACGCACGTGAGCAAGCCGACCGGAAATTGCGCGGTGACTTCCTTCAAGTTATGGCCGCTGGCTTTGACGATTTCAATACAGTCTTTGCCCTTGTGATGGCGCTGAAGAGGCACGGCAATGCTTTGGCGACCAGACAGGTATTGCCCTGTCAGGGATTCGGGTGTGGCCATGATTTCGGCGCACGTGCCTTGGGCCATCACGCGCCCACCGTGCACGCCCGCGCCAGGACCCATGTCGATCACATGGTCGGCCACGCGGATCATGTCTTCGTCATGCTCAACCACCAACACGCTGTTGCCGATGTCGCGCAGGTGTTGCAGGGTGCCGATCAAACGGTCGTTGTCGCGCTGATGCAGTCCGATGCTGGGCTCGTCCAGCACATACATCACGCCCGTCAGGCCTGAGCCGATTTGGCTGGCCAAGCGGATGCGCTGCGACTCACCGCCCGACAAGGTCTCGGCGCTGCGGTCCAGGCTGAGGTAGTTCAGGCCCACGTCGTTGAGGAACTTCAAACGCAAGCCGATTTCGCGCACGACTTTGCTGGCGATCTCACCTTTGGCGCCGGAGATGTTCAGGCTTTGAAAATACGTTTGGGCCTCGCCCAAGGTCACATGACTGATTTCAAAAATCGCCCGCGCCTGATCGCCCTCACCCACGCGCACATGTCGCGCTTCGCGGCGCAGGCGCGAGCCGTTGCAGTCTGTGCAGGGTTGGTGGTTGCGCAGCCGCGCCAGGTCTTCGCGCACGACCGACGAGTCTGTCTCGCGGTAACGACGGGTCATGTTGGGGATGATGCCTTCAAAGGGGTGCTTCTTGCTCACCTTTTTGCCTTGTGAGGCGCCAGATTCCATGATGTAGCTGAACTTGATGTCCTCATCACCCGAGCCGAACAAAATCACTTGCCGCACCGCCTCGGGTAGGTTTTCGAATGGCGACTCCACGTCAAACTTGTAGTGCTTGGCCAAGCTCTCAAGCATGCTGAAGTAAAAGCCATTACGTCTGTCCCAACCCTTGATGGCGCCACTGGCCATGCTCAAACTGGGGAAGGCCACTACACGCGTCGGATCAAAAAACTCCATTGTGCCGATGCCGTCACAGGTAGTGCAGGCACCCATCGGGGAGTTGAATGAAAACAGCCGGGGTTCGAGTTCGCTGATGGCGTAGTTGCAGATCGGGCAGGCAAATTTGGCGTTGAACAAATGCTCTTGGGCGCTGTCCATCTCCATCACCAAGGCGCGGCCTTCGGCCAGACCTAACGCGGCTTCAAAGCTTTCGGCCAGGCGCTGGCGCAGAGCGTCACGCGCAGAGGCGTCGGCTTCGTTGCGCACCTTCAAGCGGTCTACCACCACGTCGATGTCGTGTTTTTCTGTTTTCTTGAGCGTTGGCAGGTCTTCCACTTCGACCGTCTGTCCGTTGATGCGAAAGCGCACATAGCCCAGCGCCTGCATCTGCTCAAATACCTGTGCAAACTCGCCTTTGCGCTCACGCGCAATGGGCGCCAAGATCATCAAGCGGGTGTCTTCGGGCAGGGCCAGCACGGCGTCGACCATTTGGCTCACGGTTTGCGCCTGCAGTGCCAGGTGGTGGTCAGGGCAATAAGGTGTGCCGGCGCGGGCAAACAACAAGCGCAGGTAGTCGTGGATTTCGGTGACCGTGCCCACAGTGGAGCGCGGGTTGTGACTGGTGGCTTTTTGCTCGATGCTGATGGCGGGCGACAAGCCCTCGATCAAGTCCACATCGGGTTTGTCCATCAACTGCAAAAACTGCCGCGCATAAGTCGAGAGGCTTTCCACATAGCGGCGCTGGCCTTCGGCGTACAGCGTGTCAAAGGCCAAGCTGGACTTGCCCGAACCCGACAAACCCGTGATCACCACCAGTTGGTTGCGCGGGATGTCAAGGTCGATATTTTTGAGGTTGTGCGTGCGTGCACCCCGCACGCTGATGTGGGTCTGCCGCAGCGCTTTGGCCAAGTACATGTCCTCGCCTTCGAGAGCGGCACGAAGTTCAGGGTCAGAGTCAGCGGCTTTCGCCAGGGAGGCATCAAAGGTGTTCAAAATCGGGGCCGAATCACAAAACCCTCGATTATCGGACTTATTGGTTTTGTGTGGCCGACTGGATCAACACATCGGTCATGGGCACGTTCTGATGGCTCCCCAAGGTGGTGGTGCTGACTTTGATGGCGTTGTCCAGAGCTCGGCCCTGCAAGGCCAGGGCGGCGGTTTGGCCTTATTTCCATTGGGTCGCCGTCACGCCGTTCACGGGGTCGGCGCCTCCAACGCCGCAGGCGTACAGCTCTACACCGCAAGTCAAAATCATGAAGCGAAAGCTCATGGGTCAAATCCCAATGTGGTGTTTACTTTGGCGTTCTCTTTGGTCGAGCCGTCCAAGTCGCCAAGGCTGTTGTGGCCGATCAAGGACAATCGGGTCTGTTGGACGAATTGAACCTGCGCGTGACTGCTTCCGTGACTGAAATCCCCCCAGTGAATTCCACCGCCATGACGGCCACCGAACGTCGGGCGAGCGCTTCGTTGGCCTCGATTTTTGCGTTGCGGATGCTGGGCTTGTTTCTGGTGCTGCCTGTGTTTGCGCTCGAAGCGGGCAAGTACCCCGGTGGGGATGACACCGCCATGCTCGGTCTGGCCATGGGCATTTACGGCTTGACGCAAGGCCTGTTGCAGCTGCCCTTTGGCATGGCCTCTGACCGGTTTGGCCGCAAGCGGGTGATCGTGCTGGGTCTGTTGATTTTTGCAGCGGGCAGCTTTGTGGCCGCTGCCGCGCCCACGCTGCAGTGGCTCTTGGTGGGCCGCAGTTTGCAAGGGGCTGGCGCGGTGTCGGCCGCGGTGACCGCCTTGCTGGCTGACTTGACCCGCGACGAAGTGCGCACCAAAGCCATGGCCTTGGTGGGCGCCAGCATCGGTTTGATGTTTGCGCTGTCCTTGGTGCTGGCGCCAGTGCTGGTGACCTGGGTGGGGCTGCCCGGCTTATTTGTGCTGACGGGTGTACTGGCCTTGGGGGGCATCACCGTGGTCTTGTGGCGTGTACCGGCCGAACCGGATGAACTCAAAAACCAGCCGCGCGGCCGCTTGTCTGTGGTTTTACGCCATGCGGGCTTGATGCGTTTGAACGTCGGCGTTTTCGTGCTGCATGCGGTGCAGTTGGCCATGTGGGTGGCCGTGCCAGCGCTTTTGGTGCAAGCCGGCCTGCCTAAAGAACAACACTGGTGGGTGTATTTGCCCGCCGTGGTGCTGTCGTTTGGCGTGATGGGCGGTACTTTGTTTCCGCTGGAGCGGCGCGGTTATTTGCGCGCCGTCTTTTTGTCGGCCGTGGGTTTGATCATGTTGGTGCAAATCGGATTTTTGGTCCAGGCTTCAGGCACCACCCGCCTGCTCAGCTTGGCCGTTTTGTTGTTTGCATTTTTTTGCGGCTTCAACATCCTGGAAGCTTCTCAGCCCAGCATGGCCTCACGCATGGCGCCGCCTCAGGTGCGTGGCGCCGCATTGGGCGTGTACAACACCCTGCAATCTCTGGGCTTTTTTGTCGGCGGTGCCTCTGGCGGCTGGTTGGTCAAGAATTACGGCACCCAGGCTTTGTTCGCCGCCTGTGCCGCCGCCATGCTGGTGTGGTTGCTGGTCGCCTGGGGTATGAAACCGCCTTTGAATCCGGCCCGTCAGGCCCCATAATTGCGTCTTACCTCAGAGGAATTGTTTCATGGCATCCGTCAACAAAGTCATCCTGATCGGCAACTGCGGCCGTGACCCCGAAATCCGTTACCTGCCCTCTGGTCAGGCCGTGGCCAATGTGAGCATCGCCACCACCAGTCGCCGCAAAGACCGCACCTCCGGTGAAACCGTCGAAGACACTCAGTGGCACCGCGTGACCTTTTATGACCGCCTGGCGGAGATCGCCGGTGAATACGTCAAAAAAGGCCGCCCGATCTATGTCGAAGGCCGCCTGAAGTACGGCAAATACACCGACCAGTCCGGCGTTGAAAAGAACACCGTGGACATCATCGCCACCGAAATGCAATTGCTTGGCGGCCGTGAAGGCGGTGGTGCTCCCTCGGGTGGCGGCGATGACGGCGGCTACGACAATGCCCCGCGTCGCCCAGCGGCGTCGGCGCAGCGCCCTGCAGCAGCGCCCGCCCGCCCCGCCCCTGCCGGCAAGCCCGCTGCATCCAGCGGGTTTGACGACATGGATGACGACATCCCGTTCTAATTCACCTCAAACTCCACCAGTCGGCTCGCTTTGCGGCCGGCGGTGTCTTCAACTTCTAACAAGAGTTTGTGTTTGCCGCTGGGCAGGGCGGCTTCGCTCACCTGCACGCCTTGTTCCGTCACCTTCGCCACGTTAAGCAGGCGCTTGGTGATGTCGATCTCAAAGCTACCGTAGAGCACCCGAAAGCTTTCGGGTTTGATGTTGCTGGGTGCGGTGGGCAAGAACTTGACGGTAATTGGCGTGGGCGACTTGACCGGGCCCGGCAGCACCGGCGCCGTGACCTGAATGGCTGGGGCGTCTTTCACTGGCACGGCTTTGGCGCTCAAACGTGGTGGTGCAGCCATGGAGGCTTGCATCTCTGCGGGGCTGACCAAGTAAGCGCTTTGGGCCAAAGCACCGTTCACCGTCAAGGCCAGGACCCAAAAGGGTTTCGATCCGAATCTCATGGCAAGACTTTCAAGGCAGGGTGGTGATGCGCACGCGGCGGTTTTCCATCGCTTGCGGTTTGTCTGGCATCAGCAGTTCGCGAAAGCCTTTGCCTTCGGCCACCAAGCGGTCGGGCATGATTTGGTTTTGCTGCATGAACTTCACCACCGCTTGGGCCCGATCGAAGGAGAGCTTGTCATTCAAGCTGGCGCTGCCTTGCGCATCGGTGTGGCCTTCGACTTTGAACTTCATGTCCTTCAAGCGCTCGCCTTTCATGGCTTGAGCCAGGTTGTCGAGCAGCGGCTTGCTTTTGTCTTGCAGTCTGGCCGATCCTGAGTCGAACTGAATCACCAGGTCGATGCTGCGCACCTCGGGCACCAGATTACGGGTGCCGTTCATGCTGCGCGTCATAGGCGCAGAGGGGGCCAGTTGTTTTTCAATGTCAGATACCGACGCATTGCTCACGGGTTGAGCCAGCAAAGCCGAGTGCAGGCCAACGGCCGCGAAGCCTAAGGCCCAGAGGATGTGTGAGCTCATAGGACCTCCTGGATGCTCAAGAGTTTGGCGCCAAAGCTCTCCGAGCGAGCAGTGCTGTTGCCGCCCGTCAAATAACGGATCAAGGCGCTGCGACCTTGCAAGGTGTTGAGGGAGTAAGTGAATGGCGCTGCGCTGGTGGGCTCAGCCAAGCTCAGGTTGTCCATTTGGCGGGGTGTGTCAGAGACGATGACCAGCAGTTGGTCTGTGCCCGCCGGACCTGCAGCTTTGACTTGCCAATCGGGTTTGGGCAAGCGCATGGCTTGGTTAGCTTTGATGCGGTTGTCTTTGTCCAGCCCGTTGGGAAAAAGCAGGTAAAAACTCTTGGCGTCACTGCCCAGCAACACCAAATACACATACCCGTCATGGCTGGACTTGATCGTCAAGTCCAGCGCATCTTGGCCAATGCGCAGGCTGTTTTTGCTCACCTGCACATCCACTTTGCGGCGCGGATTTTTCTGTTGCTCCACTTCGCGCAAGGTCGCGGCTGACACCGACCAAGGGGTGACAGGCGCCTCAACGATCTGCGGCTCTTGCAGGGGCTCATCCGCCCATGCGGCCGATGGAGGTGGTTTGCTCGCTGTGGGCTTGGCGGGCGCTGGCGGCTTGACCGGTGCGGCAGGCGCGGTTTCTGGCGGCGGCGAGACGGGTGCAGGTTTCACGGGGGCAGGCGGCACCACTGGTGCCAAGGCGATCGTCACGGGTTTTTCGGGCTCAGGCGGTGGCTTGGCCACGGCCACCGGAATCAAATTGCGTGCGCCGCGCACCGAAACGTGGTGCGGCGTCAGACCCGGTGCGTTTTTGAGTTTGGCATTGATGGTTTGTTGGGCGCACATTTGAATCTCGGTGATCGACACCGCGCCTGATGCGTCTAAGTCCTTGGCTTGGCCCAGCAGGCAGTCGCGAATGCCTTGGGTTGCCAAGCCGCCTTTGCCGGGTTCATCAAAACTCACCTCGTCAGGCCGTGAAGAGGTGATTTGCACAAAGTTCTCGGCCAAGGCATTGAGCCGAGTGGCTTCGCCCAGCAGGCTGCGCGAGACCATGTTGGACGGTTGGCTGCACATGTCCATACCTGCGCCCGCCTTCATGAAAAACTTGGGCGCAAACAGGGGCGCACTCACGCCCCGCGTGCCCGCTTGCGTCACTCCGCCAGAATGGCAGGCATCAAACAGCGTGATGACTTTGTCGGCTTTTTGGCTGAGCCGGTCGGTGGACTGCGCAATTTCTTTGTGGGTCAGGGTTTGGCCGTCGTAAGTCAACAGGCCTTCCACGCAGCCGCCCGCTTGCGGGTCTTGCCAACGGGTGCCATGCCCCGAAAAGTAAATGAAGGCGCGGGCACCCTCAGGCGTGTTGTCGCTCAAACGCTTGAACTGCGTCAGGATGTTGGCCTTGGTGGCCGCGCTGTCACGCAGCGTAGTGATGTTGCGCGGCTCGATGCCCATGGCCAGGGCCATTTGCCGTGCGCTGTCCATGTCAAACACCACACCGCTGAGCGAAGGGATGTCGGCCGAACCGTATTGGCCAATGCCCACAATCAATGCGGTGCGTTGGCTGGCATTGTTCTGGGCATGCACGCCCACCAGTTGGGCCAGCAAAAACAGCCCGAAAAGAAATTTCAACACTGACATGGCATCTCCAATGTGCTTATTCATAGATTCTATGAGTAAGCACGGTCCATGGGCGTGCTGAAAAACCGCTGGTTTTTATTTGCTGGCCGGGTCCAGTCCCGTCGCGCGTACGATCTCGGAGACGGCAGGTGAGTTGAAAAACCGTACCAAGTGCTGAGCGGCTTCAAGTTCTGAAGCCCCTTTAACCAAGGCCGATGAAAAGAAGATGGTTTGTTGCACTGCATCGGGCAAAGTGCCCACCATGTCCAGCTCTTTGAAGTAAATCAACTCGCTCACTTGCTGAAAGCCCAGTTCGGCATCTCCGCGGGCCACGACCGCGCCCACGCGCTCGCTCATGATTTTCTTGGCGGTTTTTTGCATCTGCTCGGCAATGCCCAGTTTGGGGAACATCTCGGTGGACAAATAGGTGCCGCTGGCGCTGGCCGAGTAGGCGACCGATTTGGCGTTGAGCAGGGTTTGCTTCAAAGCTTCGACGGTGCTGATGTCTGGAATCGGTGTGCCTTTGCGCACCGCCACACCAATTTGCGATCGTGCCAAATCGACACGGCTGCCCGGCACCAGCTTGCCGTCTTTCATCAACGCTTCGAGGCCACCTTCGGACAGGATCACCAGGTCGAACTTCTCACCGCGTGCGAAGCGGCTGGGGATCGAGTCAGGCGCATTGCCAATCGATGCGCCATAAGCGCTGATGACCTTGTGGCCGCTGGCCGCTTCGAAGATCGGCACCAGTTTTTTGTAGGCCTCGGTGAAAGCACCGGAGGTGACCACGCGGATTTCTGCGGAATAAGCGGCGGTCTGTGCGGCCAGACTCGCGAAGGCCAG
>CANGKR010000104.1 GCA_947454355.1 Comamonadaceae bacterium
AAAGCCGAAGACCGCTTGAAGTTCAAAGACGCCATGACCAAAATTGGTTTGGGCTCTGCACGTTCTGGCATTGCCCACAGCATGGAAGAAGCATGGGACGTGCAAAAGAGTTTGGGTTTCCCTACTGTCATTCGTCCCAGCTTTACCTTGGGCGGCACAGGCGGCGGTATTGCCTATAACCCTGAAGAGTTCGAGACGATTTGCAAACGAGGCCTGGAAGCATCGCCCACCAACGAGTTGTTGATCGAAGAATCTTTGCTCGGTTGGAAAGAATACGAGATGGAAGTGGTGCGCGACAAGGCGGACAACTGCATCATCATTTGTTCGATCGAAAACTTGGATCCCATGGGTGTGCACACCGGTGATTCCATCACTGTGGCGCCGGCACAAACCTTGACCGACAAGGAATACCAAATTTTGCGTAACGCGTCTTTGGCCGTGTTGCGTGAAATTGGTGTGGACACGGGCGGCTCGAACGTGCAGTTCTCGATCAACCCCAAAGACGGCCGCATGGTCGTCATTGAGATGAACCCACGTGTGTCGCGTTCATCCGCGTTGGCTTCTAAAGCCACAGGTTTCCCGATTGCGAAAGTCGCGGCCAAGTTGGCCGTGGGCTACACGCTCGACGAGCTTCGCAACGAAATCACAGGCGGTGCAACGCCTGCGTCGTTTGAGCCATCGATCGACTACGTGGTCACTAAGATTCCACGTTTTGCTTTCGAGAAATTCCCCACGGCTGACAGCCGCTTGACCACCCAAATGAAATCGGTGGGAGAGGTGATGGCCATGGGCCGTACTTTCCAAGAGTCCTTCCAAAAAGCCTTGCGTGGTTTGGAAGTGGGCGTGGATGGTATGAACGAAAAAACCCAAGACCGCGAAGTGCTCGAGAAAGAGCTGGGCGAGCCTGGCCCCGAGCGCATTTGGTATGTCGGCGATGCATTCGCCATGGGCTTGAGCGTCGACGAGGTGTTTGCCTTGACCAAGATTGACCCTTGGTTCTTGGTGCAGATCGAGGAGATCGTGAAGATCGAGCTTGAGCTCGAAACCACCACACTCGAAGCCATCACCGCGGCTGAATTGCGTGCATTGAAGAAAAAAGGTTTTTCAGACCGGCGTTTGGGTAAGTTGCTCAAAACCACCGAGCATGAAGTGCGAGCCCGCCGCCATGCTCAAGGGATTCGCCCGGTCTACAAACGCGTGGACACTTGCGCGGCCGAGTTCTCGACCGACACTGCCTACATGTACTCTTGCTACGAGGGTCATGGTGACGGCGAATGCGAAGCTGAACCCACCAACAACAAAAAAATCATGGTTCTTGGCGGCGGTCCTAACCGCATTGGTCAAGGTATTGAGTTTGACTACTGCTGTGTTCACGCTGCGCTCGCCATGCGCGAAGACGGCTACGAAACCATCATGGTCAACTGCAACCCTGAGACCGTTTCAACCGACTATGACACCTCTGACCGTTTGTATTTCGAGCCATTGACGCTCGAAGACGTGCTCGAAATTGTTGACAAAGAAAAGCCTACAGGCGTGATCGTTCAATACGGTGGCCAAACACCTTTGAAGCTGGCACTCGGCCTTGAAGCGGCTGGCGTGCCGATCATTGGCACCAGCCCTGACATGATCGATGCCGCAGAAGACCGTGAGCGTTTCCAAAAGCTTTTGCAAGACTTGGGTCTTCGCCAACCGCCCAATGCGACTGCGCGTACTGAGCCTGAAGCCCTGGAGAAAGCAGCCGCTTTGGGCTACCCCCTGGTGGTCCGTCCCAGCTATGTGCTGGGCGGTCGGGCCATGGAAATCGTGCATGAACAGCGGGACCTCGAACGTTATATGCGCGAAGCGGTCAAAGTGTCCAACGATTCACCCGTACTCTTGGACCGTTTCTTGAACGACGCCATCGAGTGTGATGTGGACTGCCTGCGCGACCCTGAAGGCAAGACCTTCATCGGCGGCGTGATGGAACACATCGAGCAAGCCGGCGTTCACAGCGGTGACTCCGCCTGCTCCTTGCCGCCTTACTCGTTGTCGGCTGGCACAGTGAACGAACTCAAACGGCAATCGGCTGCCATGGCTGGCGCTTTGAACGTGGTCGGTTTGATGAACGTGCAATTCGCTATTCAGCATGTTGATGGACAAGATGTCATCTATGTGCTGGAGGTCAATCCCCGCGCTTCACGCACTGTGCCTTATGTCTCCAAGGCCACGGGCATTCAACTGGCCAAAGTGGCTGCGCGATGCATGGCGGGTCAAACCTTGGCCTCTCAAGGGATTACCCACGAAGTCACACCGCCGTATTTCAGCGTCAAAGAAGCAGTGTTCCCTTTCGTGAAGTTCCCGGGTGTGGACACCATCCTTGGCCCCGAGATGAAATCCACCGGCGAAGTCATGGGCGTGGGCAAAACCTTTGGTGAAGCTTTCGTTAAAAGCCAATTGGGCGCAGGCACCAAGCTGCCTCGCCCCCGCGATGCTGATGGTCGCTCCACGGGCAAGGTCTTCATTTCGGTGAAAAACAACGACAAGCCTCGCGCGATCGAAGTGGCACGCCAATTGGTGAGCCAAGGTTTTGAACTGATTGCCACCAAAGGCACTGCCTCGGCACTCAATGGTGCTGGCGTGTTGTGCGAGACGGTGAACAAAGTGACCGAGGGTCGACCACACATTGTGGACATGATCAAAAACAACGAAGTGGTGTTGGTTATCAATACGGTGGAGGAGCGTCGCAATGCGATTGCCGACTCACGCCACATCCGCACTTCGGCCTTGCTTAATCGTGTCACCACTTTCACCACCATTGCTGGCGCAGAGGCGGCCGTAGAGGGCATGAAGTACATGGACCAGTTGGGCGTCATCTCGGTGCAGGAAATGCATGCACAATTGACGGCCTGAAGGCCACAGCACATCTGAGCTGCATTGTCAGTTCAGACCTTGTTTTTACCGCCGAGAGATTTCGCTCGGCGGTTTGTTTTTTGGAGAATTATCGATGGCTACCATCCCAATCACCCAGCGGGGTTCTGAGTTGCTTAAAGCCGAGTTGCATCGACTCAAAACCATCGAGCGTCCCTCCGTGATCGCGGCGATCGCTGAGGCCCGTGCGCAAGGCGATTTAAGTGAAAACGCCGAATACGATGCCGCCAAAGACAGGCAAGGCTTCATCGAAGGCCGAATCCAGGAAATCGAAGGCAAGCTGTCAGCAGCGCAAATCATCGATCCGTCCAGCGTTGACGCGGGTGGTCGCGTGGTGTTTGGTGCCACGGTCGACCTCGAGGACGAAGCTTCCGGGGAAAAGGTGACTTATCAAATCGTGGGTGAAGATGAGGCCGATTTGAAGCTGGGTTTGGTCAATATCAGCAGCCCGATCGCCCGGGCCTTGATCGGCAAGGAAGAGGGCGATTTGGCCGTGGTGCAAGCCCCCGGTGGTTCGAAAAACTACGAAATCCTGGCCATCCGTTACGAATAAACCTGCAGTGCAGGTTTATTCGTGCCAGTGCTCGGCCACCCACTGAGCCGGGCGGATATAGCGCCAGCGGCGGTTGCGCCGACCTGCCAGAGCATCGGGGGGATTGCACTCTCCATGAAAAATCACTATCCGGGCATCTGGAGGGATGACAGGTGCTTGCCAATAATTGGTCGGCCACGTGGGGATGCTGTGGTACTTGAAACTCGGGCACCATGCGGCATCCCAGTACTGCAACTGGCCTTGCCGATGTAGAAAATCAGACAGGTAAGCCTGCTCATTGCGAAACTCGGCACGCACTTCTTGGACATGGTTGCGGAAATAGTCCAGCACATCGTGATGCGCCCCGAGTGTGAAACGGTAGACCGATGAATTGCCCGTGATGCGCCAAGGCCGCTTGTAGTCGTGGATGATCAGGAATTGACCAGGCTGTTCAAAGAAAACGTCCAGATTGCCCACAATCACCACATCCACGTCCAGAAACAGTGCAGTGCCTTTGAGGCCGTGCAGATCGGCAGCAAAGGACGCTAACTTGGTCCAGCCCCGCTCAGGAATTCCGGGCGGCAAGTCCAGGGCCGGGATGGGCAGGCAGGTGACTTCCGAGCGGATGCCTTGCGCATCATCGGTTAGACACACCATGTGAAAGTCGCCCGTTAAATGGCGCCGCACCATGGCATATAAACGGTTGACATACTCGGGCCCGTACTTGGAACCCCACTTCATGCAGATGATGTGGCGCTGTGCGCTCGAAGCGACCGCCTGCATCTCAGGCGCCCTGGTTGCGCTTTTTGACGGATTTTTGTTTGACTTTGGCGCGTTTGACCTGTCCGCCAGAGGTCAGACGTTGATTGCCTAGCACCCGCAGGGTTTTGACTTCGGGGCGTTGACCGCCTCGCGAGCTGTATTTCAAAACTTTGAAGTCACGTGGGCCGGCCATGCGATCCTCGTCAACGGTTTTGACTTTCTCGGGTTGTGGGCGCCAAAGCACAAACAGCTTGCCGATGTGTTGAATCGGCGCGGCGCTGAGTTTGTCCGCCATCTCCAAGTACATAGCTTCCCGCACGGCGCGGTCATCGCCCAGGACGCGGATCTTGATCAGGCCATGGGCATTCAAGGCGGCATCGGCTTCTTTGAGCACGGCAGGCGTGAGCCCCCCATTGCCAATCATCACAACTGGAGACAGATGGTGCGCATCCGCGCGGTGGACCTTGCGCTCGGCAATGGTGAGTTGAATTTGGGACATGGCGCTATTATCCCCGCATGGAAGCGAGAAAATGAAAGTCAAAACCAAAAGTAAAAAAGTCAACAAGTCGTGGCTCAATGACCACGTCAACGACACCTACGTCAAGTTGGCTCAAAAGGAAGGCTTTCGTGCGCGAGCGGCCTACAAACTCAAAGAAATCGATGAAACCCTGGGTTTGATCCATCCTGGCCAGCTGCTGGTGGATTTGGGCTCCACACCCGGCGCTTGGAGCCAGTACATGCGCAGGCGTTTGTCACCCAATGGCGCGGCCACGGGCACCTTGAATGGCACCATCATTGCGCTGGACATCTTGCCTATGGAGCCGATCGAGGGGGTGCAGTTTTTGCAGGGTGACTTTCGCGAAGACGCCTTATTGGATCAATTGAAAACCGCATTGGCAGGGCGACAGGTCGATGTGGTGGTGTCCGATATGGCGCCAAATTTGTCGGGCATATCCTCAGCCGATGCCGCTCGCATCACCCTCTTGGTGGAGCTGGCTGTGGATTTTGCAAAGACCCACATGAAGCCCGAAGGCGCATTGGTGGTCAAACTCTTCCATGGTGGCAGCTACGATCCACTGGTACGGCTGTTCAAAGACACTTTCAAAGTGGTCAAACCCGTCAAACCCAAGGCCTCTCGAGACAAGTCTTCCGAGACGTTTCTGGTGGGCATCGGCCTCAAACCCTGAGCGCAGGTGTGAACGGCGGGCCACTGCAGGGCGTAATTCCCTGTGTTTTTAAGGCTTAGAGCGATAATTTTGGCCGCAACCTGTCTAGGCAGGCCTAAAATGATCCCAACATGAAGTTTTTGTGACTGGAGTCCTGCTTGAATAACCAGTGGTTTTCTAAGATAGCTGTTTGGCTGGTGATCGCCATGGTGCTGTTCACCGTGTTTAAACAGTTCGACACCCGCTCTGCATCTGGCGCAGGTTATGTGGGATATTCCGACTTTCTGGAAGAGGTTCGAGCGAACCACATCAAGACAGCCACCATCCAGGAAGGCCAAGGCGGCACGGAAATCGTGGCCACGACCAACGATGACCGTCGCTTGCGTACCACCGCTACTTACCTCGATCGTGGTTTGGTCGGTGACCTGATCGCCAACGGCGTCAAGTTCGATGTGAAACCCCGCGAAGAAGGCTCCTTGCTCATGACCTTGCTGGTCAGCTGGGGCCCCATGCTGTTGTTGATCGGTGTCTGGGTATATTTCATGCGCCAAATGCAAGGCGGCGGCAAGGGAGGTGCATTCAGCTTTGGCAAAAGCAAAGCCCGCCTGCTCGATGAAAACGCCAATCCAGTGACCTTCGCTGATGTGGCGGGTTGCGACGAAGCTAAAGAAGAAGTCAAGGAAGTGGTCGACTTCCTCAAAGACCCTCAAAAATTCCAGAAGCTGGGCGGACGTATCCCCCGTGGCTTGCTGTTGGTTGGGCCTCCGGGAACGGGTAAGACTTTGCTTGCCAAGAGCATTGCTGGTGAAGCCAAGGTGCCTTTTTTCAGCATCTCGGGTTCTGACTTTGTTGAAATGTTTGTTGGCGTGGGTGCATCCCGCGTCCGCGACATGTTCGAGAACGCTAAGAAGAACGCACCTTGCATCATCTTCATCGACGAGATCGATGCGGTGGGTCGTCAGCGGGGCGCGGGCTTGGGCGGTGGCAATGACGAGCGTGAACAAACCCTCAACCAGATGCTGGTTGAGATGGATGGTTTTGAAACCAACCTCGGTGTGATCGTGGTGGCCGCCACCAACCGTCCTGACATCTTGGATGCAGCCTTGTTGCGCCCTGGACGCTTTGACCGCCAGGTCTACGTCACCTTGCCCGATATCCGTGGCCGTGAGCAGATTCTTGCGGTGCACATGCGCAAGATACCGATCGGCCAGGACATGAATCCCGCCGTGATTGCCCGTGGTACCCCCGGTATGAGCGGAGCCGATTTGGCTAACCTGTGCAACGAAGCCGCTTTGATGGCCGCACGTCGCAATGCCCGCGTGGTCGAGATGCAGGACTTTGAAAAGGCCAAAGACAAGATCCTGATGGGCCCTGAGCGAAAGAGCATGGTCATGCCCGAAGAAGAGCGACGCAATACGGCCTACCATGAGGCAGGTCACGCTTTGCTCGGTCGCTTGCTGCCCAAGTGCGATCCGGTGCACAAAGTTACCATCATTCCACGGGGTCGGGCCTTGGGCGTGACCATGAGCTTGCCTGAGAAAGACCGCTACAGCTACGACAGCGAGTACATGCTCAACCAAATCAGCATGTTGTTCGGCGGACGCATTGCTGAAGAAGTCTTCATGCACCAGATGACCACGGGCGCCAGCAATGATTTTGAGCGTGCCACATCCATTGCTCGTGACATGGTGATGCGCTATGGCATGACTACAGCGCTTGGGCCTATGGTCTATGCCGAAAACGAAGGCGAAGTTTTTTTGGGTCGCTCGGTCACCAAGACCACCAACATGTCCGAGTCCACCATGCAACGCGTGGATGCTGAAGTGCGCCGCATCATTGACGAGCAGTACAGCCTGGCGCGACGCTTGATCGAAGAAAACAGCGACAAGATGCACGCCATGGCTAAAGCCTTGCTCGAGTGGGAAACTATTGACATGGAACAGTTGGACGCGATCATGGAAGGCCGTGAACCTCAGGCCTCCAAAGACTGGTCACCACGTACACCGCCCTCCGGTGGTACAGGCGGTACCCCACCTGCAGTGCAACCGGATCCCGCCCCGACTGCCGCCTGAGCGGACCCAGGACGGTTGATTTTTCGGGGCTTCGGCCCCGTTTTCCATGGAGCGGCTAAGCCCGCAATGCGCATGATCTGGCAAACCACGCGGTTCCATTTGGACCTGTCTTCTCCAAAGATCATGGGCATTGTGAACGTCACGCCTGATTCATTTTCTGATGGTGGGCAAGACGCCAATCTGCAAGCGGTCATTAACCGCGCTGAACGCTTGTTGAAGGAGGGGGCTCACATCTTGGATGTCGGTGGTGAGTCCAGTCGGCCCGGTGCAGCTCCAGTTCCCCTCGAAGAAGAATTGGCCCGTGTTCTCCCTGTGTTGCGTGAATTGGTGACATGGGGAATTCCGATTTCCATCGACACCTATAAGAGCAATGTGATGCAAGCGGCTTTGGATCTGGGCGTCGATGTGGTCAATGACATTTGGGCATTGCGACAACCTGGCGCCGAGGAAGTGGTTTCTGCGCATGGCCAGTGCGGCGTGTGCCTGATGCACATGCACCGCGAGCCCCAATCCATGCAAGCAGAGCCTTTGGTGGGCGACGCCATAGAGCCTGTACAGACATTCTTGGCGGCCAGAATTCAAGTCCTGCGCGAGCGCAGCGTGGCCGCGCAGCGCATCGTACTGGACCCGGGCATTGGCTTTGGCAAAACCGTGGCGCAAAATTTCAGCCTGCTGGCTCAGCAGTCGGATTTGTTGTCATTAGGTTACCCCGTGTTGGCGGGGTGGTCGCGTAAATCCTCTTTGGGGCAGGTCACCGGAACCACTGACAGTCCTTCACAAGATCGGCTGGCAGCCAGTGTGGCGGCTGCGGTGCTGGCGGTGGATCGTGGTGCCCGCGTGGTACGTGTACATGATGTGCAGGCCACTGTGCATGCCCTGAAGGTCTGGCAGGCGGTGGTATCGCAGAGCCCGGCTGGTCAGACCCTCCCCACAGATTAAAATTCACTTACAAAAATATCAGGAAAATGGCATGACCCGACAATATTTTGGAACCGATGGCATCCGTGGCACCGTCGGCCAAAGTCCCATCACTCCTGATTTCGTGTTGCGCTTAGCCCATGCGGTAGGCCGCGTCCTGAAGGCTCAGGAAGCGCACCCCACCGTCCTGATCGGCAAAGACACTCGTATCTCCGGTTACATGCTTGAAAGCGCCTTGGAGTCGGGCTTCAATTCGGCAGGGGTCGATGTGGTGCTGTTAGGGCCAGTTCCCACACCAGCGGTTGCATACCTCACCCGCGCCCAAAGAGCGTCCTTGGGCGTGGTGATCAGCGCCAGCCACAACCCTTTCGACGACAACGGGATCAAGTTTTTCAGCGCCCAAGGCACCAAGCTCAGTGATGCTTGGGAACTGCAAGTGGAGGCGGCTTTGACCCAAGAGCCTGTGTGGGCCACTTCTGCGGACCTTGGTAAAACCCGGCGACTGAACGACGCTGCGGGCCGATACATCGAATTTTGCAAAAGTACTTTCTCGAACGACCTGACGCTCAAGGGCATGAAGATCGTGGTCGACGCTGCGCATGGCGCGGCCTACCAGATCGCCCCCAAAGTCTTCCATGAATTGGGCGCCGATGTCATTGCCTTGGGGTGCGCACCCGATGGTTTGAACATCAACCGCGGCGTGGGTGCTACGCATCCTCAAGCTTTGATGGACGCGGTCTTGCAACACAAGGCCGATGTGGGCATCGCTCTGGATGGTGACGCCGATCGCTTGTTGATGGTCGATGGCTCTGGTCGTTTGTTCAACGGCGACGAACTGCTGTATTTGATGATCTCTGAGCGGCTCGCACGGGACGAAGTGGTACCCGGTGTGGTCGGCACTTTGATGACCAACATGGCCGTGGAAGTGGCGCTGAAGGCCAAGGGCATTGAGTTTGTCCGTGCCAAGGTAGGAGACCGTTATGTGCTGGAAGTCCTGCACGATAAAGGCTGGCTGCTGGGCGGCGAAGGTTCGGGCCACTTGCTCGCTTTGGACAAGCACACCACTGGCGATGGTTTGATCAGTGCGCTGCAAGTTTTGCAGGCTTGCGTAGGCGCTCAGCGGACCTTGGCGCAACTGTTGTCAGAAGTCAGCCTGTTCCCGCAAACCTTGATCAATGTGCGATTGCAGCCTGGACAAGACTGGCAAGCCAATACCCGATTGACCGCCGAGTGGAAAGCGGTGGAAGCCGATTTGGGTGAAGATGGCAGGGTTCTGATCCGCGCTAGCGGCACCGAGCCCGTGGTGCGTGTGATGGTCGAAGCGCGCCATGCGGCGCAGGCCCAGTCTTGCGCAGAACGCTTGGCAAACTGCCTGCGCTCTTGAGCTCGCCCGTTTTCAGTAGATCAGGCTGGACGGTCTGATTTCCTGCAAGATGGTGGTGGCGATTTCTTCAATCGACTTGGTGGTGGTCGATAACCACCGGATGCC
>CANGKR010000105.1 GCA_947454355.1 Comamonadaceae bacterium
GTGCAAATGTTGGAGGTGGCTTTTTCACGGCGAATGTGTTGCTCGCGGGTTTGCAAGGCCAGACGGTAACTGGCTTGGCCATGCACATCCACGCTCACGCCCACCAAACGACCGGGCATGGAACGCTTGTAGGCATCGCGGCAAGCCATGAAAGCCGCATGCGGCCCCCCCGCACCCATGGGCATGCCCAAGCGTTGGGTGGTGCCGATCACAATGTCAGCACCCATCTCGGCCGGGGTCTTGAGCAGGACCAGGGCCAGTAAATCGGTCGCCAAAATGAAGGCCGCTTGCTTGCTGTGGATCAGGTCGCTGGAGACTTGCCAATCGGCCAGCCAACCGCTGCTGCCGGGGTATTGATTGAGGGCGGCAAAGTAGTCGTCCCGTGCGATGGCCGATTGCCATTCGTCGCTGGAGCGGATCACCTTGACCACGATGCCCAAAGGCTGTGCCCGGGTTTGGATGACTTCAATGGTTTGCGGGTGGCAGTCGCCGCTGACGATGAAGACATCGCCTTTGGCCTTGACCGAGCGTTTGGCCAGGGTCATGGCTTCGGCGGCTGCGGTGGCCTCGTCAAGCATCGAAGCGTTGGCGATGTCCATACCGGTCAGGTCAGTCACCAGCGTTTGAAAGTTGACCAAAGCCTCCATGCGGCCTTGCGAAATCTCAGCCTGGTAGGGCGTGTAAGCGGTGTACCAAGCCGGGTTCTCCAGGATGTTGCGCAAAATCACGCCCGGCGTGTGGGTACCATAATAGCCTTGGCCGATGAAGCTCTTGAGTAATTGATTTTTTTGCGCAATCCCACGTAACTCGGCCAGCGCAGCGGCTTCACTCAAAGGGGCGGGCAATTGCATGGCCTGACGCCGTGCGATGCTACGGGGTACGATGCCCTCGATCAAAGCCAGGCGCGAAGCCTCGCCAATGACTGACAGCATGTGGTGCTCGTCTTGTGCACTGATGCCGATGTGGCGTGCGGTGAATTCACTCGCGTTCTCGAGCTCGCCCAAGGGCTTGAGGGTAGACATCAGCATGTGCGCTCCTGTGTGGCCGGTGGCTTCAGCTGCCAGCCAATTGCTGGTAGGCAGTCTCGTCGAGCAATGCGTCGACTTCGGCGGGTTGAGACAACTTGACTTTGAAGAACCAGCCCGCACCCAGCGGGTCGCTGTTGGCCAACGAAGGGTCGTTGCGCAGGGCTTCGTTGACTTCAATCACTTCGCCGCTGACGGGCATGTAGACATCTGCTGCGGCCTTGACCGACTCGACCACACCAGCCACTTCTTTTTGTGCAAAGGATGCGCCCACTTCAGGCAGGTCCACAAACACCACATCGCCAAGCGCATCTTGCGCATGCACGGTGATGCCGACCACAGCGGTGTCGCCACTCAGTTGCAGCCATTCGTGGTCTTCGGTGTATTTCAAGCTCATGGGTTTCTCCAAAAAAATTGTGAGGTTGGGGTCACTTGGGACCCCGGTGATAACGTGTCGGCACAAAGGGCATGGCCACCACTTGCATGGGCACAGGCTTGCCGCGCACCATGGCGGCCAGACGGGTGCCCGCTGCTGCATATTCTGCCTGTACATAAGCCATGGCGATGGGTTGATTTGTGCTCGGACTGAGCAAGCCGCTGGTGACTTCGCCCACGTCCAGACCTGCGTCGTTGTGCAAGCGAACATGCTCGCGCACAGGCACGCGTTCGAGCGCAATCAAACCCACGCGCTCGCGCTGCAAAGCGATCGATCCGTCCAACTCACCCATGACCTGCTGCCCGCCCATGTAGCCTCCTGCGCGGGCGCCACCGCTTCGACGTGAGGCTTGCAAGGCCCATTTCAAGCCAGCTTGTACCGGGGTGGTGGTGGTGTCGATGTCTTGCCCGTACAGGCACAAGCCAGCTTCAAGGCGCAAGGAATTACGCGCACCCAAACCGATGGGCTGTACTTCGGGCTGCGCCAAAAGGGCGCGGGCCAAGGCCTCCGCGTGATCGGCATGCACCGAGATTTCAAAACCGTCTTCACCCGTATAACCGCTGCGGGTGATGAACAAGGGAGCACCTTGCCAGACATATGCACCGCCAGTCATGAACACCAGTTGCGACACGCTCGGTACGAGCCGGGTCATAGCCACCACCGCTTGAGGCCCTTGCAAGGCCAGCAAAGCTTGTTCGGGCAGGGGCTGCACTTGGCATCGTGAGCCAATGTGCGCTTGTATGTGCGCGATGTCGGCCGCTTTACAAGCCCCGTTGACGATGACAAAGATGTCTTGCCCTCGGTTCACGAACATCAAGTCGTCCAGGATACCGCCCGCCTCGTTCAGCAAGAGACCATAGCGTTGTTTGCCCACCCCTAAGCTGAGCACATCGACGGGCATCAGACTTTCAAAGGCCAAAGCAGCTTCAGTGCCCAGCAAACGCAGTTGCCCCATATGGGACACGTCAAACAAACCTGCCGCTTGACGGGTGTGCAGGTGTTCGGCCATCAGGCCTTGGGGGTATTGCACGGGCATGCTGTAGCCGGCAAAGGGCACCATCCGAGCGCCCAGTTCCAGGTGCAGCGCATGCAGGGGGGGTTTGAGCAGTGGTTCAGCGTTCACAAAAACTCCAAGGGCATTTCATGGCCATGACGGCTGTCATGGCTTGCCCTCGCTGTCCGCTTTACCTGAGAGATTCGCCGGGCAAGACGGTGGTGCCGTCACACTGCGGGTTGCTCCTTCGGTGGATGGGGTGTCTGATGAACCGCCATCTCTCTCCAGTGAGGTCGCACCCGGGGCAAGCCCCGAGCGGTTGTCAGTCCTTTTTACCTGAGCGTTCAGCTGTTGCTTGCGCCTTCGGCGGCCCTGTCGTGACGACAGAGCACTCTCCTGACTGAAAGAATTATAGACCCGATTATTTGAAGCCCATCACATGCGGCAACCAGTTGGAAAGTGCGGGTACAAAGGTTAGAACCACCAGGACTATGCCATGCGCGATCAAGAACGGTTTGAGCTCGCGCGTCAAATCCGTTAAGGGCACTTTGGATACGTTGGAGGTTACAAACAGCAAGCCACCCACAGGCGGTGTGATCATGCCCAGTGTCAAATTGAAAATCACCACCATTGCAAAATGGATCGGATCGACGCCGATTTTGGCGGCCACAGGCGCGAGGATGGGCACCAGCACCATCACCCCCGGTAAGGGTTCGATGAAGATGCCGAACAGCAACAAAAACACGTTGATGACGATCAAAAAGGTCCAGGCATTGAGGTTGATGCTGGTGATCCAGTTGGCCATGGTTTGCGGCACGCCCTCGATGGTCAATATCCAAGCAAAAGAAGCCGACATCCCGATGATGAGCAGCACCGAGGCGGTCAGTAAAGCCGAGCGCGACAGGATGTCCGGTACGGCCTTCCACTCCAGCGTGCGGTAGACGTATTTGCCGCAGATCAGGGCATAGAAAACGGCCACCACCGAGGCTTCGGTGGGGGTGAACCAACCGGCCCGCATGCCACCCAGAATCAACACAGGTAGCAAGATCGCGGGCAGGGCTTTCCAGGTGGTTCGCAAGATCTCGGGGCCAGAAGGCATTTGCCCATCGCCCTTGTAGTTGCGTTTTTTGGAGATGTACCAGTTGACGATGCACATCGCCACCGCGATCAGGAGACCAGGAATCAAGCCGGCCACGAACAAAGCGCCCACCGACACGTTGTCGTCAGCCAGGGCATAAATGATCATGATGATCGACGGCGGGATGATCGGCCCTACGATGGCGGTAGACGCAGTCAAGGCCGCGGCATAGGAGCGGTCGTAACCGGCTTTGTCCATCATTTTGATCATCATCGAGCCGGGGCCTGCCGCGTCGGCCAGGGCCGAACCGGAAATGCCCGAAAAGAAGGTCAAAGCCACCACGTTGGTGTAGCCTAAGCCGCCCCGCTTGTGGCCCACGAACTGACCAGCAAAGCGAAGCAAAACTTCGGTGAGTGAGCCTCCGCTCATCAGCTCGGCGGCTAAGATGAAAAATGGCACCGCCATCAGCGGAAAGCTGTCGACCCCTGTAAAGGTTTCTTTCAGCAAGACCAGCATGGGGAAGCTGCCAGATACCAACAGCGCAGTGACGGTCGACATACCCAGCGCAAAGGCCACGGGGACCCCAATGGCCAGGTACACACAGACCGACAACAACAAAATCACACTCGGGCTCATAGGGATGCACTCGCGGTAGCGTCAAAGTGGGCGTCACTTGCAAACTCGCGAAGCAGCACATAGCGGCGCACGATCAACAACCAGTGGATCAAGGTCATGGTCATGCCGATCGGCAAGGCAGCGTAGATCCAGGCCATGGAAATTTGGGTGGCGGGCGTCGACTGGTACTGAGTGCGATCCATGTAGTCCAGTCCGGTCACGATGCAAAAGACGCAAAAGGCCGTCATGAGAATGGCAATCAATACACGCAATGCTTGCGAAACGCGGTTGGGTAAGGCGTCTTGCAGGTTATCGATGGCAATGTGACCGCCATAGCGCAAGACCGGGCCGCAGCCGATGAAGGTCAGCCAGATCATCAAATGGCGTGCCACTTCTTCGGCCCATTCGATCGATTGACTGGTGGTGTAGCGCAGGGTGACGTTGGCAAAAATGATCACAGACATCACCGCTAGCATGACGATCAGCAGCCAGCGGTTGAATTGCATGAAACCAGATTCAAATTTATCGATCAGCATAGTCACTCTCAAGGTTCCAGAAAAAAGCCTGTGCAACTGCTGGCAGTCTGCACAGGCTGTCTAAGCCCAACGGGCCTGAGCCAAAGGGTTTATTTCACATCCTGGATTTTACGGATATTGTCAGCGCCAAACTCTTTGGAATAGTTGACGTAAGCGGGGATCAGGGCATCGCGGAAGGCCTGGCCGTCGACTTTGCGCACCACGCTCATGCCTTCTTTTTCAAGCTGGGCAATGCCGCTGTTTTCGTCATCATTGACTTTCTTGCGCTGAGCCACTTTGGCTTTTTGCGCAGCGTCCATAAAGACTTTCTTGTCAGCATCGCTGAGCTTATTCATCAGTCGGGGTGAGGTGATCAGCAAAGCGGGCGAATACACATGACCGGTCAAGGACAGGTACTTTTGCACTTGTGAAAACTTGGAGGCCAGGATCACAGGAATCGGGTTTTCTTGTCCGTCCACAGTACCCTGCTGCAAAGCACCAAACACTTCAGGAAAGGCCATCGGTGTGGGCTGGATGCCGAAGGTGCGGTAACCGTCCATGTGCACCTTGTTTTCCATGGTGCGCATTTTCAAGCCGGCCGCATCGGTAGGTTTGATGATGGCCTGCTTGCTGTTGGTCATGTGGCGAAAGCCGTTTTCGGTCCAAGCCAAGGCCACGAGACCTTTGGCGGGGAACTTGGTCAGGATGTCCTGGCCGATGGGGCCGTCCATGACTTTGCGTGCATGGTCATAGTCACGGAACAGGAAGGGGATGTCGACGATCTTCACTTCGGGCACAAAGTTGCCCACAGGGCCGGTCGAGGTGTTCACCAAATCGAGCGTGCCCAATTGCACAGCTTCGATCATTTCGCGCTCACCGCCCAAGGCGCTGTTGGGGAACTGCTGGCATTTGTAGCGTCCTTGTGTGCCTTTTTCGATGTCATCGCAAAACACCGTCGAGCCCACACCATAGTGCGAAGCTTGCGTCGTGGCGTAGCCGATTTTCAAGACGGTTTGCGCCGATGCGCCAGCCACCAAACCGGTGGCCAAGCCCAATCCGATCAACAGAGGTTTTAATTTCATGCGATATGTCTCCAAGGGTGAGGAAAAAATGAATTCAGCAAAGACTGAATTTGTCATACAACTTTGATTATCAGCTCTGCGAACCAGGGCGGACTTCAGGGTTTACCCGCGAAATTTTGAAGGTCGTTGGGCAGGCAATCACATGCCCGAGTAATTCGGGCCGCCGCCGCCTTCGGGCGTGACCCAGACGATATTTTGCGTCGGGTCTTTGATGTCGCAGGTCTTGCAGTGCACGCAGTTTTGCGCGTTGATCTGCAAGCGGTCGGAGTTGTCGTCGTTTTTGACGTACTCATACACCCCGGCTGGGCAGTAACGAGACTCTGGGCCTGCATATTTGGCCAGGTTGATACCCACCGGCACCGAAGCATCCTTGAGCGTCAGGTGTGCGGGCTGGTTTTCTTCGTGGTTGGTGTTGCTGATGAACACGCTGGAGAGGCGATCAAAGGTCAGCTTGCCGTCCGGCTTGGGGTACTCTATCTGAGGGCAATCGGCCGCAGGCTTGAGATACGTGTGGTCGGCCTTGTCACGGCGCAATGTCCACGGAATATGTCCGCGCAGCACGAACTGCTCGAAGCCGTTCATGAGTGTGGCCACCGTCAGGCCCTTCTTGAACCATGTCTTGAAGTTGCGTGATTTGTTGAGCTCGGTGTAGAGCCAGCTGGCTTCAAAAGCCTCGGGGTAGGCACTCAGCTCGTCATGCTGGCGGCCAGCTTGCAAAGCGTCATAAGCCGCTTCGGCGGCCAGCATGCCGGTTTTGATGGCGGCGTGGCTGCCTTTGATGCGGCTCACGTTCAGGTAACCCGCATCGCAGCCGACCAAGGCACCGCCTGGGAAGACGGTTTTGGGCAGGCTCATCAGGCCGCCTGCGGTGATGGCGCGGGCGCCGTAGCCGATGCGCTTGGCATTGACCTCGCCTTTGTCGTTGGTGAAGTACCACTTGATGTTGTTGTGGGTTTTCCAGCGTTGTAATTCTTCGAACGGGCTGAGCCAGGGGTTGGCGTAATCCAGTCCCACCACATAACCGATGGCGATTTTGTTGTCTTCCATGTGGTACATGAAAGCGCCGCCGTAGGTGTCGTTGTTCATAGGCCAGCCCGCGGTGTGCATGACAAAGCCGGGGGTGTGCCGCGAAGGATCAATTTCCCAAACTTCCTTGATGCCGATGCCGTAGGTCTGCGGATCGCGGCCTTCGTCGAGTTTGTATTTGGCGATCAGCTGCTTGCCCAGGTGGCCGCGTGCGCCTTCGGCGAACACGGTGTACTTGGCATGCAGCTCCATGCCCAGCTGGAAATTTTCGGTCGGTTCGCCGTCTTTGCCCACGCCCAGATTGCCAGTAGCCACACCTTTGACGGAGCCGTCTTCGTTGTAGAGCACTTCGGCAGCTGTGAAGCCGGGGAAGATTTCCACCCCCAAGTTCTCGGCCTGCTGGCCCAGCCAACGGGTGAAGTTGGACAGGCTGATGATGTAGTTGCCGTGGTTTTGTGCGCACTCTGGCAAGAAGATGCCGGGGGTGCGGGTGGCACCCGTTTCAGACAGAAAGCTCCAGGCGTCGTCGGTCACGGGCTGGTTGAGCGGGGCACCCAGTTCTTTCCAGTTGGGGAAGAGTTCAGTCAATGCCTTGGGGTCCATGATTGCGCCCGACAGGATGTGCGCACCTGGCTCGCCGCCTTTTTCGAGCACCACCACCGAGATATCCTGGCCTTTTTCAGCAGCCAGTTGCTTGAGGCGAATGGCGGTAGACAGACCGCCAGGGCCACCACCGACCACGACCACGTCGTATTCCATGGATTCGCGGGGGCCGTGTGTGCTCAAAATTTCTGCAGGTGTCATGGGGCTCTCATCTTGCTGAACATTAATGGACCCATTCAGCACCCGTAGTCGGGCGTGTCTGAAGGGTGACTCATTTTATGCGGTGAATCCGGACAATCTGGGACAAAGAACGTCACCTGCCCGACAACAGCCACAGGTACCCTGCCACTGAACACAACGCTGTATGAAAATCGAAATCCCAGAACGCAAGAAGTTAGTCCATGAAATGGTGATCCCGGTGCGCTGGGGCGACATGGACATCATGGGCCATGTGAACAACACCGTGTATTTTCGGTATATGGAGTCGATCCGAATCGATTGGTTCGTCAAGCTGGGTTACGACCCCAGTCCGCGTGGTCAAGGGCCCATCATCGTCAATGCGTTTTGCAATTTTTACAAGCAAATCGAATACCCATCCGATGTGCTGGCCAAGCTTTACGTGAGCGACCCAGGACGCACCACTTTCGAGAGCTGGATCACGCTAGAGCGTCTGGATGAGCCGGGAGTGATTTACTCGGCTGGCGGTGCAACGGTCATTTGGGTGGATTTCCCTCTGCAAAAGGCCGTTGACTTGCCAGATGAAGTCCGAACATTGGTGACTGCCGTCTGATGATTGACTAAGTCTTGGCTTTAGGCACGCGACCCATCAGGTAAAACTCAGGGTTGGGCATCATGCCGCTGAAACTGGCCATGCGGTTGGAGAGGCCAAAAAAGGCGGTGATCGCCGCAATGTCCCAAGCGTCTTCATCACTGAAGCCTTGTGCGTGCAGGGCTGCAAAGTCAGTGTCGTTGATTTCGTCGGAGTGCAGGCAGACTTTCATCGCAAAGTCGAGCATGGTTCTTTGACGGGGGCTGATCTCGGCTTTGCGGTAATTGATGGCCACCTGATCGGCCACCAGCGGTTTCTTTTCGTAGATGCGCAAGATTGCACCATGGGCTACCACGCAGTAAAGGCAGTTGTTGGCCGCGCTGGTGGTGGTCACGATCATTTCGCGGTCGCCCTTGGTCAGACCACTCTCGCGGCCCACGGACTCCGGCACCATCAAGGCGTCGTGGTAGGCAAAAAAAGCGCGCCATTCAGCGGGTCGGCGGGCAAATGCCAAAAACACGTTGGGCACAAAACCCGCTTTCTCTTGTACCTCCAATATTTTCTGGCGAATGTCCTCGGGAACGTCTTTCAACTCGGGTACGGGATAACGGTCTGTGGTCATGGGCTTTTCTCAACATGTTTATGCTGTGGCTATTTTCCACCAAATGAAAGTTCGCCATGAAGCCCGAAGACTCTGCATTGATCAACGACCCCGCTTTTCAACAAGGTTTGGCCACTCGCACGCAAGTGATGGGTCCGGCCTTTGTCGATCGCGCCTTCACCAACGCCAATGACTACACCTTGCCGATGCAAGAGTTCATCACCCGCAATGCTTGGGGTAATGTCTGGCAACGTCCGGGTTTGGATCTGAAAACCCGCAGCCTGATTACCGTGGCCATGTTGGCTGCTTTAGGCAAGCAAACAGAACTCAAAGGCCATGCACGCGGTGCCTTGAACAATGGCGCTACGCCCGAGGAGTTGCGCGAAGTCATGTTGCACGCCACGGTGTATTGCGGTTTTCCGTCGGCCATTGATGCGTTTCGCAGTGTGACCGAAGTGGTGCAAGCCGAAGAGGCCAAAACGACGGGTTGAAAACGCCGTCCTGAAGATTGTCAACCGCGCATCAATTTTTGGATCAAATCCGCAGCCCCTGAGGCCTGGTATTTGCGCATCAACTTGACGCGGTAAATCTCTACTGTGCGATGGCTGATGCCCAGTGCGCGGCCGATTTCCTTGCTGGTGAGGCCGTCCATCAGGTGTGCGGCTACTTCGCGTTCGCGGGCCGTGAGGTCAGCCTTGACGGGTTTGCGGGCTGAGAGGTCTTCAAAAGTCCAGATGCCTGCTTCGTGAGGAGCTTCGCGGTTGAGTGCGCGGCCGGTCACGTGGCACCAGAAGGTCTCGCCCTTGAACCGGCCGTCCACGCGCTTCATGACGCGGTCATCTGCATACACGCCTTTGGCATTCAGAATTGGTGTGATGCGTTGCCCAGTGCGCTCGTACTCAGCGACGCTGGGGTACAGGACCTGAAAACTTTGCCCGATCAGTCTCGACTTGCTGGTGCCAAACATTTCGCACAAACGTTCGTTGCAATCGATGATGCTGCGGTTGCGTGACAGCACCATGCCGATGGGGGCCAGTTCAAAGGCTAACCGGTAATCGATCTCTGTCATGATGCTAGGCTGGTTCCTTACGAAAA
>CANGKR010000106.1 GCA_947454355.1 Comamonadaceae bacterium
GCCAGCATGTAGGCGCGGTCGGCGCAGAAAGCCAATTCTGCGAGTGTGCCGACAAAACATGTCCCCTCTTCGATCAGGGCGAACAGGCTACGCGAGGTCACATCCATACGGGCCAGGGTGCGGCGCAAGTGGCCGATGGTTTCGCGAACAAACCAGTGGTCTTTGTTCGCCAGCATCGTGGCATCCGAGGCCAGCACGGCAGCGGCGTCGCCCGAAGTCTTGAGCACCCAGGTGCCGATGTCGAGTTCGTTGGTGCGCATGTGCAGAACAGCGTCGTCGAGTTCGCGCACCATTTGCAGGGGCCACCAGTTCATGCCAGCGGCTTCGATGCCAGCGATGTCGGTCGGTTGAGCCTTGGCAGGCGCTTTGACAGTGAACGTGGCGATGCGCTTGGCGCGGTCGATCTCAACCGTGACGTTGGTGTAAGTCAGCGCGTCGGCCGCGATGGTGCGGTTCAGGGGGGTCAGTTCAACGCCCTTGACGCCTGCGGGGCGGATGCTGCCTGCGGCCAACTGGGTGGCACGCGCCTTGACCACATCCTTGAACACAGCAGGCTTGGCGATCGCATCCACCAGACGCCAGTCCACGGCTTTTTGGCCGCGCACGCCTTCAACGCTGGTGCAAAAGATATCGGCCAGATCGTGGCGCACATGGCGCTTGTCGGTCACGCGGGTCAGGCCGCCGGTGCCGGGTAACACACCCAGCAAAGGCACTTCAGGCAAAGACACCGAAGAAGAACGGTCATCGACCAAGACGATGTCGTCGCAGGCCAGGGCCAGCTCGTAGCCGCCGCCAGCGCAAGCGCCGTTCAAGGCAGCCACAAATTTCAGGCCGTCGTGCTTGCTGGAGTCTTCAATGCCGTTGCGGGTTTCGTTGGTGAACTTGCAGAAGTTCACTTTCCAGCCATGGGTCGACACGCCCAGCATGAAAATGTTGGCACCGGAGCAGAATACGCGGTCCTTCAAGCTGGTCACCACCACCGAGCGCACTTCGGGGTGCTCGAAACGGATGCGCTGCAGCGCGTCGTGCAATTCGATGTCCACACCCAGGTCGTAGCTGTTGAGCTTGAGTTTGTAGCCAGGGCGGATGCCGGCGTCTTCGTTGATGTTGATCGACAGGGTGGCGATCTCGCCGTCAAAGGCCAGGTTGATGTGCTTGTATTGCGAGGGGTGGGTTTGGTAATCCACGGTCAAGGGTGAGTTCATGTCAGTCTCCAAAAATCAGTGCCCGGGGGCAGGCTAGGCAGGGCATCGAGCCCATTGGTGAATTATATTTCCACCTCGGAACCAGATAAACATGCATTTTAATGCATTTAATCAGTGTTTACCCTTGTTTTGATTCAGACTCCGTCCTGCACTGAATTCATTTGTTTTCGGACCTGATCACGTAGCCGAGTGAAGCTTTGCTCCACCGTGCCCTCACTGGTATTGATGGCCAGATCGGCTTTGGAATAAAAGGCCGCACGGCCCTCGAGAATACGTTTCAAATCGTCCATCGCTTCGCGACTGGCAGCCATGGGTCGCAAGTCGCCTTGGGCGGCCACGCGGGCCATATGGTCCACCGGGTCTGCTTGCAACCACACGGTGGTGCAATGAGTCAGCAGCAAATTGAAATTGGCCGAATCCGAGACCAAACCGCCCGGCGTGGCGATCACCACTTCGCCGTAAATTTGAATCGCTTCTTCCAAGGCCCGGCGTTCGTAGCGGCGGTAGGCATTGGCACCATAGAGATTGTGAATTTCGCTGATTTGGCAGCCGGCAAACTGTTCAATCTGCCGCGACAACTCAATGAAAGGGTAACCCAAATCATCTGCCAAACGCTGGCCCAGCGTGGTTTTTCCCGCACCACGCAAACCGATCAAAGCCACGCGGTGCCTGCGGGCATGGGCATCCCCGCCCTCGCCGAACATGTCCACCAATTGGGTGCGAGCGCGGCGCAAATCCGACTCATTGCGCTGACCCAGTAGCTCACGAATCAACAACCATTCAGGATTGGTGGTGGTCATGTCACCGAGCAATTCGGCCAAAGAGCAGTGCAATGCTTGAGAGACTTGCAACAACACCAGCACCGACACATTGCCCGTACCGTATTCGAGATTGGCCAGGTGGCGCTCGGACACATCCGCGGCCAGGGCCACGGCTTTGCGGGTCATGCCTTTGCGAGAGCGCAAGTTGCGCACGCGCTCACCCAAGGCCACCAAGAAGGGGCTGCGTGCGGCCTGCGATTCATCCAGGCGATCAGTCTGCGTTGCAGATTCCATCCATTCAACTCCAGTGTGACGAGCCTGTGTTCAAACTTCGGGAAAACCCTGAACAACAGCCTCACCCAAGACATGCACTTTACTGCATACTCGCGGATACGCAAAATAATGCATTTATACAACCAAGAGCGCTCCACCACCAGCATATAAGTGCATATTCTTGAGAAAACACATGACCAACCTTGCCGCGCCCCCCGCCGAATTCAACTTTGCCCAGCACTTGTTGCATGCCAATCAGCACCGCGGCAGCAAAACCGCCCTCATCGACGATGCAGGCCGTCTGAGTTACGGTGAATTGGGTCTTCAGGTTCAGCGTGTGGCCACGGGTCTGCGCCAGTTGGGCTTGCAACGTGAGCAACGCGTGTTGCTGCTGATGCACGACAGCACCGATTGGGTGATCGCCTTTTTGGGCGCACTGTATGCAGGTGTGGTGCCTGTGGCCGTCAACACATTGCTCACTGCAGAAGACTATGCGTTCATGCTGGCCGACAGCCGCGCCACCACGGTTTTGGTGTCTGGCGCCCTTTTGCCCACCTTGCAAAACGCGCAAGCCCTAGCGCTGCAATCGGCCCAGCATGCTGTCAAGCACCTGGTGGTCTCACGGCCAGTGGGCGCTCTGCCCGAAGGCTGCATCGATATGCAAGCTTGGTCCTCACTGACGCCCGGTTTGCCTGCGCCCACAGCAGCAGACGAGCCAGCCTTTTGGTTGTATTCCTCAGGCTCCACTGGCAAGCCTAAGGGCACGATCCACACACAGGCCAATTTGTATTGGACGGCCGAGTTGTATGGCAAAGGCATACTGGCACTGCGCGAACAGGACGTGGTGTTTTCAGCCGCCAAACTCTTTTTTGCCTACGGCCTAGGCAATGCTCTGACCTTCCCATTGGCCGTGGGCGCCACCACGGTGTTGATGGCCGAGCGGCCCACACCGCAAGCGGTTTTCCAAAGATTGAAAGACCATCAGCCCACTGTGTTTTATGGCGCGCCCACAGGCTATGGCGGCATGCTGGCCAGCCCCGACTTGCCCCCGAAGTCTGCACTAGCCTTGCGCTTATGTTCCTCAGCGGGCGAAGCATTGCCACGCGACATAGGTGAGCGCTGGACACAGCACTTCGGCTGCGAAATCATTGACGGTATCGGCTCGACCGAAATGCTGCATGTGTTTTTATCCAACCGCCCCGGCGATGTGCGCTACGGCACCACCGGCAAAGCGGTGCCTGGCTATGAAGTGCAATTGCGCAACGAAGACGGCAGCGTGATCACGGGACACACTGAAATTGGCGACCTGTACATCCAAGGCCCCAGTAGCGCTTTGATGTACTGGAACAACCGCGAGAAATCACGCAACACTTTCCAAGGGGCTTGGACTTTGAGCGGAGATAAATACAGCCGCGATGCCGATGGTTACTACACCTATGCTGGTCGCAACGACGACATGCTCAAGGTCAGCGGCATTTATGTTTCACCCTTTGAAGTGGAAGCCACGTTGGTGCAGCACCCCGCCATTTTGGAAGCTGCGGTGATCGGTAAAACTGACACCGATGGCTTGACCAAAACCAAAGCCTTCGTCGTTCTCAAGGCCGGACAAACGCTGACCGAAGATGAGGTCAAGGCCTTTGTCAAATCACGCTTGGCTCCCTACAAATACCCGCGCTTCATTGAGTTTGTGAACGAGCTGCCCAAAACTGCCACTGGCAAAATCCAGCGCTTTCGGCTGCGGGATCAGGAACGCACAGCCTGAGTGCCTTTGCGCTCCACTGGGTTGGCGCGCAAGCGCTCAGCCGCAAACGGCCGCATGAACTCCTTGGCTTTTTCGGGTCGTGCTGAGAGCCAAGCGTCATAAGCGCCCTCGCTCAGAATGACCGGCATGCGTTTTTCAGCACCGGGGTTTTGATAGCGGTGCATCAAGGCATGGCTGTTGGCATTCACTGTGAGCAAGGTGAAACTGATGATCTCCACACCCTCCTCGCCCACCCAACGCGACCACAAACCGGCAGCCCCCATGGGCTTGCCGTCGATGCGCGAAATGCGCGTAGGCAAAGGCTTGCCTGGCCGATGATCGTCTTCAAAAAAGGCCATCATCGGCACAATGCAGCGCTGTCCTTGCAACCAGGCCTCACGAAAGTTGTTCGAGGTCGACACCGTCTCGTGCCTGGCATTGATCAGTTTGGGGGAACGCAGTTTGGCATCAGAAGCTGACTTGACCCATGAAGGCACCAGGCCCCATTGACCCGAGCGCAGTTGGCGGCCCACGGGGGCGATCTCCTGCGGGTCTGCGGGTGAATCAGTCAGCGGTGCCTGCACCATGAACAAGGCCGGCTTGCGTGGCCAAATGTCGCGTGCAACCAGGGTGCTCAGGTCCGCAGGCGGCGCCAAAGCCAAGGCTTCCAGGTACTGATCGGTCGAGTGCAGTGATTCGAAGTGGGTGCTCATGCGGGAAATGGCACCCCTCAGGTGTCCTTGCTGATTTTGATGCTCGGGAATTTGCTGGAAAAGTCTTTCGCTTTGGCCGCAATTTTGACCGCCACTTGCCGTGCTATGGCTTTGTAAATTTGCGCGACTTCACCGTGAGGATCGGCCACCACCGTGGGTCGGCCTTGGTCAGCCTGCATGCGGATTTGCATGTCCAAGGGTAAGGCACCGAGGTAGTCCATGCCGTAGTCGGCTGCCATTTTTTTACCGCCGTCAGCACCGAACACATGCTCCACATGACCGCAGTTCGTACAGACATGCACTGCCATGTTCTCCACCAAGCCCAGGATCGGCACGCCGACTTTCTCGAACATCTTGACGCCTTTTTTGGCGTCCAAGAGCGCAATGTCTTGCGGTGTGGTCACGATCACTGCGCCCGTCAAAGGCACTCTTTGCGACAAAGTCAGTTGAATATCGCCCGTACCCGGTGGCATGTCCACGATCAAATAGTCCAGTGCTTTCCAATGGGTTTGGCGCAGCAACTGCTCGAGCGCTTGCGTGGCCATGGGGCCGCGCCAGATCATGGCGTCATCGGGGTTGACCAAAAAGCCAATCGACATCACCTGCAGGCCATGGTTTTCGAGTGGCTCCATGGTTTTGCCGTCTTCGCTTTCGGGGCGGCCGGTGATGCCCATCATCATCGGTTGGCTGGGGCCGTAAATATCGGCATCCAACAGACCCACTTGCGCACCCTCGGCAGCCAGGGCCAGCGCCAGATTGACCGCAGTAGTGCTTTTGCCCACGCCGCCTTTGCCAGACGCCACGGCCACGATGTTTTTCACTTGCGGCAGCAAAGCCACGCCTTGCTGCGCGGCATGGGCCACGATGTTCACCGTGATCTGCGCATGAACGGTTTGCACCCCGGGCACGGTGCGCGCAGCATTTTCCAAGCCTTGGCGCAAAGCGTCGATTTGGCTGCGGGCCGGATAGCCCAGCACCACGTCAAAGTTCACCTCGCTGCCGCTGATGCGCAAGTTCTTGAGGGCTTTGGTAGATACAAAGTCTTTGCCCGTGTTCGGATCGATCACGGTTTGCAGTGCCGCGATCAGAGCGGATTCATTGGGAGCCATAAAGTCACATTCAAAGGGAATTGCGGGCAAGTCTAACGCTGAACCGCTTCAGGTCGGGCGGCGGGCCCTGCAGGAACTAAAATCAACCTCTTAGCCTCAAGGTCTTGTTTTCCATGTCTCATCGCCAGCTGTTCGTCACAACCGCCCTGCCGTATGCCAACGGCAACTTCCACATCGGCCACATCATGGAGTACATCCAGGCCGACATTTGGGTGCGGTTCCAACGCATGCAAGGCAGCCAAGTCAACTTTGTGGGTGCCGACGACACGCACGGCGCGCCGATCATGATCGCCGCCGAAAAGGCCGGCAAAACGCCCCAGCAGTTCGTGGCCGACATCGCCGCAGGCCGCAAGCCTTATTTGGATGGCTTTCACATCGCCTTTGACAACTGGCACAGCACCGACGCCCCTGAAAACCACGAGTTGGCCCGCCAAATTTACCGCGACCTGCGCGACATCTCAAAGGCCGATGGTGGCTCGCTGATCGAAGTTCGCGCGGTGGAGCAGTTCTTTGACCCCGAAAAGAACATGTTCCTGCCCGACCGCTTCATCAAAGGCGAGTGCCCCAAGTGCCACGCCAAAGACCAGTACGGCGACAACTGCGAGGTCTGCGGCGCGGTCTACGCTCCCACCGACCTGATCAACCCTTTCTCTGCCCTGTCGGGCGCCAAGCCCGAGCTCAAAACCTCGGAGCATTTCTTTTTCAAGCTGTCCGACCCGCGCTGTGTTGAATTTTTGACTCAGTGGACGCAAGACGGCAAGCTGCAACCCGAAGTGGCCAACAAGGTCAAAGAGTGGTTCAGCGTGCGCACCAACCCCGACGGCACGACCAGCGAAGGTCTGGGTGACTGGGACATCTCGCGCGACGCGCCTTACTTTGGTATCGAGATCCCCGACGCGCCGGGCAAGTACTTCTACGTCTGGCTGGACGCGCCAGTGGGCTACCTGGCCTCGCTCAAAAACCTGCTTGACCAGCGCGGCGAAGACTACGAGGCCTACATGGCCAACCCAAATCTGGAGCAGTTCCACTTCATCGGCAAAGACATCGTCACCTTCCACACGCTGTTTTGGCCGGCCATGTTGCATTTTTCGGGTCGCAAAACACCCAACAGCGTGTTCGTTCATGGCTTCCTCACCGTGAACAACGGTGAGAAGATGAGCAAAAGCCGAGGCACTGGCCTGGACCCGCTCAAGTACCTGAGCCTGGGCATGAACCCCGAGTGGCTGCGCTACTACTTGGCGGCCAAACTCTCGGCACGCAACGAAGACATCGACTTCAATGCCGAAGATTTCATGGCGCGGGTCAACTCCGACCTGATCGGTAAGTTTGTGAACATCGCCTCGCGCTCGGCCGGTTTCATTGTCAAACGCTTTGGAGGGCAATTGGGCCAGGTGAGCGCAGATGGTCAAGCCTTGCTCAGTGCCTTGCAAAGCGCTGCGCCTTTGGTAGCGACCTGCTATGAACAGCGCGAATACGCCAAAGCCCTGCGCGAAGTCATGCTGCTGACCGACAAGGTCAACAGCTATGTGGACCAAAATAAACCTTGGGATTTGGCCAAGCAAGAAGGCCAAGACACCCGGCTGCACGACGTGTGCACCACCTGCATAGAAGCCTTCCGCTTGCTCAGTCTGCAACTCAAGCCCGTCTTGCCAGCATTGGCAGCGCAGGTCGAAGCCTTTTTGAACGTGACGTCCTTCAGCTTTGACCAAGCGCAACACCTGCTGGGCGCGGGTCACACCATCAACGCCTACCAACACCTGATGCAACGCGTCACCCCCGAACAACTCGACGCTTTGTTCGAGCCGCCGGCCGTGGTCGAAGAAAAGCTGATCCCCGGCGGCGAAGAAATCGCCCCGACGATCAGCATCGACGACTTCGCCAAGGTCGATCTGCGCATTGCCCAGATCGTCAACTGCGAGCCCGTGGAAGGCTCGGTCAAGCTGCTGCGCCTGACGCTCGACGTGGGCGAGGGGCGCATGCGCAATGTGTTCAGTGGCATCGCCAGCATGTACAAGCCCGAAGACTTGGTGGGCAAGCTCACCGTGATGGTCGCCAACCTGGCCCCACGCAAGATGAAATTTGGCGTGTCTGAGGGTATGGTCCTGGCCGCCAGCCACGCCGACGAAAAAGCCGAGCCCGGCATCCATGTTCTGCACCCTTGGCCTGGTGCCAAGCCCGGCATGCGGATCCACTGATCCTCCTGGCTGAAGCGCTGAACATGTTTCCTCTCATTCGTGGATGGACCGATGTACAGCGCAGCCCCGAGGCCAATTTGGGTTTGGGATTGGTTTTAAGTTTTGTGGCCGGTGCCACCAATGCAGGCGGCTTTTTAGCCGTGGGCCGATACACCTCGCACATGACAGGCATTCTGTCTTCGGTGGCCGACGACCTCGTTTTGGGCCACATCACCTTGGCCTTGGCGGGGCTGGTTTGCCTCATGGCATTTGTATCTGGCGCCATGTGCACCGCCATCATGGTCAACTGGGGTCTGCGCCAGCAGTTGCACAGCAGCTACAGCCTGCCCTTGCTGCTCGAATCTGTGGCTCTGCTCGTTTTCGGTTTGTTTGGCGCGGCCATTGCGGCTTGGTCGCAGGTTTTTGTGCCAGTCACTGTGGTCTTGCTGTGCTTCATCATGGGGCTGCAAAACGCGGTCATCACCAAAATTTCCAAAGCCGAGATTCGCACGACCCACATCACGGGTTTGGTAACTGATTTGGGCATTGAACTGGGCAAATTGCTCTACATCAACCGTGTCCATTCGGCTGTGCCCGTGCTGGCCAACCGCCAAAGACTGCGAGTCCACGGGTCTTTGGTGATGGGGTTCTTGCTAGGAGGTCTGGTGGGGGCTTTGGGCTTCAAACACGGCGGCTACATCACCACCCTGCCCTTGGCTGCTTTGCTGTGGATTTTGTGTCTGCGTCCCTTGTTGACTGACTTGCGGGCCCGTGCCCAATGAACTGGATGCAAGCCACCCACTTGTTTCGCCCTCGATTGCTGCAAAGCTTGCAGGGGTACAACCGGCAACGCTTTATCCAAGATGTCGGTGCGGGCGTGACGGTGGCCATAGTGGCTTTGCCCTTGGCCATGGCCTTTGCTATCGCTTCAGGCCTCAAGCCCGAGGCGGGTTTGTTCACAGCCATCATCGCCGGCTTTTTGATCTCGGCCTTGGGCGGCTCACGCGTGCAAATCGGCGGGCCCGCGGGTGCCTTCATCGTCATTGTGTATGGCATTTTGGATCGTTATGGCCTGGCCAACTTGATCATCGCCACCGCCATGTCTGGCGTCCTCTTATTCTTCATGGGCTTGGTGCGCATGGGCTCCTTGATCCGCTTCATTCCGGTGGCGGTCGTGATCGGTTTCACCAATGGCATTGCGGTGCTGATTTTCTTATCGCAAATCAAGGATTTTTTGGGGCTTGAAGTGCACAACATGCCCGCCGATTTTGCGGGCATGACCCAATCCCTCTGGCATGCCGCACCCGAAGTCAATGTGGCGGCTGTGCTGGTGGGTACAGCGTCCTTGTCGCTGATCATCGGCTGGCAACGCCTGGGCTTGCTACTGCGGCACCGCTCTGGGGCGCAGTGGATGGCCGCTGTTCCTAGCTCCATCGTTGCGCTGGTTTTGGTCACCTGTGCGGTACAGGCCTTGAATTTACCCGTAGCCACCATTGGCAGCCGCTTTGGCGGCATACCGGCGACGCTACCGCATTTCCAGTGGCCTGAGTTCAGCTGGGCCACGGCGCAGCACCTGGTCATGCCCACCCTCACATTGGCGCTACTGGGTGCGATCGAGTCGCTGCTGTGTGCACGCATTGCAGACAGCATGATCGGCGACCGCCATGATCCGAATCAAGAGCTCATGGCTCAAGGCGTTGCCAATTTCTTCACCCCGTTTTTTGGAGGGATGCCTGCCACGGGTACGATCGCC
>CANGKR010000107.1 GCA_947454355.1 Comamonadaceae bacterium
AGGCGCGGCGTTGATGTGGCGAACTGCCAACGGCATCCAATTGTGCAAGGCCAGAGAGCCTGGCCCGGTGAAAGTGGTCGATACCGTCGGTGCTGGTGACTGCTTTTTGGCGGGCCTCTTGGCGTGTTGTTTGCACCATGCCGATGCCGCGCAGGCTTTGCCACAAGACTTGCTGGAAGTCGCCACCTTCTCGCAAATGCAAGACCTGTTGGCCCATGCCGTGGCCCATGCCAGTTTGTGTGTGATGCAAGCGGGTTGTAGCCCTTCTTCCTGGGCGCAAGTGCGTCAGCGGATGCAGGATGTGCCAGCAGTGACAAGCTGAACCCTGACCATGCGGTCAAAGCCTGGGCGGGGGGCTCAATCTTTGAGGGCTTGGGCTGCTGCCGATTCGGCAGCTTTTTTGGCAAATTCAGCGCGCAGGGCTTTCAGTCGCTCCCTAGGGTCTTCGCGTGTGGTGGCGCTGTCCAGTGCCATCTCGGCAATGAACCGGCTGGGCAAAGCCGCGATCGTGTCGCGGCCTTTTTTTCGGCGTTGTGTCCAACTCACGGTCAATGTGCGTTGGGCGCGTGTGATGCCCACGTACATCAAACGCCGTTCTTCTTGCAGTCGCTGCAAAATGCCCTCGCTCATGGCGCCTTCGGCCAAGCCCGAGGGTGAGTCATCTTCACCCAACTTGAAGGGCAGCAAGCCCTCATTGACCCCCACCAACATCACATGGGGCCACTCGAGGCCCTTGGAGGCATGCAGGGTGGACAGGGTGACAACGTTTTGCTCGGTTTCGCGTTCGTTGAGGGTGGACAGCAAGGAAATGGTTTGTGCCACTTCCAGCAGGGATTTGACTTCGGTGCTGCTCACGCCCGCGACATCCTCGATTTCACCACCACAACGCCCAGCCATCCAATCACAAAATTCCAGCACGTTAGTCCATTTGGCTGAAGCAATGGCTTCATTGTCTTCTCCGTCATATAGGTGCTTTTCGTAGCCCATCTCTTTCAGCCACTCGAGCAAAAACGCCTTGGCACTTTCTGCCCCCAGGGTGTGGCGTGCACGGTATTCCAGATCGTTCACATAGCGACCAAACTCATGCAAGCTGCCTACTGCCTTGGTGGATAAAACGCTGGGTAAGCTGCTGGCAAACAAAGCTTCGAACAGACTGAGTTTGTATTGGCTGGCAAATTTACCCAGTTGCGCCAGCGTTTGGTGACCAATGCCGCGTTTGGGGCTGGTGATGGCGCGTAAAAAAGCGGGGTCATCATCATTGTTGATCCACAGGCGAAACCAGGCGCACAAGTCTTTGATTTCTGCACGGTCAAAAAAACTTTGCCCGCCCGAGACCTTGTAGGGCAGGTTGGCACGGCGTAAGGCTTTTTCAAAAGGCTTGGCCATGTGATTGGCCCGGTACAGAATCGCGAAATCTTTCAGCTCACGAAACAATGCTTCGCCCTGAGGACCTGTGGTCACACTCATGCCTGCGCGCAAAGACTGTATACGCGCAACGGCGCGCTCGGCTTCGTGTTCTTCATGGTCGGCGTCGACCACCCGTACCGGCTCCCCTTCCCCCAATTCAGAGAACAAGGTTTTGGGAAACAACTTGGGGTTGGGTTGGATCACATTGTTGGCGGCGCGCAAAATTGCACTGGTAGAACGGTAGTTTTGTTCCAGCTTGATGACCTTCAGTGCTGGAAAGTCTTGCGGTAATTTTTTCAGGTTATCGAGCGTGGCGCCTCGCCAACCGTAGATCGACTGGTCGTCGTCGCCCACCGCTGTGAACCGGCCACGGTCACCCACCAGATGCTTGAGGACTTCGTATTGCGTGGCGTTGGTGTCTTGGTACTCATCGACCAACACATGCCCCAGACGCTGCTGCCATTTGTTGCGAACCTCTTCGTGTTCGGCCAGCAATTTGAGCGGCAGACCGATCAGATCGTCAAAGTCCACGCTTTGGTAGGCGCTCAAGCGTTCTTCATACATGCCCATGATGCGGGCAATGATGAGTTCATGGTCGTCCTTGGCTTGCTCTTGGGCTTGCGCGGCCCTCAGCCCGTTGTTTTTCCACAGGCTGATGGTCCATTGCCATTGCCGTGCGGTGGCAGCATCGACCGTGCCGCCGCAGTCCTTCAAGATGCTGGTGACATCGTCGGCATCCAGAATGCTGAACTGTGGTTTGAGCCCCAGCACACCCCCGTCTTCGCGCATGATGCGCACTCCGAGTGCGTGGAAGGTGCAAATCATCACCTCTTTGGCTGCAGGGCCGATCAAGGTTTTCGCCCGTTCGCGCATTTCTGCGGCCGCTTTGTTGGTGAAGGTGATGGCGGCAATCTGCGAGGCCGACAGCCCCACTTGCATCAATCGGCCGATTTTGTGGGTAATTACCCGTGTTTTGCCCGAGCCTGCACCCGCCAGCACCAAACAGGGACCGTGGACATAATTGACGGCGTCTTGTTGCGCGAGATTGAGGCCGGAGGTGAAGTCAGACATGGGCGGCCATCATAGCGGTACAACGTGACCTTATCGCGAGATTCAGCGCGCACAACTCCAATAAGTGGCGGCAGTCTATCGCGGGACGGGGTATGACCCTGGTTCCAGCGACAATGGTCACATGCTGGATGTTTTGAAGGTTACCTTCCCATTTTTTGCCTTGGTGCTGGCTGGCTTCGTGGCCGCCCGGCGTGGCATGTTGCCGCTCGAGGCCATACCGGGTCTGAACGGCTTTGTGCTGTACTTTGCTTTGCCGTGCATGCTGTTTCGTTTCGGCTCGGGCATGCCGGTCGCTCAGCTGCTCAATCCGGGTGTGTTTTTGACCTACCTGTTTTGTGCCTGCGTGATGGTGGCCTTTGCAGTGGCTGTCAGCTTGAATCGCCGCATTCGCTGGAACGATGGGGCTTTCGGGGCCTTGGTGGCAGCTTTTCCCAACACCGGTTTCATGGGGGTGCCTTTGCTGGTCGCCTTGCTCGGCGCGGCGGCGGCGGGACCCGCTATCGTCACCATTTTGGTGGACATGGTGATCACCACGTCTTTGTGTATTGCTTTGTCGCGTTTGGATGCCGCCGGGGAACATGGCGCAACGCAGGCGGCGCGCAAAGCCCTGGCTGGCGTGGTGCGAAACCCCTTGCCCTGGGCCATCTTGGGAGGGGCCTTGTTCTCCTGGCAGCAATGGGCTTGGTGGGCGCCGCTGGACAAAACCGTTGGCTTACTGGGCGATGCTGCATCGCCCGTGGCTTTGTTCACGATCGGGGCGGTTTTGGCGCGCTCGCAAATGCAAGCCCATGCGCGCAGGCACGGTCCACTGCGCTGGACGGACGTGGTGCCGATGGCCCTGATCAAGTTGCTGCTGCATCCGCTCTTGGTGTTGCTGGTGGGTGCTGCAGCGGTTTCTGTGGGGGTGCCAATCGATCCCTTTGCCTTGAAAATCATGGTCTTGGTGGCGGCTCTGCCCAGTGCCAGCAATGTGGCCATGTTGGCAGAGCGTTACGAAGCCGACAATGGCCGTATTGCGTGGATCATTTTATTGACCACAGCATCGGCGTTCTTGACCTTTTCGGGGGCCGTGACCCTGTTGGCCTGACCCTTGGCCAGCTCAGATCGACAACGGGTCCACGTCTACCAGCCAGCGGATGAGGCCTTTGAATTCTGGGCCAGCACGTTGCGCATGCATCAAGGGCTGCAAACGGGCCAGGACTTTTTGCAGGGCCATGCGGGAAGGACTTTCCAGCAACATTTGAGCGCGCTCGACATTGGCCACGCGCTGGATCGACATCGGCACCGCTGAAAACAAACTCACTTGTTGCAAGACGTCTGCCATTGCCAGGTCATGCTCGGCCTGGCCTTGCAAAGCTTGGGCGGCAGCATTCAAAAAGGATTGCGCCACGTCTTGGCTTTTGGCATCGGCCCGCAGCAGGGCTTGAAAGCTTGAGGGCGGCAGACCCGCTTGGGCCCGTTCGGTCAACTGACTGGCCGCAAATGCAGGATAGTCATGCTGTTTGAGGGCGGCAAACACATCGTGGGCAGGGTGAAAGGTTTGCACCCACATTTCGCTTTGCGCACTCTGACCCGCGTCACGACCGGCCCGGCCCGCTGCCTGCATCAGCAGCGCAAACAGGCGTTCCGGGGCCCTGAAATCGCTGGAAAACAAGGCGTTGTCGGGGTTGATGGCGGCCACCAGAGTGATGCGCCGAAAGTCATGGCCCTTGGCGATCATTTGCGTACCCACCAGCACGTCCACTTCTCCCGAATGCACTTGGGCCAATTGCGTTTCCAGTGCGCCTTTATGTTTGGTGCTGTCTGCATCGATGCGCAGGATGCGCACTGCCTGCCCATCGGGTCTGTGCACATGTGCCAGCAATTCGGCCAGGTGTTCTTCCAGTTGCTCGGTGCCACGGCCCATGGGAGCGATGTCGCTGTTGCCACAGGCGGGGCAAGCCCGGGGCACCCGATCGGTCAAGCCGCAGTGGTGGCAGCGCAACGTGCGGTCCAGTTTATGAAACACCCGAAAGGCGCTGCAGTGAGGGCATTCGCTCTTCCAGCCGCAATCGGCGCAGTGCAGCACGGGCGCGTAGCCACGGCGGTTGAGCAGCAGCATGCATTGCTCACCGCGCTCAATGCGAGACTGGATTGCGGCAAGCAAAGGCGCAGACAGCACGGTTTTGCGTGGTTGGTTGTTCATGTCCACTCTGCGCACCCAAGGCAGTTGACCTTGGCCGATGCGCGCGGGCATCAGCAGCCGTTGGTATCGGCCGCCTTCGCTGGCGGGGCGGCTGTGATACCAGCTCTCCAGGGAGGGCGTTGCCGATCCCAAAATGACTTTGGCCTGCTCCAGCCGGCCACGGTAGATGGCCAAATCTCGAGCGGAATAGCGGGCACCCTCTTGTTGTTTGTAGCTGGGGTCGTGCTCTTCGTCCACCACAATCAATTGCAAATGGGGCAAGGATGCAAAGATCGCCATGCGCGTGCCCAGTACAATGCGTGCCGCACCCGAATGGGCTGCCAACCAGCTTTTCAGGCGCTGCGCAGGCGTCATGCCGCTGTGCATCGAGACCACCCGGTCCGCACCAAAGCGTTCGATCACGCGCGTTTCCAATTGCGGCGTCAGGTTGATCTCGGGCACCATGATCAAGGCTTGTGCCAGGGGATCGGCTTGCAGTTGCTGTTGCACCGCTTGTAGATACACCTCGGTCTTGCCACTGCCGGTGGCACCGAATATCAAAAAAGGTCCTGGTAGCGCGGTGATTTCGCTCAGTGCAGCGGCTTGTTGAGGCGACAAGATTTGACCTGGCGCTGTCGCCTCATCGGCTGCGGCAGGTGGTTGTTTTCGCAGCCGCCTGGTCAACTGGGTGCTGTTCAAATCTCGCAATTGCGGCGGTAATGCAGCCATCGCCACCTCACCAACCGAGCGTTGGTAGTAGTGGGCCGCAAATTGAACCAATTGAAGCCAGGGGGCGGGCAGTGGCGGCAATTCGCTCAATACCGCGCTGATCTCGCGCAAGCCCTCTGTGCGAGCCGGTGCTGTGCTGTGGATTGCCCAGACCACCCCCAATAAATCCCGCGAACCCAAGGGCACCCGAACCAAGGTGCCGGGCACCAGGGCTTGCTCGCCCGGGGCGGGCATGTGGGTATAGGTCAACAAGCCCCCGATTTGGCTGTGTGCGGGGGTTTGGACGGCGATGTCAAGCCAGAGGGGCATCTTGGTGTTATTGATGTTTTGCTTTGAGAGTCTGCCGATTTTGAAGATTTAAATGATTAGAAACCTTTTGGAAATCGTCCCTAAGTCATTGATTTTTCATGGTTTTAAGGGGGATCCCAAAAAACTGTGGATAACTTTGTTGAAAACTACCCTCGGGCGGTGTGCGGGGCTTGAAAATCAAGCCATTCGCTGGATTGCCCATCAACTGAGCAAAAAACTAAATGTCAATTAAATCATAGACTTACATGCTTCGAAGTCATTCACATGTCGCCCCTGTTTTGGTAATGAATGCACTTGGGGACCAAAGTCGTATTTGTGCATAAGTCAATAGAAAAAACCCAAAAAAATGAAAAATTTTCGGGTTCAGGGGGGCATTTTTTGTGTTAACGGGTACGCGGTCTGAAGGCGCACCGCATTTCATGCCCGCATGGACCTGGAGTGGCTGTGCACCGCCTCGACCAGCGCCGTCACATGCTCGGGCGGGGTGTATTGGCTGATGCCATGGCCCAGGTTGAAGATGTGTGTGGGTCCAGTGGTGGTTTTATCCGTGTGCGGCTTGCCAAAGCTGTCGAGCACCCGGTGCACCTCGGTCGCGATCTGTGCGGGCGGCGCAAACAAAATGTTCGGGTCGATGTTGCCTTGCAGCGCCTTACCGGGGCCGCCGACTTGGCCGCCCACCATGGCGCGGGCGCGGCCCAGGTTCATGGTCCAGTCCAGGCCCAGGACATCGCAGTTCAGACCCGCCATCTCGGGCAGCCACAGCCCGCCGCCTTTGGTGAAAACGATGCTGGGGATGCGTTGGCCGTTGTGTTCGGTTTTGAGCTGGCTCAGCACGCGGGCCGTGTAGGCCATGCTGAACTGCTGGAAAGCCCCATCGGCCAATACGCCGCCCCAGCTGTCAAAAATCATGGCTGCTTGTGCACCCGCTTCGATTTGGGTGTTCAGGTACAGGGCCACGGCATCGGCGTTGATTTCCAGAATGCGGTGCATCAAATCTGGGCGGCTGTACATCAGGGTCTTCACATGCCGGTAGTCGTCAGACCCCGCGCCCTCGACCATGTAGCAAGCCAGCGTCCAGGGGCTGCCGGAAAAACCGATCAAAGGTACACGGCCGTTCAGCGCTTTGCGGATGCTGGTGACGGCATCGAACACGTAGCGCAGCTTGTTCATGTCGGGCACGGCCAGGTCGGCCACAGCGGCTTCGTCGCGCACGTTCTTGGCAAAGCGCGGGCCTTCACCCTGGGCAAAGGACAAGCCCAGGCCCATGGCGTCAGGCACCGTGAGGATGTCGCTGAACAAGATGGACGCGTCAAGCGGGTAACGCTCCAGCGGCTGCAGGGTGACTTCAGTGGCGTAATCCACATTGGTGGCCAGGCCCATGAAGCTGCCGGCCTTGGCGCGGGTGGCGCAGTACTCGGGCAAATACCTCCCTGCTTGACGCATGAGCCAGACGGGGGTGTGGTCGGTGGCCTGGCGCAGGCAGGCGCGCAGGAAGGTGTCGTTCTGAAGAGGGGCGAATGCGGTAGAGGTGCTCATGGCTTGGATTGTCGCAGGGCGTAGGTGATGTCTTGAACCGAAGGTAGCTCGGACAAGACTTGAGCAGGCAGCCCAGGGACGTACACCACGTAGACAGGTACTCCGCTGCGCCCCAACTGTGTGAGTGCTTGCGTGATAGCGGGATCGCGTCGCGTCCAATCGGCGCGCAGCAGGACTGCTTGTCGTTCTTGAACGGTGGTCAAGAATTCCGGATCTGACAAGGTGGTTTTTTTGTTGAACTGGCAAGTCACGCACCAGGCCGCTGTGAAGTCCACAAACACAGGGCGTCCTGCTGCCAAGGCAGATTGCACCTCGGACTCAGACCACACTTGCCAACGCGCCTCTTGGATGGTGGCAGTCGTGTTCTGCGGCGCAGCATTCAGCAAGGGCCACAGGGTTTGACCGATGACCCATGTCATGACCAGACCCACAGCGCTCATGATCCAGCGTGCGCGGCCTTGCAGGCCCCAAGCCCAGACCAGAAATGCTGTCATCACCAACAGGCCGAGCAAGGCCGCCGCGCCATCCAAGCCGGTTTGTTGACCCAGCACCCACAGCAGCCAGACCACGGTAGCAAACATGGGAAAAGCCAAGGCCTGCCGAAGCGTTTGCATCCAAGCTCCGGGGCGTGGCATGGCCTCTGCCAGCACGGGCCACCAACTGGCTGCGAGGTAAGGCAAGGCCAGACCGATGCCCATGGCGGCAAAAATAGGCAAGGCTTGCCATGCCGGCAAGCCGATGGCCAAGCCCAAAGACGCACCCATGAAGGGCGCTGTACAGGGTGAGGCGATGGCCACGGCCAACACCCCTGAGCCCAAAGCGTTCACGGTCGGGTGACGGCTTTGCATCGATGCCCAGCGGTCGGGGATGAACAGACCAAACTCGAACAGGCCGGCCAGGTTCAAGCCCAAGAGGGTAAAGAGTAAGCACAGCGTGGCCACAACCATGGGGGACTGCAATTGAAAGCCCCAGCCCAATTGCTGACCCGCAGCGCGCAAGGCGAGCATCAGGCCGCCCAAGGCCACAAAAGAGAAGACCACACCCACGGTATAGGCCCATCCTGCCCATCGGTGCGCGGTGCGGGTTTGGCCTGGTTGAGCCAGTGCAAACACTTTGATGGCCAAGACCGGGAATACGCAGGGCATCAAATTGAGCAACAAACCACCGACGAATGCACCGATCAAAGCCCACAACCAAATGATGGCGGTGACTTCGCTTGCCACCGTTGCAGCGTTTTTTTTCAAAGCTTGCGCCAATGCGGGCGATACCTGCGCCGCAGGGGCTGAGGCAGGCCAAGTGCCCGACACTGGCGTCTGCACGGTGACGCCGGGCTTTGAGCTGCTGTCGTCCAAGGTCAACAGCCATTCGAGTGCCGCAGGATGTTCGCTGCGCTCGGGTGAGACCGGTAGTTCGGCTGTCCAAACCGCGCCTTTCCAGCTTTGCGCCCAGTCGCGACCCTCTTGGCCTGAGTTACTGACGATTTCGGGGGTGATGGGGAACCAGTTCAAATTGCGACCTTGCCAGTCTGCCGGCAAACCGCTCACACGCAACTGCAGGCGCTGGCCTTGCTGGCTCACACGCGCCTCGGTTTGCCCTGGCTGGGGAGCCAAAGCCCGCGCTTGCTGGCGCAAGGCGGATTCGAACAACGGGGCATGCGAAGCCGTTGCACTGTTCGTGGCCAGGCGCAAACTGAAATGCCCATCCTGTGGAATGCATTCTTGTCGGCAGACCAACCATTGCGCTTGCAAGATCACATCCAGGCTCTCTAGCACTTTGAAATCCCGCGCAATCTGAATGGGCACAACCAGCAAGTTGCTACCTTCAAACCCATAATTTGTGAGGCTGCCGATGGCAATTTTCTTCGGTGTTGGCCAGATGATGTCACCAGCCGTCAAGCCCGCAGGCAGGGTCCAGCTCAGTTGTGTGGGCAAGCCGGAATCTCCCGGATTACGCCAATAGGTGTGCCAATGGGGTTCGTGTTCCAGCTGCAAGCCCAACCAGAAGGTTTGTCCCGGCTGAACCCCTTGCGGGGCATGCGCCACCAATTGAGCCCGCACTTGAGGTGTTTGTACTGTCGCACCTGCAGTGTCGCGCTGTGTCAGGCTGACGGTTGAAGGGCTGGAGGCCTTTGGAAACAAAGACTCTGCGGCCTGTGCAATGCCCCAGGCCCCCGAGCCCAACAGGAGCAATGTCAAGAGCCCGAGCCTGAATTTATGGGCAACTGACTGCGTAGCCGCCTTGAGCGTTAGGGCGATGTGAACGTATGAAAACTTCATACCGCCCGACTGTACACCTGAGACCGCAGGAACATGTCAGCTGACTCTATTAAGATGGCGGCATGAATGCACTGCGTTATTGGGCCGATTTGAC
>CANGKR010000108.1 GCA_947454355.1 Comamonadaceae bacterium
CCTGCCCGCAGAGCTGAGTGCCGAAGAGTTGGCTGCAGCGGGTGGCGTGGCTGATACCGCACAAGAAGAAGCACAAACGGCTGTGCAAGCAGCCGCAGCGTCCTCGGCTTCAGCCGTCAGCACCGCCGCCGCCTCGGGCTTCAACTCGGCACAGTTCGGCGCGACGATTCCCCCTTGGTCGGCTGCCCACGCCTACACCAACCTGTACGGACCCAAAGCCGCTGAGAAAACCATCACCGCCAGTGTGACCGGTAACCTGCGTGTGACCGAGGTAGGTTTGCAAGAGGGTCAACAAGACTACGACACCCACCACATCGTGCTGGACTTCGGCAGCCTGCCATTTCCGGTCCTCGAAGGCCAATCTATTGGCATCATCCCGCCTGGCGTGGACGCCAACGGCAAGCCGCACCATGCCCGCCAGTACTCGATTGCCAGTCCCCGCAACGGCGAGCGGCCAGGCCACAACAACCTGTCGCTGACCATCAAACGCGTGCTCGAAGACCACGACGGAAAACCGGTGCGCGGCGTCGGCTCCAACTACATGTGCGACCTGAATGTGGGTGACAAAGTGCAGGTGATTGGCCCGTTTGGCGCGAGCTTCCTGATGCCCAATCACCCCAAGAGCAACATCGTCATGATTTGCACGGGTACAGGCTCTGCCCCCATGCGCGCCATGACAGAATGGCGCCGCCGCCTGCGGGCCAGCGGCAAGTTCGAGGGCGGCAAGCTGATGCTGTTCTTCGGCGCCCGCACGCCCGCCGAGCTGCCGTACTTTGGTCCACTCAACAACCTGCCCAAAGACTTCATCGACACCGAGTTCGCTTTCTCGCGTGAAGCTGGCAAGCCCAAGCGTTATGTGCAAGACGCTTTGCGCGACCGCGCTGCCGATGTGGCAGCCCTGCTCAAAGATGGCAACACCTGTTTCTATGTGTGTGGCCTGAAAAGCATGGAAGAGGGCGTGGTCATGGCGCTGCGCGACATCGCGCAAAACGCCGGTCTGGACTGGGACGCCATCGGTGGCGCGCTCAAGAAAGAAGGCCGACTGCATTTGGAAACTTATTGATTCAATTGAATTTTTTTAATCATTCCAATGAAAACTTTGAACCGGTAGCAGGTCATGGTTATCCCTTGCTTTGATCTAGATCGATGGTCCATGTCAGTTTTCATTCAGCTTCTGAGTCCATTGTGCAAACTCCTTTGATCTGGCTCGTGTGGATTGCGCGACTCGATCAAGGTCAATGAACCTTAGGAGTATTTGGATGACGACTCAATCGCCTGGTTGGCTGGACAAAGAACGCATCATTGCTGGCCCCGGCTTTAACCGATGGCTGGTCCCCCCCGCAGCCCTGGCCATTCACCTGTGCATTGGCATGGCTTATGGCTTTTCGGTGTTCTGGTTGCCTTTGTCCAAAGCCATTGGCATCAAGGACGCTGTGAAATGCGGGCCGGACGTGGGATTCTGGGGTCAGCTGTTCACCACCAGCTGCGACTGGCAAATTTCAACCTTGGGTTGGATGTACACCCTGTTCTTCGTGTTGCTGGGCTCCAGTGCGGCCACATGGGGTGGCTGGCTCGAGCGCGCTGGTCCCCGTAAAGCGGGTGTCGTGTCGGCCCTGTGCTGGTGCGGCGGCATGTTGCTGTCGGCCTTGGGCATTTACCTGCACCAGTTCTGGCTCATGATTGTGGGCTCCGGCATCATCGGCGGCATTGGCCTGGGCTTGGGTTACATCTCGCCGGTCTCGACCCTCATCAAGTGGTTCCCCGATCGCCGCGGCATGGCCACAGGCATGGCCATCATGGGCTTTGGCGGCGGCGCAATGATTGGCTCGCCTTTGGCCGCTGACCTGATGAAGTATTTCGCCACCCCCACCGACGTGGGCGTGATGCAAACCTTCGTCGTCATGGCCTTGGTGTACTTCGTGTTCATGATGGCGGGTGCTCTGGGTTACCGCGTGCCTGAAACGGGTTGGAAGCCAGCGGGCTGGACGCCACCCCCTGCACAGGCCAACAACGCCATGATCACGCAGCGCCATGTGCATGTGAGCAAAGTCTGGGGCATTCCCCAGTTCTGGCTGATCTGGATGGTGCTGTGCATGAACGTGAGCGCAGGCATCGGTGTGATTGGCATGGCTTCGCCCATGCTGCAAGAAGTCTTTGGCGGCAGCTTGATCGGTGTTCCTGCCAAGTTTGGTGACCTGGACAAGGACCAACTCAAAGCCATTGCCACGGTGGCTGCTGGTTTCACTGCGCTCTTGAGCTTGTTCAACATCGGTGGCCGCTTTTTCTGGGCCAGCCTGTCTGACAAGCTGGGTCGCAAGCTGACCTACATCGTGTTCTTTGTGCTCGGTGGCGTGCTGTATTTCAGTGTGCCAGGCAGCGCCGCAGCGGGCAGCATTGTGTTGTTTGTCGCAGCTTTCTGCATCATCTTGAGCATGTATGGCGGTGGCTTTGCCACAGTACCGGCTTATCTGGCCGACATTTTCGGCACGCAAATGGTGGGCGCCATCCACGGCCGCCTGCTCACGGCATGGGCCACGGCGGGCGTGCTTGGCCCGGTGGTTGTGAACTACATGCGCGAATACCAACTGGGCTTGGGCATCCCGCGTGAACAGGTTTACAACCAAACCATGTACATCTTGGTTGGCATGTTGGTGGTGGGCTTGATTTGCAACTTGCTGGTCAAACCACTGAACGACAAATGGTTCATGACGGCAGACGAGCTGGCGCAAGAAAAACGCCTGGCCCACGAAAAGGCGGTGGCCTCTGAAGTGGTGCGCGGTGGTGAAGCCTCAGGGTCGGATGCTGTGAGCCCCATGTTCGTGGCCTTGGCTTGGGTGGCTGTTGGCATTCCCTTGGCTTGGGGCATCTACAGAACCTTGCTCAGCGTCGCGAAGTTTTTCGCCTGATGCAGGCCTAGTCACTGCGGGCGAAGCGCCTGATCAAGCCCCGCTGCCGCAGTCATTGCGTGTGCGGGGCTTTTTGGTTTGCGCAAAACCACTTTTGCATGCCTATGTTTCAATCGACCCTCCATGAAAATCTCTCAAAACTCAGTCCCCGATTCGTCGCCTGCCGTGACCTTGGCCACGGTCGACGACATGCGCCAGCGCATCCGTTCCAAAAGTAAGCTCAAGGGCCGTCAAACAGACGATGCCTCTTTGGCCGCTGTGCGCACATTGTTGGGTGCGGCACCCCATCGGCGTGATCTGTTGATCGAACACTTGCATGTGCTCAATGACCATTTCGGCGGGCTGCACGATCACCATCTGGTGGCGCTGGCCAAAGAGATGAACATCCCGATGGCCGAGGTGTACGAGGTCGCCACCTTCTATCACCACTTTGAAGTGATCAGGGGTGACGACGTCGCGCCGGGCTTGACTGTGCGGGTCTGCAATGGCCTGAGCTGTGAGCTGGCGGGAGCGCAAGACTTGTTGGCCCGATTGCCCCAAATTTTGGGTTCAGGCGATGTGCGTGTGATCGCAGCGCCCTGCATTGGCCGCTGTGAGCAAGCGCCTGCGGTGGTGGTGCACCAGCATCCAGTGCCCTTTGCCACCACCGAAGCGGTGGCGAAGGCCGTCACTGCCAACTTGCACGGTCACCCCAAGGCCGCAGACCAAGCGCAGTTCGATGCGGCAGCGTTGGCAGAACAAGCGGTCTCGCCTGTGTCCGATGTAAACACTGCGCCCGCCTATGTGGGCATGGACGCGTATTTGGCCCAAGGCGGTTACGCCTTGCTCAAGGACGTCGCTTCGGGGCGTCTCGACGCTGAGTCGTGCATCCAGGCCATGGAAGACTCGGGCCTGCGCGGCTTGGGTGGCGCAGGCTTCCCGGCCGGGCGCAAGTGGCGCATCGTGCGCGACCAAACCGCCCCCAAACTGATGGCCGTGAACATTGACGAGGGTGAGCCTGGCACCTTCAAAGACCGCACGTACCTGGAGCGCGACCCGCACCGTTTTTTGGAAGGCATGCTGGTGGCCGCGCAGGTGGTGGGCATTGACGCTTGCTACATTTATTTGCGTGACGAATACCACGGTTGCCGCGAACTGCTGGAGGCCGAGTTGGCCAAGTTGCAGGCGAACCCGCCTTGCCAGTTGCCCTTGATCGAGCTGCGCCGCGGTGCCGGTGCCTACATCTGTGGCGAAGAGTCCGCCATGATCGAAAGCATTGAAGGCAAACGGGGTGAGCCGCGCATGCGCCCGCCTTACATCGCGCAAGTGGGCCTCTTTGGCCGCCCGACGCTGGAGCACAACTTCGAAACCCTGTTCTGGGTGCGCGACATCGTGCAGCGGGGGCCGCAATGGTTTAGCAGCTTTGGCCGCAATGGGCGCAAAGGCTTGCGCAGTTTCAGCGTCAGCGGACGCGTCAAACACCCCGGGGTGAAACTCGCTCCAGCGGGCATCACCGTCAAAGAGTTGATCCACGAATACTGCGGTGGCATGGCCCCAGGCCATGAGCTGTATGCCTATTTGCCAGGTGGCGCTTCGGGCGGCATCTTGCCCGCCAGCATGGGGGACATTCCACTCGACTTTGACACCCTGCAGCCGTATGGCTGCTTCATCGGTTCAGCGGCCGTGATTGTGTTGGGACACCAAGACAAAGCGAGAGATGCTGCTGTGAACATGATGAACTTCTTTGCTCACGAAAGCTGCGGGCAGTGCACGCCATGCCGTGTGGGCACGGCCAAAGCAGCCGCTTTGATGGACGCCCCGGTGTGGGACAACGCCACACTGGAGGACCTCAATGTGGTGATGACCGATGCCTCCATTTGTGGTCTCGGTCAAGCGGCGCCCAACCCGGTGCGCTGCATTCAAAAATATTTTCCTCAGGAAATTGGAGCATCGCTGTGAACGCACCGACCTCTTTGTCCGAAGTGACCCCCAAAACCGTCGAATTCAAGCTCGACGCCCAAACCATCTATGCCTATGAGGGCGAAACCATCCTCAAGGCCGCCAAGCGCCATGGCATCGATATCCCGCACCTTTGCTACAAGGACGGGTACCGCGCCGACGGCAATTGCCGCGCTTGTGTGGTCGAGATCGCAGGCGAACGCACACTGGCCCCCAGTTGCTGCCGCAGTGCCACCGAGGGCATGCAAGTGCAGTCCCAGAGTGAGCGCGCCGTCAAAAGCCAGAAGATGGTGCTGGAGATGTTGCTGTCTGACATGCCCGACGTGGGACACAAATGGAACGACGCGAACGGTGCGGCCTCCGACACGGGGCAGCACGGTGAACTGAGCGACTGGGCCAGCCGCATGGACGTGACGGTGCGCCCTGAGCTCAAAGCCCTGCGCCGCGAACAGCCGCAGACCGATGTCTCCCATCCCGCCATGGCCGTGAACCTGGACGCCTGCATCCAATGCAACCGCTGCGTTCGGGCTTGCCGTGAAGAGCAGGTCAATGGCGTCATCGGTTACGCCTCGCGCGGCGCGCACAGTGAAATCGTGTTTGACCTGGGCGATGCCATGGGCGACAGCACTTGCGTGGCTTGCGGTGAATGTGTGCAGGCCTGCCCCACAGGTGCCCTGATGCCGAAAACCCTTCTAGGCTCTCAAGCAGTCGACAAAAAAGTCGACTCGGTGTGCCCATTTTGTGGCGTGGGCTGTTTGTTGACTTACAACGTCAAGGACAACTTGATCGTGAGTGTGGAAGGGCGCGATGGCCCCGCCAATCACAATCGACTGTGTGTCAAAGGTCGCTTTGGTTTTGACTATGCCGCCAGTCCGCAGCGCTTGACCGTGCCCTTGATCCGCAAGACCGGAGTGCCTAAAGACCCTGAATTACTGAACAGCTTGAACCGCCGTATGTCTGAGCAAGGCGCAGATTGGTCCGAGGTCTTTCGCGAAGCCACCTGGGAAGAAGCGCTGGCTTTGGGCGCAGGCCGCTTGAAAGACTTGCGCGACCAACACGGCCCCAAGTCCTTGGCCGGTTTTGGTTCTGCCAAGGGCAGCAACGAAGAAGCTTACTTGTTCCAAAAATTGGTGCGCACTGGGTTTGGCTCGAACAACGTGGACCACTGCACCCGCTTGTGTCATGCTTCCAGTGTGGCGGCTTTGCTTGAAGGTGTGGGCTCGGGCGCGGTGAGCAACCAAGTCAACGACGTCGAGCATTCCGAATTGATTTTGGTGATTGGTTCCAACCCCACAGCCAATCATCCGGTGGCGGCCACCTGGATGAAAAACGCCGCTCAGCGCGGCGCCAAAATCGTGCTGGCCGATCCGCGCATCACCGACATCGGCAAGCACGCTTGGCGCACCTTGCAGTTCAAGGCCGACACCGACGTGGCCATGCTGAACGCTTTGATCCATGTGGTGATTGAAGAAGGCCTTGCCGATCAGGACTTCATTGCCAAGCGGGCCAACAACTACGAAGCCCTCCAAGAAAACGTCAAAGGCTACAGCCCTGAAGCCATGGCGCCCATTTGCGGTATTCCGGCTGAAACCTTGCGCGAAGTGGCTCGTGCCTTTGCCCAAGCGAAAAGCGCCATGATCCTGTGGGGCATGGGTGTGAGCCAGCACGTGCACGGCACCGATAACGCCCGCTGCTTGATCGCTTTGGTCACCGTGACTGGGCAGATCGGCAAACCCGGTTCGGGCTTGCACCCACTGCGAGGGCAGAACAACGTGCAAGGCGCATCCGATGCGGGCTTGATCCCGATGATGTTCCCCAACTACCAACGGGTCACGGATGGCCAAGCGCACGCCTGGTTTGAAGATTTCTGGAGTAGCCCTCTGGATGCGCTGCCCGGTTACACCGTGGTTGAGATCATGCACAAGATCCTGGCCCCCGAGACCGATGCGCACAAGGTGCGCGGCATGTACATCATGGGCGAGAATCCCGCCATGAGCGATCCTGACCTGAACCATGCCCGGCATGCTTTGGCCTCGCTCGACCATTTGGTGGTGCAGGACATCTTCATGACTGAGACCGCTTGGCTGGCCGATGTGGTTTTGCCCGCGACGGCTTGGCCTGAAAAGAACGGCACCGTCAGCAACACCGACCGCATGGTGCAATTGGGCAAGCAAGCCATCGACCCACCTGGCCAGGCCAAGCCCGATTTGTGGATTATTCAGCAGATGGCCGAGCGCATCGGCGCTTACGCCAGCTACACACATACTGCGGCACAGGGTGAGCAGGGTCGCGGCCGGCCACTGGCTTGCGGTTACACAGGCGATTTCGATGGTGTGGCCGAGGTGTATGACGAAATGCGCCGTGCCATGCACACCGCCATTTCGGGTATCACCTGGGAACGCTTGCAGCAAGAGTCCAGCGTGACTTACCCTTGTTTGAGTGCCGACGATCCCGGTTCACCCACGGTTTTTGTGGACCACTTCGCCACCGAGGACGGCCGCGTCAATCTGGTGCCTGCCGACATCATTCCCGCCAATGAACGCCCTGATGCAGACTATCCGTTTGTGTTGATCACGGGCAGGCAACTGGAGCATTGGCACACCGGCAGCATGACGCGCCGCGCCACCGTGTTGGATGCGATCGAGCCGATGGCTACGGCAAGCATGGGCGGCGCCGACATGGCCGCCCTGGGCTTGGAGACGGGTGATGTGATCACCATCCAGTCGCGCCGGGGCGAGGTAGCGATTCACGTGCGCCGTGACGATGGCACACCTTCCCGCACCGTGTTCGTGCCCTTCGCTTATTACGAAGCGGCGGCCAACCTGATGACCAATTCGGCCTTGGATCCGTTCGGCAAAATTCCGGAATTTAAGTACTGCGCGGTGGCCATCCATGCGGGGGGCAACCCCGCTACCGTCGCAGGCTACGGTAATTTGACCGCGCCCACACTCTGAAATATGTTGCCCCTCAAGCCGCATTTGACGCAAGCCAGTGCTGCCCTGACGCAGGGCGTACAGGTGCGCAATGAGTTCGGGCAAAGCCAGCACATTCAGATACCGGCTGAGAGGGCTTTGACGGTCTACCTCGACAAGCGGGAGCTGGTGACCTTGATGACCTTGGGTGCCCACCCCGAGTGGCTGGTGTTGGGCTTTTTGCTCAATCAACGCTTGGTGGCTTCGGTGCAAGACATCGAGTCCATTACCGTCGACTGGAGTTTAGGCGACGGCGAGATGGGCCAGCCCGGCGTGGCCGCTGTCAAAACACGTCATGGGGCAGGAGACTCACCCACCGCGCCACGCGTGGTCACCACAGGCTGTGGCCAGGGCAGTGTGTTTGGCGACTGGCTAAGCGATCTGGGGAGTATCCAGCTGCAGCCCTCACACATCACTCAGACACAGCTGTATGGCATTGTGAACGCCATTCGCTTGCAAGAGACCACCTACAAATCGGCCGGTTCGGTACATGCCTGCGCCTTGTTCGAGGGTATCCGCATGTGCATGTTTGTGGAAGACGTGGGGCGCCACAACGCGGTGGATACCATCGCCGGCTGGATGGCCATGCACGACGTTTCGGGTGAGGACAAAGTGTTCTACACGACGGGCCGCTTGACCAGCGAGATGGTCATCAAGTCAGCGCAAATGGGGGTCCCAATCGCGGTTTCGCGCAGTGGCATCACGCAAATGGGCCTGGACGTTGCGCAGCGCGTGGGCTTGTGCGCCATCGGCCGGGCCACGAATCAACGGTTCTTGTGTTTTTCAGCGCCTGAGAGGCTGGTGTGGGAGCCGCACCTTTACTCAAAGGCCGAGCCGGTAAATCCTTCCAGCAGCAAGGCCCTGACCTGATCGGGTATCGTTCGGGCATGAATTCAAACGGGTGGATGGCCGTGGGCCTGGGTTGGCGCCATTTGTGGCGTGATGTGCGCGCAGGCGAATTGCGCCTGTTGATCTTGTCTGTCACTTTGGCCGTGGCCGCTTTGACTGCTGTAGGTTTTTTTGCCGACCGCTTGCAAGCCGGTTTGTGGCGCGATGCGCGGCAACTTTTGGGCGGCGACGCGGTGGTGGTGAGCGACAAGCCCACCCCGACCGAACTGGAGCGTCAAGCCGACCTGCGCGGCTTGACGCGTAACCGTTCTGCAAGTTTCCCCACCATGGCTCGCTCAGCTGCTGGGCAGAACAAGCTGGTGGCTTTGAAAGCCGTGAGCGATGGCTACCCCTTGCGCGGTCAGTTGAAGATCCAAACCCCTAATGGCCACTCCAACTTGGCCAACGCCAAGCCTCAGGCGGCGCAGGGCATCCCGCCAGCTGGGCAGGTGTGGGTGGACCCGGCTTTGCTGCCCGCATTGGGCTTGGTGCTGGGGGACAGCTTGCAGTTGGGCAACACCAGCTTGAAGATCGGTGCGGTCATTGTGCAAGAGCCTGATCGCGGGGCGGGGTTCATGAATTTCTCACCGCGTGTGATGTTGAATCAAA
>CANGKR010000109.1 GCA_947454355.1 Comamonadaceae bacterium
AAAAGGGAGTTGTTACCGATTGCAAGCCAACCAAGCGTGAAAACAATACAGATGTGTATGTTTAAGACTATACTTTCCGCAACACCAGACCGCCATCCCGAAAGAATCCGCATGAGAACCCTAGCGCCCATTGGAAAATATCTGCGCACCCCCGAATCTCGGTTTGCCGACTTGCCGGACTTTCCCTATGAGCCGCATTACACAGAGATCGGTGGCCTGCGCATCGCCCACATCGAGGAAGGGCCTGGGGACGGTCCCGTCGTGCTGTTGATGCATGGCGAGCCTGCCTGGTCTTTTTTGTACCGCAAGATGATTCCGGTCCTGGTACAAGCGGGTTGCAGGGTGCTGGCGCCCGACTTGGTGGGATTTGGGCGGTCAGACAAACCGATGAGCGCCAAGGATTATTCGTATTTCAACCATGTGCAGTGGATGGCCGCTTGGGTGGAGGCACGTCAACTCCAGGGCATCAATTTGTTCTGCCAAGACTGGGGCTCGCTGGTCGGCCTGCGGGTGGTGGCCGAAATGCCTGACCGGTTCGACCGTATTGTGCTGGCCAATGGCGCCTTGCCCACGGGTACCGATGCCATTCCCGTTGCCTTCAAAATTTGGCGAGCTTTTGCGAAGTACAGCCCTTGGTTTCCAATCGGGCATATCGTGAAAGCCGGTTGTGCACATGGCTTGTCACCCCGCGAGGTGGCCGCCTATGACGCTCCGTTTCCCACACGTGCCCACCGCATGGCAGCGCGTTTGTTCCCCACCTTTGTGCCCACCACGCCGCAAGATCCGGCACGAGAGGCCAATGAGCGCGCCTGGGCCTTGTTTGAAACTTGGGATAAACCTTTCTTGACCCTGTTCAGCAATCGCGACCCCATCACCCGTGGTGGCTACAAAGTTTGGCAAGAACGTGTCCCCGGCGCGCAAGGTCAACCCCATGCCAAGATCCGGGGAGCAGGGCACTTTTTGCAAGAAGACAGCGGCGTCGAAGTGGCTCAGGCCATGGCGCAATTCATCCACAACACGCCCGTGCGCCGCGTGATCTGAACGTCTACCACCATGAAAAACTCCATCTTGCGCGGCTTCCTGTCTATCTTGATTCTGTTGGGTGTGGGCTTGGGCGCTGCCTACGTGTTCAGAGGCAGCTTGAGTGTTTGGGTTGCCGAAAAAGTCGTGACCCAGCGCTTGAAATCAGAGATCCGTCAGGACTTGACCGATGGTTTGCATGTCGGACTTTGCGGGGCCGGTTCGCCATTCCCTGACGAGAAACGCAGTGGGCCCTGCACTTTGGTGGTGGCGGGCGACAAAATATTCGTATTCGATGCCGGCAATGCGGCTACGCGCAATCTGGCCAAAATGGGCGTCAATCACGGGCAGATTGAGGCCATCTTTTTGACCCATTTCCACTCGGACCACATCGACGGTTTGGGTGAGCTGATTTTGCAGCGCTGGGTCTCCATGGGCAATGCCCAACCGGTGCCGGTTTACGGCCCACCCGGCGTGAACAGGGTGGTGGAGGGTTTGCGCGAGGTCTATGCCCAGGACCAAGCCTATCGGGTCGCTCACCATGGCGAAGCGCATTTGCCCTCAACGGGTTTTGGCGGACAGGCTAAAACTTTCGAGCTGGGTTCTGCCCGCGAGATGGTGATCTACAAAGCCGATGAACTCGAGGTGCGCGCATTTCCTGTGGACCACGCGCCTGTGCATCCTGCCGTGGGTTACCGCATCAGCTACAAAGGTCGCACCTTGGTGCTGAGTGGAGACACACGTCCTTCGGCATCGGTACTGGCGCAAGCCCAAGGTGTGGACGTTTTGGTACATGAAGCCTTGTCTGCGCCCTTGGTCCAAACCATCGGTAACGCAGCCGCGAAAGCAGGTCGCCCTCTTTTGCAGAAGTTGATGAGCGACATCATCGATTACCACTCCTCGCCGGAACAAGCGGCGCAGACTGCCCAAGACGCCAAGGTGGGCTATTTGCTGCTCAGCCATATTGCGCCACCGCTGCCTTTGCCGGGTTTGGAAAAAGCTTTCTTGGGGGAAGCCCCTGCTATCTTCAAAGGCCCGATGAAAGTGGGCATCGATGGTGACTTCATCAGCCTGCCCGCGGGTACCCATGACATCGTGGTGACCCGGCGGTTTTGATCGCAGCCTGTCTCGGGTCCGGAGTGGGGTCCGGTGTCGGGGTCATGGGCTTACTCGACAAAGATGCGGGCCAAGCGACCCATCGAGCTCCAGTACAAGTCGCGTTGCCAGCCCACGCTGGGGAACACCACACCTTGGGTGATGCCACCTGAGCGCACGCGGGCTTTGTCTTTTCCGGTGCGGGTGTCCAGCACCACCACTTCTTCGCCCCAGCGGCGGTAGTCATTGGTGACGAGTTCGCCAGTATCGGGGTACAAAATCATGTGGCTGGCGCAACCGATTTGCCGTGTCCACAGGGCTTGCAAGTTGCATGAATGTTCAGGGTCCACCATCTTCCAGGCGCGCATGACACTGTGGGCCGAGTCGTAGGCCAACACCAGACCGTTGTGTGTATCCACTACAGGCGGGTTGGTGATGCTGCCGTGCGACAAGCCAGTGATCTCCCATGCTGCATGGTCCTGGCTGTTCGTCAAAGACACTCGGATCAATCGGTTCGCCGTTGGCGTCAAGCCTGAGCCAATCATGCGCAAAAGGTAGTTGTGTCGACCGTTGTCCATGAACCATGCATGCAGTCCATCGATCACCACATCCCAGCCATAGGACTGCGCAGTCCCCGAGGTGTAGTCATGGCGCCAGCTGACTTCTAGCGCCAGGGTCTGAAGATCGGCTTGCCAGACATAGCGAAAGATCGAGCGCACGCCCACCACATACAGCACATTCCCACGGCTGCTGAGCCGGGCGATCGAAGGCTCGGGGCAGTCGATGTCCGCACAGGCCCGTTGCAAATCTGGTGTCAACACCGTCAGACGAGCCGCTTGGGTGTCCGACAAATTTTTGGTCACGATGCATCCTGCGTCCAAAATGACGAAGGAGTTGTAGGCCTGGTCGATAGGCAACTGGAAAGCCGATTGGATCTCCAGCGCGCGGTTCAAGCGATGCGCATAACGTCCGTAAACGACGAACAGATCCCCATTGGCATGCAGGGCCATGCCGCCCGGCCACATCGGGCCACCGGGCAAACGGGGTGAAGCGTGCAGGGTTTTCAGAGACACCGGGTCGATCTGCTCCACACGCGCTGTGGTGGCCGCGCCCCAATGGGCGCGCAGGGCTGAATGGGTCAGCAAATACACCTGCCTGGGGTCGCCCAGGACGGTCATGGTGGACAACAGGGTGTTGCGGGTGGTGCAGCGCAAGCGTTCACCAGCTTGCAGGTTCAGGCCTGGATGGCCCCAGGGGTTCTGCAGCCTTTGCGGTCCGCCATCTTCGGCGGGCCAGGGGCTGCGGAAATAACCCGCAGGAAAGGTGTTCATGCTCTGCGGCGGCGCCAGGCCAGCCATGCTGCAATCGGCAACAACAGACCTGCTGCGATCCAGGGACCGAAATCAGGCAGCCAATAGTCCATCACCGTGTTGATGGTCACTTGCATGACCGGGTTGTAGTCGGCGGGCACGGGCAAGACGCCTTGCGCATCCGCCCATGCCTGGTAGTCCTTTTGCATGGCGGCAAATTCAAGGGGCTTTTCTTTTTGCAGGTCACGCGTCTCACCCGGGTCGGCTTCGATGTCGAACAACCTCCACTGGCCATCCCCCAAGGGGGCGAGGTTTTTCACCAACTTGAGTGGGCCCTTGAAGAGCGCAGCGTTACCAGAGAGTTCATATCCCAAAATCTCATCGCGACCGCGCACGGCCTGCGTTTGACCTTGCAACACGGGCAGAAGGTTGTGCCCCGACATGGGCTCGATGTTCTGCCCTTGGTATTGCGCTGCAGGCCGCTCGATGCCGGCCATCGCCAGCAGGGTCGGTGCGATGTCGGTCACATGGGTCAAACCGCGGTGAATGGCGCTAGGGTTGGATACACCGGCACCGGCGATGAACATGGGCACGCGAATGCCGCCTTCACCCGCAAAGAACTTGAAGCCGTTCAAAGGACTGACCGAGGCGCTGGCCCAGCTGGGACCCTGGATACTGTAGGCCCCGGGGCCACCGAGCCTATCGATGTCTTGGCTGTATTGGGTCATCAGCCATGCTTGGGCCATGTCGTAGTCTGAGCCTTCGGCCCCGTTATCCGACAAAAACAAAAACACGGTGTTGTCGTATTGCCCATTGGCTTTCAGGTGCGCCACCAAACGGCCCACCTGGTGATCCATGGCTTCGGCCATGGCGGCATACACCTCCATGCGGCGGGCTTGGTAGCGTTGCGACTTGGCGTCTTGGGCTTGCCAATCTTGGGTGGTCGGCAAGTTCACCATGGGCGTCTGGGCGGGCACAATCCCTAAACGGGTTGCGCTGTCGCGTCGCGCTTCCCGCAAAACCGTCCAGCCCTGGTCATAACGGCCTTTGTATTTGGCAATGAATTGCGAGGGCGCCTGCACTGGCACGTGGTTGGCTTGAAAACCCACATAGGCCAAAAACGGTTGCGGGCTGGTCTTGTCTTGGTCCAAATAGCCGATCATGCGATCAACAAAATACTCAGACGAATAAAACTTGGGGGGCATGACCGCGGGCTGCCCGTTTTCGTACCAATTGACCTTGGGACCGTGGGGCAGGTAGCGCTGCTGGGGGTCCCAATTGTCCGAACCCGTATCCCCTTGCACGATCGAGCGGTCAAAGCCGCGTTGAGGCGGTAGATTGCGCGGCTCGGAACCAACGTTCCATTTGCCGGTGATGTAGGTGCGGTAGCCGCTGTCCTTCAACAGGCTGGACACAGTCACCACACGCTGGCTCAGTGAGCCTTGGTAAGCCGGGTTGGACAGGTGCGTGCGCGGCGTGCTCTCGCGCAAGTTGCCAATGCCGGCGCGGTGGCTTTCGACACCGGTCAACAGCATCGAGCGTGTGGGCGAACAGGATGCGGCTGTGTGGAAGTTCGAAAACCGCACGCCTTTGTGGGCCAATGCATCCAGATGTGGCGTGGCGATTTCTCCGCCAAAAGCACCCAAGTCTGAAAACCCCCAGTCGTCGGCCACCAAGATGACAATGTTCGGGCGCTGAGCCACAGCAGCCGGCACTTTGGCCTTCAAGCTGGCTGCGGCCAAGGCGGTCGCGACCAGCCAGCCGCCAGTCACCATCAGCGCGCAGCGCAGGTTGCGGTTCAAGCTGAGCTTAGACATTGGCTTTGACATCGGGTGCATCCGGTGCTTGCAAAGGCTTCCAGTGGAGCAAGCCGAACAACAGGGTCAAGACCATGCTGACCCCCAAAGACCCACGGTACCAACGGACGCGGTTGAAAAACACGATCAATTCGATCGCATGAATGCCCAACAAAAGACACGCGGCGCGCGCGGCGTCGTAGGGCAAGGACAACAACTCAGGCGCAAACGCGTCGATCATGCCCAGCAGGTACACAGCGAGGCAAGTGATTTTGGCGATGCGAACCGCAGTGGTGTTCATGGTGTATTCCTGTAAAAAATTCAAAGGCCAGTGTGACGGCGTTGGCGCAGGGTCTGTTCTAAGGCCGACAGGCGGTCTTGGCCCCAGACCGCCGTGTCATCGAGTCGGAAGCTGGGCACGCCCCACAGCCCCAAGTTCAGCATCTCTTGGCGATTGATTTCGGCCGTTTTGCGCCATTGCGTTTTTTCAAGGGCGATGCAGACTTCAGTCCAGAGCAGGCCCGCACGGTCGGTGATGGTGCGCAAGTCCCGGTCTGATCCGGCATCCAGGCCTTCCGACCAGACACCGCGCATGAAGGACAGCACATAAGCTTGGCCCAAGCCATGGGATTCGGCCAGTGGCATCAAGGACAAGCCGCGCTCGGTGGGCCGTCCCACCGGGTCGCAGATCCGGCCAAAGTCGATGCCCAGTCGCTCGGCTTCTCTTGCTGCGTCTTGGCTGATGTACATGCGTTTGTTGCGCGGCACCGCCAAGCCCCGCATGACCATGGGCAGTACATAACGCAGTCGCACTTGAATGTTCGTTTCACGCGTCAGTGCAAACAACCGGAATGCAGCAATGTGCGAATAAGGACTGCGAAAGGAGAAGAAAAAATCCACCACCGCTGGCTCATCGAGCTGGGGCCAATGCGTTGCTGCTTCCGGTGCGAACATGAAGCCGTTGGTACCAGGCCTTGCAGCGCCCAAGGCCTGCAGACGCGACTCTAAATGATGAAGGCGATCGAGCCCCCAATACCATTCGCCAGCGTAGTAAAGCATGCCACCGCTGTAATGGCCTGAGCGTTCTCGACAAGCATCGCTGGCTTGCAGATGCGCTTGTACGGCATGGGATGTTGCCTCTGGGGCGTGCGTCTGGGACTCGGTTCCCGAGGCCGTCGTTGTCCACAAAGAGGTACTGATTTGCTGAGCTTGCTCCACAAATGTGCCCTGCTCAATCGCCATGACGCAAGCGGCCACTGCGTGATCCAGGGCATGAGTAGAGGGTTGATGGCCGGAGTCGACAAAAGTCAGCCCATGCTGCTGCGCCAACCAGGCCGCATCTTTGCGGCTGTAGGCAATCAGGCGTTCTCGGTCTGGCGCTGCCGCATCAGATGGGGGACTGACCACGTGGGCATCGAGCGCAATGTCGTAACGGGCGAGCAAGCTCGGCAAACATTGCACCATCAGGGCCGAGTAAGGGTCATCCGCTTGATGAAAATATTGCACCGTGTGCACTTGGCCCTGCCGGATGCGCCGTCGCTCCGCAGATGCACGCAGACGCTGCCGCCGCGCTGGCGAAAGCCACCAAGCGGTGACCGCTGGCATGAGCATGCTTTTCAAGGACATCGGGTTTGAATCTCTGAAGACTTCGATCGGCGTTCAGCTGGGCAAGCCTTGGCAAACAGTTAACATCAAGACAGGCGTGTATGGATGCGATCCAATGTATCACGGCCTGCATGGACCCGGCACAGGGTTTTCGATAGCGCCCCCACAAGGAATTCACCATGTCCAAAAACATTCTCATCACTGGCGCGGGCAGCGGCATCGGCCGCGATGCAGCCTTCGCACTGGCCGCACGCGGGCATCAGGTCTGGGCCAGCACCGAAACGGCAGAGCAGGCCCAATCTTTGCGGGCCGAAAGCCAGACACAAGGCGTTTCGTTGCAGGTCCTGCAGATGGACATCACCCAGGAAGTGGACCGGCACCAAGTCAATGATCTGGCCATCGATGTGCTGATCAACAACGCCGGGGTGGGAGAGTCTGGCGCCTTGGCCGAAGTACCCATGGACAAAGTGCGCCGAGTGTTTGAAGTCAATCTGTTTGCAACCTTGGCTTTGACCCAAGAGGTACTGCGCGGCATGGTGGCACGCGAGCGGGGCACGGTGTTGATGGTCAGCTCGATTGCCGGGCGCGTCCCGGTCCCATTCTTGATGCCTTATGGCATGAGCAAATTTGCCTTGTCAGCGGCTGGGGCTGCCATGCGCGCCGAGATGGATCGCTTGCACAAGAACATCCACATTGCCTTGATCGAGCCGGGGGCGATCCATACGGGATTCAACCAACGCATGACCGCCAGCAAATACAGCTGGATGGACCCGAGTTCGTATTTCTGGCCCGTGCGCGAACGCTTGATGGCCGAAGAAAAACGCAGCTTTGCATTTTTGGAGGCAAGGGATACACGCAGCATCGTGGTGCAAATCGTCAAAGCCGCCGAAGCTGCGCGGCCACGACTGCGTTACGTGGCGCCCCGATGGCAGGGTTGGGGCGTCAGGCTGGCGAGGATTTTGGGGGTGTGAACAACACTTCGCACCCGGTGCCTTGCAACCACTCGTCCACCACAGCACGCTGATCGCTGGCCAATGCGTCGTGATCTCGTCGCAGCCACATCCAGCATTTAGCTTGGTAGGAGAACACTTGTTGGGTCCAGGCTAGCCCATCGATGGTGGTGGTGAATTCCTTTTGGCCTTGCTGCAAAGCTTGGGCATTGGCCACCAGCAAGGGCGCATACAGACGCCCGACTTCACAGAGCAATGCCTTCAGAGAATCCGGCAAGCTCAGACCCCCCAGCCAATCCTCAGGGGTGACGGCGATGCCCGAGAGGTCTTCCACCACGCCCACCCAGCCGCAGACACGCGGCGCCAGTCGGTCCGCCAGGGCCATGGGGGTGGGATCGAACTGAACCAGCTGAGTCAATTGGCCGTACACCGCAAAATCACTCGCCCCAGGGCGAGCGCCCATCATGAAGCGGTGGTGGCGCAAATGTTCTTCCATGCAGGCCAGGACCCGCAGGTAGCCCGCTTCAATGATGTGAGCGGTCTGCGGGTTGGAGCCTACATAACGGAGTCGTTCAATTTGACGCGTGGCGATCATCTGCGCTGTTGCCGCAAAACGGACTGGGTCCGCCTCGGGCTCGCGCCAAGTGGCCAAGACTCGGCCCGCCTTGTCAATGTCGGGTGCGAAATGCCACCGGTAATGGAACATGGCCTTGGTCAGCCACTCATCGGCAAAGTCTTCCAGCAAGGCATCAATGAAGGCCCAGGCCGGGGTTAGGGGTATGACCGAGCGATCCGTGTGAGACTGCTCAAAACGTCGAATCAAGGGGGTGGAATCTGTCACTGCCGCCAGTTGGCCGTTGGCATCGGGTAGATAAAAAGTGGGCAGCAGCGGTGGCTTCGCTTGTGGCAAGCCCGGCACCGCGCCCGCGGTGGGCAGCAGTTCATAAGCGATGCGGCGATAACGCAGCAAGGCCAACATTTTGCGGGTGTAGGGGGAGCCGGGAACACCTTGCAGCAAGATGCGGTTTGAAGTCATAGGGAGCTCCTGGGTGTGTGATGGGGAGTGTTTCATTGTCACTTCAATACCAGGCCCTGTCAGTCCTGCGACTGGCGCTCAGGTGACGAGCTTCGAGGCCTTGACTGGTGTTATCACCTAGTGCCAATCTGTGAAAAACACATGACACTTGTGTTTGGCAGTTACAGATGGAACTGACTCCCACTCAATCAAAGGATTCCCATGCAGAAAAAATTTGCGCTTCGTTGGGCCAGTGCCGCCGCATTGATGTTTTGTGCCTCGCATTCGGCCATGGCCGCAGATGGCTTCAAATTGCGTTTCCCCATCTCGGGCACCTTGGGCGGCGAAATCGTCGCGCCTTTGCCATCCGAAGGCTGGGTGGGTTCCGTTTCCTATACCGACATTGACATCGACAAAATCGGCGGCAGCGATGGCAA
>CANGKR010000110.1 GCA_947454355.1 Comamonadaceae bacterium
AGCGAGTCGCTGAATGTATTTGCCCCCTTGGCCAACCGCCTGGGCATTTGGCAAATCAAATGGGAAATGGAAGACCTGGCTTTCCGATTTTTGGAGCCACAAACCTACAAACACATTGCTTCTTTGCTTGATGAAAAGCGCACCGAGCGCGAGAGCAATATGCAAAGCCTTCGCCAGCAGTTGCAAGCGCAACTGCAAAGCAAAGGTATAGCCGCCACGGTGCAGGGGCGGCCCAAACACATCTACAGCATCGTGCGCAAAATGCGCGGCAAGTCTTTGGGCTTTGAGAGGGTGTTTGACATCCGAGCTTTGCGCGTGGTGGTGCCTGATGTGGCTGGTTGCTATGAAGCCCTGTCCTGGGTGCATGAGCAATTCACACCCTTGCCCGAGGAGTTTGACGACTACATCGCCAAACCTAAAAACAACGGCTACCAATCGCTGCATACCGTTGTGCGCGACGATACAGGTGTGCCGATTGAAATACAAATCCGCACCCAGGCTATGCATGACCATGCCGAGAGCGGTATTGCTGCCCACTGGGCCTACAAGGAAGCAGGCGCCAAAGGCTATAACGGCGTCAGCGCCAACAGCGATTACGACGCCAAGATCGCCGTACTGCGTCAACTGCTCGCTTGGGAGCGCGACATTTCAGGCACCGCGCAGCAGCAAGAACAAGCGTTGTTTGACGATCGCATTTACGTGCTCACCCCTGATGCGGCCATTGTGGAATTGCCGCAGGGCGCCACCCCCATCGACTTTGCCTATACCGTGCACACCAATTTGGGGCACCGCTGCCGAGGCGCTCGTGTGGACGGGGCCATGGTGCCCCTGAACACCGTGCTGCAAAACGGGCAAACCGTGGAGGTGAACGCCATCAAAGAAGGTGGCCCTTCGCGCGACTGGCTCAATGCCGAACTGGGTTACCTCGTCAGTCCGCGTGCCAGAGCTAAAGTGCGCGCTTGGTTCAATGCCCAAATCAACCACGAAAACGTAGCCAAAGGCCGCGAAGCGGTCGAAAAACTGCTCCAGCGCGAGGGCAAAACGGCCATCAAACTGGACGATCTGGCCAGTCAGTTGGGCTTCAAATCAGCCGAAGGTTTGTTCGAAGTGGTGGGTAAAGACGAATACTCTTTGCGCAACATCGAAACCCTGCTCAATCCTCCCGAGCCAGCGCTGTCGCCAGATGAAATCGTGTTGCTTAAAAAAGCACGCGGCCCCAGCAAAACCCAATCCTCCAGCGTGTTGGTGGTGGGCATGGATTCGCTGCTCACGCAACTGTCTCGCTGCTGCAAACCCGCGCCGCCCGACGGCATCAGCGGCTTTGTGACGCGCGGTAAGGGCGTGAGCATCCATCGGCAAGACTGCAGCAACTTCAAAGAACTGGTGCGCCGCGACCCCGGCCGCGTGATCGAAGTGCGCTGGGGGCAGCCTAAAGTGGGCGATGCCTCGGTTTACCCCGTCGATGTGGCCATCGAAGCCGCCGATCGCCAAGGCCTGCTGCGGGATATTTCGGAAGTCTTCGCCAAAGAAAAAATGAATGTCATCGGCGTGCAAACCCAATCGCTCAAAGGTGTAGCGTGGATGACTTTCACCGTTGAAGTGGCCGACGCCAACCTGCTCCAGCGCGTGTTGATGCAAGTGGGTTATGTGCGCGGTGTGTCTTCAGCCCGGCGCCGCTGATAAAAGGCGCTAAGGCGGTCAAGCCGAAAGCAGGTTAATTCTCTGTTATGATTGCGGCTTCGAATTTGTAGGCGCGTAGCTCAGCTGGTTAGAGCACCACCTTGACATGGTGGGGGTCGTTGGTTCGAGTCCAATCGCGCCTACCAACAAAATCTTTAAAGCACCTTGCGTTCGCGCCAGGTGCTTTTTTATGCAAAATTCAATTCTGCGAAATTCATCACAAATCAGGGCCCCGCTTCATTGCAGGGCTCAAAGGCTGATCCATTAATTGGATACAGATGACAACAGGTAATCAACCAGCGATCGGTTGAGATCGTTGCCTTGAATCATCATGGCAGCCGCTCCATCGCGTTGTATTTGCGCCGCAGCTAATTTGGCTGTTTCAGCTGCATAGTCTGCATTCATGATCTTGCCGTAGGCTGAAGAATAATTGATGATGGTGTCGCTGGCGACGTTGTACTGAGCTTCCATGACATTGGCCATGGCACCAATATAAGCTTGGTAAGTGTTGACTGTGTCCAAGGCATCATCAATTGCATTCACCGCAGTACCCGCGGTGGTGGTGGTTGCAGTGCTAAGTGCATCAATATCCAACTCACTTGTTGTGATTTTGTCAAAGCTGAGCGTCGTACTGTCACCTGAATTCACACCAGTTTGGACGTCCAATGTGGATGCTGATGACATCAACGTTGTACCGTTCCAAGTTGCATTGCTTGAGATGGTATCTATGGCTGTGACGTAGGCGTCAATTTCATCTTGGTATGCGGTTCGCTCAGCGGTTGTTATGGTGCTGCTTTCTGACGCGACTGCCGCGACGCGCATGTATCCCAAAATATCCACAATTTCTGTCAACGCTGCGTCGATGACTTGAGTGACAGCGCTGCCTTCGGAAACGTTGTCCAGCACGGCATTGAAGGAACCAATCTGTGTTTTGAGGTCGTTGGCTACCGCCATACCGCCCACATCGTCAGAGGAACGATTAATGCGAAACCCCGTACTGAGACGTTCTGAAGCCTGGCTGATTTTGGCATTGGCCTGACTCAGACCTGCCAAAGCCCGCAAACTGTCTAGATTGGTAACGGTGGTCATGGGGCATCCTTCAGCGGTGCATAAACGTTAAAAATTTGCATTCCCCCTGACCATAACGGAGCAGTTCCAAAACTTGAGTTAATTTTGCGTAATTTGCCCAATTTACAAATTTGACATCATTTACTTGATTTGCATTGTTTACGCAGTTTGCATGAATAGTTCCTCAAGTTTTTGAGGCATGCTGGGTCTGAAGTTTTCCAATGAGGAGTGTCTGCATGCACAGACGAACGCCCAACATCAAATTATTTGAGTCGGTGCAAATGAACGCCAATTTGCTTTCAGGCAGCAAATTAAACATGATTCAAGTTTTGTTTGATGGTTTGAGTGCTGCATTGCTTGCAGCACAAGGACACGGTATCAATCAAGCGACTGAACGCAAGCTACGAGCTCTTTCGCGCGCTCAGAGAATTATCAAAGGGCTGCAATTGACCTTGGATAAAGAAAAGGAACTTCTGCTCAGTACAAACTTAGAGGATCTTTATCGTTATATGGGAACTCGCCTTTGGCATGCCAGTGCACTGCACGATACAGAAGCGATTACTGAAGTTTTGTGGTTGACCAGAACGCTATCGGATGCTTGGAGTAAGTTGTCTCAACCCATGAGTCAACAGTATGAAGTCAAACTGAGTCCCATCAAAGAGGGACGTTTGTCGAGATCCTATTTGGCTTGATCTTTTTTGTTTTATGCGACGCGGATCAACCGCCAGCCGTTGTCCATTTTTCGAAACATGAAGTTTCGTTCCAGATTCCGAGACTTCTTCAAATAATACGCGAGCGATCGGAGGCTTTGGGCTTTTTTGAAGTCGTCAAAGAAAAGGCACTCGCCTACATCCAATGCACTAAGAATGGAAATGTATTCACTTGTGCGTATATTTTGCAATTCAACGCGTTCAATAATCATGGTGTCAACCCTTTAACCTGTATTGCTCCACGTAGGGTATCGACACAAGTCAGATGAACTTGAGGAGTCCTGGAGGCTTTAATTTTTTCCGATGACATCCCCCCATCGCGCCGTGCCTGAACACTTACTCAAGCTAGAGCAGATCCCAGACAAAGTATCGTTAATCTTGCCCGCGCACGCCGTAAATTACATGTCCACTGCATCCTAAATTTGATATACGCCCTGTTGCGGGGTTTAAGCACAAGTGAGTCAATTTTTTGTAAAAAGATGGCAGCAAGCCTCAACCCCTGTTAGGGTTGATTGCCTCACAAACCTGCAACCACAGGGGTAAGATCTGATCTCCATATTTGCAGGAGACCGTCATGCGCCATCGTTTTGCACATCCCTGGCTTGCCGGGGTCCTTATGTTGTCGGCCTGGATGGCCTCAGCCTCTGCACAAACCGCCACAGACGGACGTCGTTTCCCTCTGCTGACCGATGCGCAGATGACGCCCGCGCAAAAAGAAGTTGCCAATAACATCCGCACCGGCCCTCGTGCATCGGTGCCGGGTTCGGCGGCCAACAACGCTTCTTTGGGCAGTCCGTTCAATGTGTTTTTACGCAGCCCCGAGGTCGGCGACCTGCTGCAAAAAGTCGGAACGCACATCCGATTCAAAAGTACGTTAGGTGCGCGCTTGAATGAGTTTGCGATTTTGATCACCGCACGTCAATGGAATTCGCAATACGAGTGGTTTGCGCACCATCGCCTGGCCTTGCAAGCCGGCTTGAGCCCTGAGGTGGCGCAAGCCGTGGCCGAAGGTAAGCGCCCTGCGGGCATGAAAGCTGACGAAGAAATTGTTTATAACTTCTGCCACGAACTGCACTCCAACAAACAAGTCAGCGACGCGACCTACAAAGCCATGGTGGATCAATTTGGCGAGCAAGGCGTGATGGACCTGATCGCGGTGAACGGCTACTACGTATTGGTCTCCATGGTCTTGAATGTCGACCGCACCCCCATTCCAGGTGGTGGCGAATTGCCCCTGAAGCCTTTGAAGTGATCACCATGAGTCAGACCACAGACACTGTGATCGAGGTGATGCCCCGCGATCTGAGCGCTTACCGCCAGGGCAATGTCGGAGTGGACTATGTGCACCGTCTTGAGTCTGGCCGACCCGGCCCGCATGTGCTGATCAATGCGCTCACCCATGGAAACGAGTTTTGCGGCATGACGGTGGTCACGCACCTGCTCGACACCCAGGTGCGTCCACTGATCGGCACACTCACGCTCAGTTTTGCCAATGTCGAGGCCTACCAAAGCTTTGACCCTTCAAAGCCTTTTGCCAGTCGTCAAATCGTGCACAACATGAACCGCATTTGGTCGGCTGAGCAGCTCGATGGCACCGAAGACAGCCCAGAGCTGCGCCGCGCGCGCGCCATGCGCGAGGTGGTCCAAGCCGCAGATCATGTGCTGGACATCCATTCCACCGCCCAAGACGTCGAGCCCTTTTGGGTCTATCCTGCCTTCGAGCGCAATGCCCAAGTGGCCTTGGGAGTGGGCATACCGCAAATCCATTTGGCCATGCCCAATGGTTTGGGTTCGGGCACGCCCTTGATCCAATATGGGGCATTCGGGCAAGCCCAGCACCACGGTGCGGCCATGGTGGTCGAGTGCGGTCAACATTTCAAAAAGACCACGGGCGATGTGGCCCTGGCTTCGACCCTGGGCTTTCTGGCGCACTTTGGCTTGATCGCGCCACCACCTGCACAACCACTCCCGCCGGCCAAGCGCTTTGAGTTACTGCAAACCTGCGTCATCACTTCGTCCGACTTCCGGTTTGTCAAACCGGTCAAAGGCTTTGAAGTGTTTGCCCAAGGCGAGCTGATCGCCACCCAGGGCGGTCAAGAGATTCGCGCCTTGTGTGATGATTGCACCATTCTGATGCCCGCGCGCGAAGCCATTGTCGGCCGCGAAGCGGTCTACCTGGCCAAACCCATTTGAGGAATTGTCATGACCATCCCATCCCTGCCTTTAGACCCGGCCATTGTTGAAAAATTATCGGGTGTGACTACCGCCACCCTGACCACCGTTTTGCTCAAAAAAGGTCTGCGCAACGTCTGGATGCGTGGCACCCAACCGCTCAAACCCGGTCAGCCTCGTGTCGTGGGCCGTGCCTTCACGCTGCGTTTTGTGCCTGCTCGTGAAGACCTGGCCACGCCCGCTTCATGGGGTGCGCCGATTTCCACTCGCGCGGCCATCGAGGCCATGCCGGCAGGTTGTGTGGCCGTAGTCGATGCCATGGGCGTGACCGATGCCGGCATCTTTGGCGACATCTTGTGCGCCCGCATGCAAAAGCGTCAGGTCGCTGGCCTGGTGACCGATGGCGTGATCCGCGACATGGCCGGGGTGCTGGGTACGGGTCTGCCGGTGTGGAGTCAGGGTACAGCTGCGCCTGCCTCGGTGGCCAGCTTGACCTTTGTGAACTGGCAAGAACCCATTGCCTGCGGCGGCGTGGCGGTGTTCCCCAATGACGTGGTCGTGGTTGACACCGATGGTGCGGTCCTGATCCCCGCCGACTTGTTGGACGCAGTGGTCGAAACTGCCGTCGAACAAGAACGGCTGGAAGGCTGGATCATGAATGAGGTCAACAATGGCGCGGTGCTGCCTGGCCTGTACCCGCCCAATGAAGACAATAAAGCCCGATACGAGGCTTGGGCGAAAACGCAGCGTTAAAGCACGATAAGTCTCAGAGTCACAGCACGGTTTGCTGTACCGCGTGTTCCCATAACGCCATCAACTCGCTGGCATGGGCGGGCGGTTTTTCGGGGGCAAAGCGCCGCTCCACACGCCACAACTGGCTGAGTTCATCGGTGCTTTGGTAAACACCGGTCGTCAGGCCCGCCAGGCAGGCGGCCCCTAAGGCTGTGGTTTCGATCACTTCGGGGCGCACCACGTCAATGCCGAGCAAATCGGCCTGGAACTGCATCAGCAGGTTGTTTACGCAAGCCCCACCGTCCACCCGCATTTCACGCACCTGGGCCTGACCTTGGGTGCTCAGGTCGCGGCTCATGGCTTGCAGCAGCGCTGCGCTTTGAAAGGCAATGCTCTCCAGTGCCGCACGGGCAATGTGCGCCACCGTGCTGCCGCGTGTCAGGCCGGTGATGGAGCCTCGTGCATCAGGCTTCCAGTAAGGCGCGCCCAGGCCGGTAAAGGCGGGCACCACCATCACACCACCCGAGTCGGGCACGCTTTCGGCCAAGGCTTGCACCTCGCTGCTGTGGCGGATGGCATGCAAGCCATCGCGCAACCATTGCACCACTGCACCACCCACAAACACACTGCCTTCCATGGCGTATTGGGCTTGGCCGCCCACTTGTGCCGCGCTGGTGGTGAGCAGGCCGTTATGGGAACGCATGGCCTGTGCACCCGTATGCATCAGCATGAAGCAACCTGTGCCATAGGTGTTTTTGACCATGCCCGCTCCAAAGCAGGCTTGGCCAAACAAAGCGCTTTGTTGATCGCCCGCTACACCACCGATAGGTATGGCATGGCCCAGCCAATCGGCCTTCACATGTCCAAACGGGCTGCTCGAGGGCATCACCTGGGGCATCATGCGCGCAGGAATTCGCAGAGCGGCTAGCAAATCCTCGTCCCATTGCTGGGTGTGGATGTTGAACAGCAGGGTGCGCGAGGCATTGCTCACATCGGTGGCATGCACAGCGCCACCGCTGAGCTGCCACATCAACCAGGTGTCGATGGTGCCAAACAGCAAGTCACCGCGTTCTGCCTGCGCGCGTGCGCCGTCTACGTGGTCCAGGATCCATTGCAGTTTGGTGCCTGAAAAATACGCATCAATCAGCAAGCCGGTTTTGGCTTGGATGGTTTCGGCCAGTCCCTGCTCACGCAATCGGGCGCATTCCGGCTCAGTGCGGCGGTCTTGCCAGACAATGGCATGGTGAATGGGCACTCCCGTGTGACGGTTCCAGACCACCGTGGTTTCACGCTGGTTGGTGATGCCCAAGGCCGACACGTCTCGCGCCTGAATACCCGCTGTGGCAAGGGCTTGCTTGAGGGTGCTCAGTTGTGCACGCCAAATCTCCAAGGCGTCGTGCTCCACCCAGCCGGGTTGCGGATAGATTTGGGGCAACTCCTCTTGCGCTTGGGCCACGATGTGACCTTGCTCGGTGAACACAATGGTGCGGGTGCTGGACGTACCTTGATCCAAGGCCAGGATGTAAGTCATGTTGTAAACAGGTGTGGGCGATGTGGGCAATTTTGCCGTGAAAAGCCTCGCCATCGGCCAACATTTTTTCAAGCAGAATAGCGAGTCTGATTTGTCCGGAGCTTCATGCCCTTGTTTCCCCCACTTTCCACGTCACGTGCCGCATTGATCGGTGCCTTGCAAAGCGCGCAACAACAGTCTCAGGTTTTTGATCTGTTGGTGATCGGTGGCGGTGCAACCGGCCTGGGCGTAGCCCTGGATGCGGCTTGCCGAGGCTTGAAGGTGGTGCTGGTCGAGGGGCATGACTTTGCCAAAGGCACTTCATCGCGTTCGACCAAACTGGTGCATGGTGGTGTTCGTTATCTGGCGCAAGGCAATATCGCTCTGGTGCGTGAGGCTCTGCACGAGCGCAGTACATTGCTGGCCAACGCGCCGCACATTGCCCAGCCTTTGGCCTTTGTGGTGCCCGCTTACCAATGGTGGGAGTCGGCGTTTTACGGCCTGGGCTTGAAAATGTATGACGCCCTGGCAGGCAGAGCGGGCCTGGGTCCCACCCGGTTCTTGTCGTCCAGCGAAACCCAAAAAGCCTTGCCTACGGTGCGCAGCAATGGCCTGCGCGGTGGCGTGCAGTATTGGGACGGGCAGTTCAATGACGCGCAACTGGCCATCGCCTTGGCCCGTACCGCTGCCCGCGAAGGGGCGCTCATGCTCAACCACATGAAAGCCGCGAGTTTGCGCTTCACCGAAGGCCAGGTCTCTGGTGTGGTTTGCGAAGATGTCTTGACCGGACAATCCCACGTCATTCAAGCACGTTGCGTGGTCAACGCCACCGGTGTGTGGGTGGACGCTTTGCGTGCCCAGGACGGTCAGTCACAGCACATGGTGGCCCCCAGTCAAGGTGTGCACATTGTGGTGGACGCGAAATTTATGCCTGGCCAACAGGCCTTGATGATCCCCAAAACCGCCGATGGCCGCGTTTTGTTTGCCGTGCCCTGGTTGGGCAAAGTGATCTTGGGCACCACCGACACGCCGCGCGAAGACTTGGCCATGGAGCCTTTGGCTTTTGAGGAAGAAGTGGACTTCATCTTGCGCGAGGCCGCGCGTTACCTGCAAGGGCCACCACAGCGCAGCGATGTGAAAAGCATTTGGGTGGGCCTGCGCCCGTTGGTCAAACCGCCAGACGATG
>CANGKR010000111.1 GCA_947454355.1 Comamonadaceae bacterium
AAAAGCATTCGCGGTTACCTGCAAAAACCGGTGCCTCGTGACGTCATTGAAGAGATCATTGAAGTCGCCAAATGGGCGCCGTCTTCCATGAACACGCAGCCCTGGCATGTCCATGTGGTGACCGGTGAGGTGTTGGACCGGATCCGCAAAGGCAATTCGGACAACATGATTGCGGGTGTGCCCCCGAAGCGGGACTTCCCGATGAAAGAGGCCTACGAGGGCGTGCATCGCCGCCGACAAATTGACGTGGCTGTTCAGTTGTTTGACGCGATGGGCATCGCCCGTGACGACAAAGCCAGGCGCACCGATTGGGTCATGCGCGGCTTTCGCCAGTTTGATGCCCCTGTCTCGCTGGTATTGACCTATGACAAGTATCTCGAGCCAGCAGCCATCAGCCAGTTTGATTTGGGTGCGTTTTCGCATGCCATCGTACTGGCCGCTTGGGAGCGCGGGCTGGGCTGTGTGATCAACGGGCAGGGCATCATGCAATCGAAAGTCGTGCGAGAGATTGCGGGCATACCGGAAGACCAGAACATCATGATCTGTATCGCCATGGGTTATCCCGATCCATCCTTTGTCGCTAACGACGTCAAGTCGGTGCGTGAAGACAACGCCACCTTTGTGCGCTATGTGGGTTTTGATGAGAAGGTGGACGCCGCATGAAACCCTGGACACGCAGACTGGCGGGCTGGGCCCTGTGTGGTGTGCTCGCGAGTCTCGGCGTGAGCACCTGGGCGCAAAGCTACCCCACCAAACCTTTGAAGTTGGTGGTGCCCTATGCCGCAGGTGGATCGACCGACCAATTGGCCCGAGCCATCGCCGAACCCCTGGGGCGGGCGCTGGGACAGGCTGTGGTGGTCGAAAACAAACCTGGGGGCAACACCATCATCGGTGCCGACGCTGTGGCCAAGGCCTCGCCGGATGGCTACACCGTGTTCATGGGCAGCTCGGCCAGTTTGGCGGTAAACCCCTTGCTGTACAGCAAGCTGCCCTACGACCCGGTCGCTGATTTCGCGGGCGTGAGCATGCTCGCGGCTTCGCCCTTGGTCATGGTGGTGCCTGCCAGCTTGCCGGTCACCAATGTCAAAGAGTTTGTCGAGTTGGCCAAACGCAAGCCGGACGCGATCAACTATGCATCTGTCGGCAATGGCAACCCCTTGCATTTGGCGGGCGAGTTGTTCAAGGTGGCCACCGGCATCGAGATGAACCATGTGCCCTACAACGGCAGCACGCCTGCGCTCACGGCTTTGCTGGGCAACCAGGTGCAGGTGATGTTCGACGTGGTCTTGACGTCTAACCCGCACATCCAGTCCGGTAAGTTGCGTGCACTGGCCTTGACGGGTACCAACCGTTTGCCGTTGCTCCCCAATGTGCCCACCATTGCGGCTTCCGGTTACCCCGGATATGAAGCCGGCATCTGGTTTGCCATGGTGGTGCCCAAAGCCACACCGGCCGCCATTGTGGCCCGCTTGAACACCGAAGTGACCAAGATCTTGTCGCAGCCCGACATGAAAGCCCGTTTCGATGGCCTGGCGCTGGAGCTGATTCCCGGTCCTGCCGATGAAGTGGCCAAATTCAGTCAGCGCGAACAGGCCCGCTGGGCCCGCCTGATTCGCGACAAAGGTATCCGCCTGGAGCCTTAACTGGCCAGCGATTTCATCTCGGCATACAGATCGGCTTTGCCTTCAAAGCCGATGCCGGGTAACTCGGGCAGGTTCACAAAGCCGTTCTCGACTTTGACGCCATCCGGAAAGCCGCCGTAGGGTTGAAACAGGTCCGGGTAACTTTCGTTGCCGCCCAGCCCCAGGCCCGCCGCAATGGCCAGCGACATCTGGTGGCCTCCGTGGGGAATGCAACGGCTGGGTGACCAACCGTTTTCTTTCAGCATGTCCAGCGTGCGCAAGTACTCCACCAGGCCGTAGCTCAGCGCGCAGTCGAACTGCAACCAATCGCGGTCAGGGCGCATCCCGCCGTAACGGATCAGGTTGCGCGCATCTTGCATCGAGAACAGGTTTTCGCCAGTGGCCATCGGCGGGGCGTAATGCGGCGCCAGTGCCGCTTGCAAGTCGTAGTCCAGCGGGTCACCCGCTTCTTCATACCAAAATAGGTTGTAGCCTGCCAAGGCCTTGGCGTAGGCGATCGCCGTGGGCAAGTCAAAACGGCCGTTGGCATCCACCGCCAAGCGCTGGCCGGGGGCCAGCATTTTCAAGACCGCTTCAATGCGCTGGCAGTCCTCGCTCAGGCTGGCGCCGCCAATTTTCATTTTGACCACCGAGTAACCGCGGTCGAGGTAGCTTTGCATTTCATCGGTCAGGCCTTCCAGGCCCTTTCCGGGCCAGTAGTAGCCCCCGGCTGCATACACAAACACCTTGCGGTTGGCTTGCCCATTGCCGTAACGCTCGGCCAGCAATTGGTAAAGGGGTTTGCCTGCGATCTTGGCCACAGCATCCCAAATCGCCATGTCCATGGTGCCCACCGCCACGGAGCGCTCGCCATGCCCGCCGGGCTTTTCATTGGTCATCATCGTGGCCCAGATTTTGTGCGGGTCCAGGTTCTGACCGCTGTCATCCAGCAGGCTGTCCGCGGGTGCTTCCAGAATGCGCGGGATGAAACGCTCACGCATCAAATGGCCTTGACCATAGCGGCCGTTGGAGTTGAAGCCATATCCAATCACGGGCCGGCCGTCGCGGATCACATCGGTCACCACAGCCACCAGGCTGAGGTTCATTTTGGAAAAGTCGATGTAGGCGTTGCGAATATTGCTCTGGATCGAGCGGGTTGATTCGCGGATTTCAGTGATTTTCAAAACAGGGTTCCTTATTTTTTGCCCAAGCCCAAACGTTTGGCGCCCTCAATGTACAGCGCAATGCGCTCTTTCATGAAGCCGTCCATCTGATCGGTGCCAATGTTGACCAATTCAAAGCCGCTTTTCGCGGCCAGCTCTTTCATTTCGGGGTCGTTGTTCAACGCCGCCCACAGGTCAGAGATTTTCTTGCGGGCTTCGGGCGGTGTGGATTTGGGCACGCCAATACCGCGGTAAGCGCCGTCCACCCAGTCCACACCCAGCTCACGGAAGGTGGGTACGTTGGGCATCAGCGGGTGGCGCTTTTCCATGGCCACGGCCAGTGGGCGCACCTTGCCTTTGTTGGCAATCGCAAAGGGGGTGTAGGTCACCGCGCCGTCAATTTGCGCACCCACCACCGCCATCGACATGTCGCCTGTGCCTTTGTAGGGCACATAGGTGCTCTTGATGCCAAAAGCAGCGTTCAGCCGCTCATGCGCTGCGTGGTTGGCCGAGTTCAGACCCGAGCCGCCCAGGTTCATCTTGCCAGGTGCTGCTTTGGCTGCCGCGATGAATTCGGCAAAACTTTTGATCGGGCTGTTCTCAGGCACCACCAGCACGTCAGGTGTGTAGTGGAACCAGTACACGGGCGTGATGTCGGCCGTTTTGTACTGGACTTCGCCTTCGATCGGTTGGAACACGATATGCGGCAAATTGACGCCCACCACGTTCAAGCCATCGCCAGGCAAGTTATTCATCTGCCCCCACATCAAGCCGCCACCTGCACCTGCCTTGTACTGGACGATGGTGTCGATGGCCGCACATTTTTTCTTGAGCACCACTTGCTGATGGCGAGCCGACACATCCGACTCACCGCCAGGTGGAAAGGCTTGCCAATACAACAGATTTTTTTCAGGGCAGCCGCCGGGCATGCCTTGGGCCATGGCCACGGGGGCCAGGGCCAGGCACATCAGACCGAGCCAGCGAGGAAGGATGAGGCGCATGAGTGTCTCCAGATACTTGGCTTGCAATGTAGCGATTTTCATGCGCATGCACATGTGCGTGCGCGACAGGGGCTCACGCCCCTTGACCCAGCACCGGAAACAGCTTGTGCAAACCGTCGGTCATGACTTCGACCGCCAGTGCGGCGAGGATCAAGCCCATCAAACGCGTCATCACGTTGATGCCGGTTTTACCCAGAACGCGAGCGATGGGTTGCGCCAGAGAAAAGCACAAAGCGGTGGCCAGCGCGATCACCACGCCGTAACCCACCAAGGTGCCCAATTGCGAAAAGTTCTTGGCTTTCTCGGCATAGATCACCACGGTTGACATGGTAGCGGGGCCCGTGAGCAAAGGGATGGTCAGGGGCACCACCGCGATGCTGGCGCCCATGGCGGCTTTGGTCTCGGCATCCAGCACTTCTTCGGCATTGGCGCGTGCTTCTGCCGGCTGGGCGTTGAGCATGGACATGGCGGAGGTGAGCAGCAACAAGCCGCCGCCCACTTGAAAGCTGGCCAGCGAGATGCCAAAGAAATCCAATATTTGCAAACCCAACAAGGCGCTGGCGGCAATCACAATGAAAGCCGTCATGGACGACACCACAATTGTTCGCTGTCGCTGTGTGGCACTGAAACCTTGGGTGTAATGAATGAAAAATGGCACACAGGCCAGGGGATTGACGATGGCGAGCAAGGTGATGAGGGGTTTGAAGTCCATACTTTGCATTGTGCCGTGTATGGGCTGAATGGATTTGGTCCCGAGTGGACTGTTAGATTGTCAGTGACTGTAAGTAGAGGGATTGAACGTGTTATCAAAGATTCAACATTTTTTTCAAACGCTGCATCGGGTGACTTTGAAAGTCTCCGATGGGCTGACCCAAAGTTTCCGCATCGGCCTGGTGTTGCTGGTGCTGGCCTACGCTGTGGGTATGGTGTGGTTCATTTACTTTGCCGATCGCGTCTCGATTTCAAATCACACGGTGTTGGTGTTGGACCTTCAGGGCCCCTTGGTCGAAGAGTCGCCGGGCGGTTTGCGCGACAAGGTGCTGGGAGAGTTACAGGGCGAGTCGAGTGATTCGGTGCGTTTGCGCGACCTGCAAATGGCGCTGGCTTTGGCCGAGAAAGACCCGCGCATCGACCAGGTGCTGCTCAAACTGGATGACTTCAAGGGCGCAGGTCTGGCTTCTTTACGCGAAGCGGCTTTGGCCATTGAAAAGTTCAGGGCCTCCGGCAAGCCGGTGCTGGCTTGGTCAGCGGGTTATGACCAACGCCAGTATTACCTGGCCGCCCATGCCAGTCAGGTGGGCGTACATCCTTTGGGCACGGTGCTGATCGAGGGTTTCGGCCGGCAGCGCAACTACTACAAAGACGCACTGGACAAACTGGGCATCGAGGCGAACCTGATCCGTGTGGGTCAGTACAAATCTGCGGGTGAGCCTTTTGTGCTCAATCGCCCTTCAGAGCAGGCCTTGAAAGCCGAGGCGCACGTCTATGACGCGTTATGGAAACTCTACACCGACGGTATAGAACATGCTCGTCAATTGCCCATGGGCAGTGTGATGCAACGCATCGACAGTTTACCGAGTGCACTGCAAGCGGCGCATGGCGATGCGGGGCAATTGGTTAAAGACTGGAAGTGGGTGGACCAGTTGCAGACATTCGAGGCATTGCGGCAAAACCTGATGGACACGGTGGGCAAGGACGACGAAGGCAAGACCTTCAGGCAAGTCGGTTTCAGAGACTACCTCCAATCGCAGTTCAAACCGGTCAAGGGTGCACACATCGCGGTCATCGTGGCGCAAGGTGAGATCGGTGATGGCCGTGCACCGGCCGGCAAGATTGGCGGCCTGTCCACCGCCGACTTGGTACGCAGTGCCAGTGAGGACGAGGAGGTCAAGGCCATTGTGCTGCGCGTCAACTCTCCTGGCGGCAGTGTGTTGGGCTCTGAATTGATTCGTGACCAGTTGCGCATCGCGCGTGAAAAAGGCAAGCCCGTGGTCGTCTCAATGGGCGACGTAGCCGCATCGGGCGGTTACTGGATCTCGATGGCCGCCGACCAGGTATGGGCAGATGCCGCCACCGTCACCGGCTCGATTGGGGTTTTTGCCATGCTGCCCACAGGCGAGGGCTTGATGCGCAAGCTGGGCGTGAGCACGGGGGGCTACCGCACCACCTGGCTGGCTGGCGCCTACGACCCGCGCAAAACACTGGACCCGCGTGTGCAGGCCCTTGTGCAATCGGGCATTGACCATGTGTATGCCGATTTCATCGCCAAGACGGCTCAAGCGCGCAAACTCGAAGTGGCGCAAGTGGATGAACTGGCGCAGGGCCGCATTTGGACCGGCGCACAGGCTCAAGCACACCGGCTGGTGGACCAGGTGGGCACCTTCAACGATGCGGTCGAGGCTGCCCGCCAGCTGGCGGGCCAAAGTGATGACAAGGCATTACCCATCAAGTACCGGGGCCCCAAAGTATCTAAAGTCCAGCGCTGGGTGCAGCAGTTTTTGATGGAGGTGCTCATGCAAGCGGATTCAGGCTCTGCGCAGTCGGCGCTCAAGTCCTGGGCGCAGGGCGGTATGCCAGGTTCACTGGCCGAAGACCTCATTTGGCTCCAGGCGCTCACCGAGCACACGCAGGCTTACACCGCTGCAGCCCATTGCTTGTGCCAAATCACGCCTTGAAACGTTGAGGGCCGCGCTAGCAACTTGGTGCGTCAGTCTGTGGCCGGATGCCTGCGTCGGAACATGCCCCAGCCTTCCATGTGCAGCACAGGCTCCCCCTTTTGGTTGCTCATGTCCCAGTCGGTGCGCACCAGGCCTACATCGGGGCGGCTGCGCATGGGGCGCGATTCGATGATGTGGTGTTGCAGATGCAAGATGTCCCCGGGAAAGACCGGTTTGAGCCACTTCACGTTTTCCAAGCCGGGAGAGCCTAAGCTGGCGGATTCTTGTAAAAAGTTGGTGACCATCAGCCGCATGGCCATGGAGCAGGTATGCCAACCACTGGCGCACAGGCCGCCAAACACCGAAGCCTTGGCGGCCTCTTCGTCGAGGTGAAAGTACTGCGGATCGAATTGCCCGGCAAATGCCAGGATCTCATCCTTGGTGGGTGAGATGGTGCCCAAGTCCCGCACCTGCCCGGGTTGCAGATCCTCCCAGTAATATCGAATCTCCATCACCGACCCCCCGAAACGTCCAGGAAACTCATAGTGGTGTAGCTGGCCTCTTCGGACAGCAACCACACGATGGCCTGCGCTACTTCCAGCGCACTGCCGCCTCGCTGAATCGGCACTTGGTGCGCCAACTCTTGAACCCGGTTTGGCAGGCCCCCAGAAGCGTGCAGTTCGGTTTCGATCAAGCCTGGTCGCACCGCATTCACGCGGATGCCCTCGGCCGCGACTTCTTTGGCCAGACCCAGAGTCATGCTGTCAATGGCGCCTTTGGAGGCGGCATAGTCCAGATACTGCCCGGGCGAGCCTAGACGCGCAGCCGCGCTCGACAGGTTCACAATGCTGCCGCCCAAGCCGCCATGCCGTGTGCTCATGCGGCGCACAGCTTCGCGGGCGCACAAGAGCGAGCCGATCACGTTGATGTCGAACATGCGTTTCCAGCGGGCTACGCTCATCTCGTCGAGCCGCGCGGTCATGTCGACCACCCCGGCGTTGTTCACCAGGCCGGTGATTTGGCCCCACTTGGCGGTGACTTTGTCAAACATCGCGATCACCTGGGCTTCGTCTTCCACCTGGGCTTGAACGGCCATGGCGGAGCCTCCGGCAGCGCGGACGCTGCGCACCACCTCGTCCGCGGCCAGCGAGTTGGTGGCATAGTTCACGGCCACGGCCCAGCCCTTTTGCGCTGCCAATTGCGCGGTGGCTGCGCCAATGCCGCGACTGCCGCCTGTCACTAACAGTACTTGTTGCATACCCTGGTTCCTGCAAATAAATGGCCAACAGGTTACAACTGCGGCTGGATGGAATGTATTCATCACCTTACAACAAGCAGGAGAGCGTCATGCGTCGCACAGTGGACTATTACTTGGCCCCTCAAAGCCCTTGGGCTTATTTGGGGCATCAGCGCCTGATGAACATGCTCAAGGCCACGGGCAGCGCGGTGCGTGTCATGCCCATGGATCTGGGGGGCAAGGTATTTCCGATTTCAGGTGGCTTGCCCTTGGGTCAACGGGCACCGCAGCGCCAAGCCTATCGTTTAGTGGAGTTGCAGCGATTCAGCACATTTGTGAATGTGCCGCTGGTGCTCAAGCCGAAATATTTTCCCGTCGGCGGAGATGATGCGGCTCGCCTGATCATTGCCGTGGATATGCAGCACGGATCGGATGCGGCCATGGCCATTGCTGGTGCCGTTCTGTCCGCTGTTTGGGCGCAAGAGCGCAATATTGCCGATGAAAAAGTTTTGGCCGCCTTGCTCGAAGAGCAAGGGCTGAGCGCCAGATGTCTCGAGCAGTCGCACAGCCAAGCGGCGCAAGAGCGTTACGAACAATACACACAGTCAGCGATCGATGCGGGGGTCTTTGGCGCCCCCAGCTATGTGATCGATGGCGAATTATTTTGGGGTCAGGATCGGCTGGACTTTGTCGAGCGCGCCTTGTCTCAAGCCGCCTGAATTTTTTATCTACAAAGGAGTTTCATCATGGGCCATACGATCCAATTGCGTGCAGCGGACGGCAAATCCATTCCTGCTTATGTCGCTGAACCTGTAGGCAAGGCCAAAGGTGCGGTGGTGGTCATTCAGGAAATTTTCGGGGTCAATTCGCACATCCGTCAGGTGGTGGATGGTTATGCCCATGAAGGTTATTTGGCCATCGCGCCCGCTGCCTTCGAGCGTGTGCAAGCGGGCGTAGAGCTCGGCTACACCGAGGCCGACATGGGTCAGGGTTTTGGCTTCAAGACCGCGGTCGAGGCTTTGCCTGCGCCCGGCGTGATGCAAGATATCCAAGCTGCGATCGACCATGTCGCCCAAAGCGGGCACAAGGTCTGCATCGTGGGGTATTGCTGGGGCGGCCTGCTCACGTGGCGCTCGGCCTGCTTGCTCCAAGGCTTGTCAGCAGCTGTGCCCTACTATGGCGGCGGCATGACCACTGATGCTGAAATAGCACGCCATCCACAGGTGCCGGTGATGGCCCACTTGTCCAACCAGGACAAATACATTCCCATGCCCACAGTGGAGGCGTTCATCAAAGCGCAGCCCGAGGTGCAGGTATTCATCTACGACGCGCACCACGG
>CANGKR010000112.1 GCA_947454355.1 Comamonadaceae bacterium
ATGAACACCACACCCCTCGACACCCTGCCACGCAGCCTTCACCTTGTGTTGGCGTTGGGCTTGTTCTGCTTGCTGGCTTTTCCGTGGGTAGGCGCTGATTTTTATGTGCAAATGGTCTCGCGCATGATGCTTTTGGTCATCTTTGCCATGAGCCTTGATTTGCTGCAAGGCGTCACCGGCCTGGTCTCGCTGGGACACGCGGCTTATTTTGGTGTGGCTGGCTATGCATTGGCATTCATCACACCTGCAGGCGAACCTGTCAGCCTGTACTCCTCACTGCCCATCGCCATCGGCGCCTCTGCGCTGCTGGCGTTGTTGATCGGCTTTTTGGTGGTGCGCACGCACGGTATTTATTTCATCATGGTCACCATGGCCTTTGCGCAAATGGTGTTTTATCTCTTTTTTGACAACAAAATCCTGGGCGGCTCGGACGGTATTTACATCAACTTCAAGCCCGATGCGCTGTTGTTTGACCTGGAAAACAAAAAAGTCTTTTACTACTTCACCTTGGCCTGCCTGATCGCCGTTTACGCCTTTTTGCGCCGCCTGCTGTGGAGCCCATTTGGCCGCGCATTGGCGGGAATTCGGGTGAACGAACATCGAATGCTTGCCTTGGGTTTTGGCACCTTCTCGCACAAATTGGCTGCGTTCACGCTGGCGGGTGCTTTGGCTGGTTTGGCGGGTTATTTGTGGGGCGCCCAAACCGGCTACGTGAATCCGGAGTTGATGGGCTTTCACATGAGTGCGCACGTCATCATGATGGTTATTTTGGGCGGTATGGGCAATTTTGCGGGCGCCATCATCGGGGCGTTTTCGTTTGAATATTTGTTGCATGTCTTCAAAGACTTGCCAGAAGTAGCCGGCATGCAGCTGGGTAAACATTGGCAACTGTGGATGGGGCTGTTCATCGTGGCGCTGGTGGTGTTTGCACCGCGCGGCATTTTGGGCTTGTTGCAACGACTGGTTCAAAGCAAGGGCCAACCATGAGCGTAAACGCACCTTTGCTCAGCGCTCGCGATTTGACCAAACGCTTTGGCGGCCTGGCCGCGGTCCACCAGGTATCGGTGGACTTGTGGTTGGGCCAGATTCATGCCGTGATTGGCCCCAACGGCGCTGGCAAATCCACGCTCACCAATCTGCTTTCAGGTGACTTGCCCGCGACCTCGGGTACAGTAAGTTTGCACGGACACGATATTTCGGGTTGGACACCTGAGCAGATCTCGACCAGAGGTCTGGGACGCAGCTATCAAAAAACCAATATTTTCCGCAGCTTCACCGTTTGGGAAAACGTACGCTTAGCCGCTCAATCGCGAAGCCAACCCAGCGCGTTCAATCCGCTGAACTGGTTGCAATCGGCCGAACACATGCGCGACGTGAATGCCCGTGCAGAGCGGGCTCTGGAGCTTGCTGGCCTGCTGCCGCGTCGTGACACCCTCGCAGGTGCGGCCAGCCATGGTGAACAGCGTCAGCTTGAAATTGCCATGACCTTGGCCACAGAGCCCTCGGTCCTGTTGCTCGATGAACCGTTGGCCGGCATGGGCGTGTCAGAAGCCGAGAACATGGTGCAACTGCTGCTGCGCCTGAAGACAGACCACGCAATCTTGCTGGTGGAACATGACATTGACGCCATTTTCACTCTGGCGGACAGGTTGACGGTGATGGTCAATGGCCAAGTCATCGCCAGCGGTTTGCCCGCCGAAGTTCGCGCCGACCGTCAGGTGCAAGCCGCTTACCTGGGCGAGGAAGATCTCACAGCTGCCACTGAGGCCCTTGATGTCTGAGTTGCTCATCCAAGGCCAGGGCCTGAACACTTACTACGGCGCCAGTCACATCCTGCGCGGAATCGACTTTCGCGTCGCTCGCGGCGAAACTATTGGCCTGATGGGTCGCAACGGCATGGGAAAGAGCACCCTGCTCAAAACCCTGATGGGCATCGTGCCTGCGCGTGATGGCGATGTGTTCATCAAGGGCCAACGCATGAACGGCCGCCCCACCTACGAAGCGGCCCAACTGGGCGTGGCTTATGTGCCCGAAGGGCGTGGCATCTTTGGCAATTTGAGCGTGGTCGAAAACCTGCAAATGGCCGCCCGCGCTGGTACCCAAGGTCAGCGCGACTGGACCTATGAACGCGTGCTGGAGACGTTTCCGCGCCTCAAAGAACGCCTGCAACACGGCGGGCAACAACTGTCTGGAGGCGAGCAGCAAATGCTCACCATCGGCCGTGCATTGATGACCAACCCCGATGTGCTGATCCTTGACGAAGCCACCGAAGGCCTGGCACCCTTGATCGCCCGCGAAATTTGGCGCATGTGCAATGTCATCAAAGACAGCGGCATCAGCGCCATCATCGTGGATAAAAACTGGAAGCACGTCACGCAAATCACTGACCGCAATGTGATTTTGGTCAAAGGCCAGGTCGTGTTCGAAGGCAGCTCACAAGCCTTGCACGACGACCCGAGCGTGCTCACCCAACATCTGGGCGTTTAAAGCAAGGGCCGCAATTCTCGCGCGGCTTCGAGCAATAAGGGCAGCCATTTGCGCTGCACCGCGGTATCGGTCAAAGCGTCAGGGGTACCCACCACATTCAGCGCTGCCAAGGTGCGGCCTTGCATGTTGCGCAAAGGCACTGCCAAGGCGTGAATACCCAATTCATGTTCATCGCGGGCCAAGCAGTAATCTTGATTTCGCACTTTTCCGATCAAGGCCTTGAACTTCGCCAAACCCACCTGGGTGTGCGGCGTGATTTTGGCCAACTCGCGGCCTGCCAACCATGCCACCCATTCGTCCTTGGGGAGGTTGGCCAGCAACACCCTTCCAGTCGATGTCGCATGCGCAGGCAAGCGGGCCCCCAGGTGCAGACCATAGGCCAATTGCCGCACCGGTTCAGCCACGCCTGCGCTGCGGGCCACGATCACTCCCTCCCCTCCATCGAGCAAAACCGCCGAGAACGCAGCTTGGGTTTGAAATGCCAATCGATTGAGTGTGGGCTGCAAGGTGCGCGGCAAACGAGAAGTGGCCATGTAACTGCCCGCAAAACGCAGAACACGGGCCGACAGCCAGTAATGCGAGCCATCGGATTCAAGGTAACCCAAATCATGGAGTGTCAGCAAGTGCCGCCGAGCCGCTGCACGTGTGATGCCGGTGCGTTGCGCTGCTTGAGTGGCGTTCAAGCGCTGGCGTTCGGTATCAAAGGCCTCCAGCACGGACAGGCCTTTGGCAAGACCTTCGATGTAATCGGCTTTGGCAATGGACATATTTGAGTTGAATCAATTTGCGCGATCATCGCACAATACACTCCATCATCGCACAAAGTCTGCAACACAAAGGCAGCGAGCCTGCTCACTCTGACTAAGCTTGCAGGACTGCACATATTCCGGAGTTTCGACATGACAACCACACGCACCCAAGTCGCCATCATCGGCGCAGGCCCCTCGGGCTTACTGCTGGGGCAACTGCTCCACAAAGCCGGCATCGATGCGGTGATCATCGAGCGCCAAAGCGGCGACTATGTGCTGTCTCGTATCCGCGCCGGCGTACTTGAGCAAGTCAGCATGGACTTGCTTGAAGAAGCTGGCGTGGGCCAGCGCATGCACCTAGAAGGGATTGTGCACGGCGGCTTTGACTTGCTCTTCAAAGGTGAACGGCACCGCATTGACATGAACCACCTCACGGGCGGCAAGAACGTCATGGTGTATGGACAGACTGAAGTCACGCGAGACCTGATGGATGCTCGCCAAGCCGCAAGTCTGCCCACGGTGTACGAAGCGCAAAACGTCCAGGTGCACGATTACGACAGCGACAAACCCCGCATCACCTACGAGAAAAACGGTCAGCTGCACACTGTGCAATGCGACTTCATTGCGGGCTGTGACGGTTTCCATGGCATCTGTCGCGCCAGTGTGCCCAAAAGTGCCATCAAGGAGTTTGAAAAGGTCTACCCCTTCGGCTGGCTGGGCGTGTTGTCCGACACCCCGCCCGTTCACCACGAACTCATTTATGTCAACAGCACGCGCGGTTTTGCCCTGTGTTCACAACGCAGCAGCACCCGCAGCCGCTATTACCTGCAGGTGCCGCTGACCGACCAAGTTGAACAATGGAGCGACGATGCTTTTTGGGCAGAACTGCGCAATCGACTGGACCCTGAAGCCCGCGAACACCTGGTCACCGGACCGAGCATTGAAAAAAGCATCGCACCGCTTCGCAGCTTTGTCACGGAGCCTATGCGTTTTGGCCGCATGTTCCTGGCTGGTGACGCAGCGCACATCGTGCCCCCCACAGGCGCCAAGGGCCTGAACCTGGCAGCAACCGATGTGAAGTACCTTTCAAATGCTTTCATCGAGTATTACCAAGACAAATCCGAGTCCGGCATCGATCACTATTCAGAGAAGTGCCTGCGCCGCGTCTGGCGTGCCGAGCGCTTCAGCTGGTGGTTCACCAGCCTGATGCACCACTTTCCAGAAAACGGCGAGATTGGCCAGAAATTCCAGGATGCCGAACTCGACTACCTGATCCACAGCGAAGCGGGCTCGCGCACCATGGCAGAAAACTATGTGGGTCTGCCGCTGGATTTTGGGCATTGAGTACGTTCACGGATTCATCGCGTGGGGTGAAAGCCTGCTGTTCACTGGCACGCACATGACAAGGCCAAGGCCTTCGCCTTCTTCATAATAGGCTTCTTGCTTCATTAAGGCCTTACATGTCAGCTACGAAACCCCTGCGCGGTGTGCGCGTCGTCACCTTGGCTCTCAACCTGCCTGGCCCGGCAGCCATCATGCGTTTGGCGCAAATGGGTGCTTCTTGCACCAAAATCAATCCGCCTTCAGGCGACCCGATGAATCGCTTTTCGGCAGACGCCTACGGCATGTTCCATAAAGGCGTCAAAGATAAAACGCTGGACCTCAAAACCGCAGCAGGGCAAGCGGCCATCCACAAATTGCTGCCCAACACCGATGTGTTGCTGACCTCCTTCAGGCCCTCGGCCTTGGCCAAACTGGGCTTGAGCTGGAAAACTTTGCACAAGCAATACCCTGGACTCAGCCTGATCGAAATCGTCGGCGCTCCAGGGCCCTTGGCCGAAATCCCGGGTCACGATTTGACCTACCAAGCCGAAGTCGGTTTGGTCAATGGCATGGATTTGCCTCCCAGCTTGTTTGCCGACATGGGTGGCGCACTCATGGCCAGCGAAGCCACACTCAAAGCCGTGATCGGCCTCAAAACCAGCGGCAAAGGCAGCCGCCACGAAGTGGCGCTGTCTGAGGCGGCAGCCTGGCTTGCCATGCCACGCCGCTTGGGCATGACGACATCACAAGGCTCCGTGGGCGGCGCCCACGCGGGCTACCGTGTCTATGCCTGTAAAAACGGCCGCGTGGCGGTTGCAGCTTTGGAGCCTCACTTTGCCGTCAGCCTGTGCGAAGCTGCAGGGGTGGCCATCAGCCACCCTCACAAAGACATGTTCAAACCGAGCACCCATCGTGCCATTGAAAGCTTTTTGGCCAGCCAAACTCGTCAACAATTGGACAAACTGGCCACCGCCAAAGACATCCCGATGATGAGTTTGCCGCGCTGAGATGGCGACCCTTTTAGGGTCACCGCCTCTGCGTCGATTCACTTGCCCGTAAAGTGCGGGGCGCGTTTTTCCACAAAGTGCGCCACGCCCTCACGGAAATCCTCGCTGACAAAACTCTTGGACATTTCCACATTGGCTTGACGGGTGTTTTCAGCCAAAGTCTGAAACGGTGCATCGTATTGCTGCCGCTTGATCACCCCCATGGAACGCGGCGACACGTTGTCAACCAAATCACGTACATAGGCATAGGTGGCTGCGGCCAGTTGATCAGGGGCAAAAACTTTGTTCACCAAACCCATGCCCTGCGCTTCCGTTGCCATCACCTTGCGTGCCGAAAGAAGCAAGTCCATGGCGTTGGCATGGCCCACAATCATTGGAAGCATCCAACTCAAACCGTGCTCGGCGATCAAACCCCGTCTTGAAAATGCGGTGGTGAAGACCGCATTGTCGGCGGCAAAGCGGATGTCGCAATACAAGGCATGCACCAAGCCAATACCTGCCGTCGCGCCATTGAGCATGCCAATCACCGGCTTGGGGATGGCGGGGTAAAAACCATATCGGGTTTGGTAGTCCAGACGTTGGTTCACGTCAAAGGGTTCGGTCCAAGTGGTGGCGGTGATGTCGCTCGGGTCCAGCCCCTTGAGCAAATCCATGTCCGCTCCGGCGCAAAAACCCCGCCCTGCTCCGGTGAGCACAATGGCGCGGACTTCTTCGTCAGCAGCCGCAGCGTTCATGGCCTGTCGTACTTCGCGTTCCATGATGGCTGTCCAAGCGTTCAACTTGTCAGGCCGGTTCAGGGTAATGGTGGCAATGCGGTGGTCCACGCTGTACAAAATGTGTTCATAGCTCATAGGGGTTCCTTAGATGGAGTTCAAGCCGCAGACTTGCCGCGTGTCAAAAAAGCTTGTGTGGCGGTTTGCTCGATCAATTGACGGCTCCACCTCTGCAGCACTTTTTCAAGGCGCGGCGCGGCTACACCCAACTGCACCATGGCCACCCCTCCGTTGACCGATTCGCTGTAATCGCAAATCAGGCCATCCTTCAGTTCAAAGCGGCTCATGCCATCGATCACCACCTGCTTGCCCGCAAACTCCGGCACCCGTGAAGTGAAGCTCGACAAACTTCGTGCATACGCAATGCGACCATTGCAAACGGGTTCGAACATTTCCCAGCGATAGTCAGGACCCGCGTCGCGGTGGAACAAGTCGCTCATCATGTGGGCAATGTCCGCACGCCCAGTATGGTCGCCATAGATGTAATCGTGGTACACGCCGTCGGGAGTGAAGCACTCGGCAAAAGCCTGGCCATCGCCGCGCTCGGCTGCAACGGTGAATCGTTGGAGCAAGGCTTCAAATTCTGCGGGGGTCATGGGTGTCTCCTGTTCAATCGGGTAAGGGGTTGGGCAAGTGTTGCAAGGTGCGCACTTTGGAGGCAGTGATCAGCAAAGCTTGGACGCCAAAACCGGCCACCACCATCCACAAACTCACAGAGACCGGAAAGCTCACACCCACGACTCCGCCCAAAGCTGCGCCCAGCGGCCGAGCGCCGGAGCTGACCACAATATTGATGGATGTGACACGACCGATCATGGACCTTGGCGTGACGGTTTGCCGCAGCGTAGTGGAGGTGATAGTCCAGATGATCGGTCCAACGCCAAAAAAGAAATACGACAAAGCTGCCACCCAGCCCTCAGGCCAGTAAAGCGACAGCGCCATGGTGGTGGCCGCAAGCACCGAGAAGTAAGGCCCGATCAAAACCGCCTGACCAAAAGGCAAGGCCGACACCACGCGAGGTGCGATCAAAGACCCCAAAATCATGCCCACGCCATAACAAGCCAGCGTGATGCCTACACCGCCCGCATCCAGCCCCAGGTCGTGAATCGCATAAGGTACATATGCCGCTTGCAGCATGAACCACGAAATGTTCCAGGCAATCGAGGTGAACATGATGGGCCTGAGCAAGTCGCTGCGCCACACCCATTGCGCACCGTCTTTGAGTTCCAGTAAAGGGTGGCGCGGGGGCATAGCCGCTCGCACGGGCTCCAAGATACCGCGCAGCAACAGCACCGCCGCCACCGACAGCATGCCTGACAACACAAAAGCCACGGAAGCTCCCGTCCAGGCGATCAATGCTCCAGCCAAAGCCGGGCCCGCGGCAAAAGCTGAACTGCGGGCAAGCTCTAAACGGCCATTGGCGCGGGCCAATCCCTCCACGGGCACCAGCGCCGGCACCAGCGAAGGCGCTGCCACACTGAAAGCTACCGTGCCCACTGCCGCCAAAAAACCAATGACGGCCAAAGCCGCGATGCTGGCCTGCTCCAACACCACTAAGCCAAACAAGGCCAGCAAAGCCAAGGCACGCAAGGACTCTGCCAAAACCATCAAACGCTTGCGTGAGGTGCGATCGGCCAACAGCCCCAAAGGCATGGACAAAATCAAAAAAGGCAAAGACTGAATGGAGGCCAATAAGCCGATCTCACCCGGGCCGGCTTGCAAAAGCAAGACCGCCACAATGGGCACCGCCGCCAAACTGAGTTGCTCGGCCGATTGGGCCAATAAATTAGACCAAGCCAAACGGCGAAAAGAGGCAGAGAACATGGCAACCGATCAATAGACGCAGGCCATGCGCGTGACGGCCCATAAAGGCATTTTGAGCGGGGGGCTGGGTATGAAGTTGTCACCAAGGCGGCTGACAGCCCAGTGGCCGTCTGTAGCTCATGTCTTGGCTGTCTCAGGCCCCCATGATGTGGCTTTGACCACCAGCACTGTACACACCCCATACACCGCCATGCCCGCACCGACGAGCGCAAAAATCATCCAAGCAGGCGCCTGCCAATAGGCGAGCAAACTGCCGCCCACAGCTACCACCGCCAAACGCACTCCACCCGCCATGACCGGCCCCACGGCCTTGCCCGCGCCCAATGAAGAAAAATACAGAGACAAACCCAGACCAAAAAAACCATAAAACGGACCGGCCCACGCAAAGTAGCTTGCGGCAGATTCCACCACCAAGGCGTCTTGCGTGAACAGCGTGCTCCACACTTGGGGCGCCAATGCCACCACCAGACCCAGCGTAGCCAACACGGCAGCAGCCACGCCTGATGCCGTCCAAGCGGCCTGGCGTGCTCGCGCGATATGCCCTGCCCCAATGGCCATGCCCACCACAGGTACCGAAGCCACGCCCACAGCAAAAGCGATCGGTACCAACAAAAACTCCAGTCGCGTACCAATGCCATATCCGGCCAACGCTTGGGTGCCAAACTGGGAAACCAGTCGAGTCAAAATCAGAATCGTGGCTACGGTCATGAAAGGCGACAAGCAAGCCACCGCACCCACACGCAAAATGTCCATCAGGTGCTGACGGTGAACGGGTGTGCCGCGCATGCGCAGGGTAATTTTCCCCTGGCC
>CANGKR010000113.1 GCA_947454355.1 Comamonadaceae bacterium
GAAATCGCGGTGCTCGAGGCTTGCCAAGCTCTTGGCGCCGCCTTTGTGGCCTTCAGTCCGGTGGGACGTGGTTTCCTGTGCGGCACGCCGATCGATGTGAGCACGCTCGACGCCAAAGACATTCGCCGCGCCATGCCTCGCTTTGCGCCGGAAGTGAATGCCGCCAATCAACAACTGCTGGTTCCCTACAACGCGCTGGCCCAGCAAGCGGGCTGCTCGCCCGCTCAATTGGCCCTGGCCTGGTTGCTGCACAAAGCACCGCACATCATCCCGATCCCCGGCACCACCAGCGTGGCGCATTTGATGGACGATCTGGGCGCCGCTGCCCTGACCCTTAGCCCTGAGACGATTGCGGCTGTGGAATCCTTGATCAACCACAACACGGTCAGCGGTGATCGCTACAACGCCCAAGCTAACAGTGAGGTTGATACCGAAGTTTTTGCCTGACAGGGAGTTCTGATGACAAAGGGCCTCCTTGCAAAAGGCCTGACTTCTGATTAAATGTGTGGCTGATCAACTCAGTCATGACCGGAATCAAGATGTACAAACTCCATGTGAACGGCAAAGTCCATTCGGTCGATGCCGAGCCCGAAATGCCCCTGTTGTGGGTGTTGCGCGAAATGCTGGGCATGACAGGTACCAAATACGGCTGCGGCATTGCCCAGTGCGGTGCTTGCACGGTGCACCTGAACGGCACGGCGGTGCGCTCTTGCTCGATTCCCGGCTCAGCGGTGGCGGGTCAAAAAATCACAACCATCGAAGGTTTGTCAGCCAACAGCTCGCACCCGATCCAAAAGGCTTGGGCGAATGTGGACGTGCCGCAATGCGGCTACTGCCAATCGGGGCAGATCATGGCGGCCTCGGCTTTGCTCAAGCGCAAGCCCAAACCCACCGACAAAGACATTGACGAAGCGATGTCCAATATCTGCAGATGCGGCACCTATCAGCGCATCCGCATGGCTATCCATGTGGCCGCCGGCACGCAGGTGGCTGACGCGGGCGACGTGAGCGCCTTGGTCCAACACATCACCGCCTGAGGCCCATTGCATGAACCGCCAAAACAACTCCGCGGCTATGGCCGCTTTGTCGCGCCGCCATTTTCTGGTGGGCACGTCTGCACTGGCCTCTGGTGGCCTGGCGCTGGGCATCAACCTGCTGGCCAGCCCTGAGGCCACAGCGCAAACCACGACCACGGACCCCGAAATCGGTGTGTGGGTGGTTATCCAACCTGATGACACTTGCGTGATCCGCATCGTTCGCTCCGAAATGGGGCAGGGCACACGCACGGGCCTGGCCCAGTTGGTGGCTGAAGAGCTCGAATGCGATTGGAGCAAGGTCACCACCGAGTCGCCCACTGCTGGCCAAAACCTCAAGCGCAATCGCGCTTGGGGTGAAATGAGCACGGGGGGCAGCCGAGGCATTCGCACCTCGCACGACTATGTGCGTCGTGGCGGTGCGGTGGCCCGCATGATGTTGCTGCAAGCTGCAGCCAACGAGTGGTCTGTGCCGGTGAGTGAACTTTCGGTGGCGAGCAGCATCATCACCCATGCCGCATCGGGCCGCAAAACCAGTTACGGCAAAGTGGCCGCTGCGGCCTCCAAGCTGCCGTTGCCCGATGCCAAGGCAATTGTGCTGAAGGATCCGCGCAACTGGAAGATTGCCGGTCAACCCCTCAAGCGGCTGGACACGGCCAACAAGCTCAACGGCTCCAAGGTCTATGGTCTGGACGTCAAACTCCCGGGCATGCTGTGCGCGGCCATCATGGACTGCCCGGTGTTTGGCGGCAAGTTGGTGAGCTTTGACGACAGCAAAGTCAAAGGCCTGCGGGGCGTCAAGCGCGTGGTGCGGGTAGATGCTTCTACCGTGGCGGTAGTGGCCGATACCTGGTGGCGTGCCAAAAATGCATTGTCTAAATTACCGGTGGTCTGGGACGAAGGCCCGAACGCCAAGGCCAACAGCGCCACCATCGCCGCGCACTTGAAGGAAGGCTTGAGCGCACCGGGCGACTATGCCGGACGCAAAGAGGGCGATGCCCTGCAAGCCATTGCCGCTTCGGCCAAGCAAATCGAAGCGGTGTACAGCACACCGTTTTTAGCGCATTCCCCGCTCGAGCCCAATAACTGCACTGCCTTGATCACTGCGGACAAGGCCGAAGTCTGGGTGCCCAGCCAAAACGCCGAAGCTTCGCTGGCCGTGTTGTCCGAGTCCTCGGGGCTGCCGCTGGAAAAATGCGAGGTTTACATCACCGACCTGGGTGGGGCCTTTGGTCGGCGTGGTGGACAACAAGACTATGTGGCGCAAGCGGTGGCCATTGCCAAGCAGTTCCCGGGCACGCCCGTCAAATTGATCTGGAGCCGTGAAGAGGATCAAACGCACGACTTTTACCGGCCGCTTTCTCAATGCAAACTCAGCGCAGGATTGGATGCGCAGGGGCAGGTCACTGGGATGGCGATCCGTGTTTCGGGTCAATCCATCAATGCTTGGGTGAACCCCTCGGCCATCAAAGACGGCAAGGATGAGCGGCAATTGCAGGGTTATTGGGCCCAGCCGGGCGATGCGCAAATGGGCTACACCTTTCCGCACCTGCTCACCGAATACGCCATACGCAACTCGCATGTGCCGGTCGGTCCTTGGCGCGGTGTGAACACCAACCAGAATGCGATTTACCTGGAATGTTTCATGGATGAACTTGCGCGGGCTGCGGGCAAGGATTCTTTGGAGTTTCGCCGTGCGCTGATGCACAAGCACCCCAAACATTTGGCGGTGCTCAACGTGGCCGCCGAAAAAGGCAACTGGGGTCAGCCCTTGCCTGCCGGTGTGCACCGGGGGATTGCGCATTTCATGGGCTATGCCGGTTATTCAGCAGCCGTGGCCGAGGTGTCAGTAGGCAAGAACAAAGAAGTGAAAGTGCACCGCATGGTGCTGGCAACCAACTGCGGCCATGCGGTCAACCCTGGACAAATTGCCGCGCAAATTGAGGGCTCGGTGGCCTTTGGTTTGAGCGCCGTGTTCTACGGTGAGTGCACCGTGGACCAAGGTCGCATCGTGCAAAAGAACTTTGACACCTACCAGTTGCTGCGCTTGCCGCAAATGCCCAAGGTCGAATCGGTGGTGGTGCCCACCTATGACTTTTGGGGCGGTGTGGGCGAACCGACCATCAGTGTGGTCGCGCCTGCGGTGTTGAACGCCATTTTTGCCGCCACGGGCCAGCCTGTGCGCCATCTGCCGCTGAAGAACCACGGTTTCAGTTTCGTTTGAGATGCTGTGGTTTCAGCGGCACGCTGTCTACGTCGCCATCAACGACGTATAGAGGGACCGTCCAGCACTAAGCCGCTGGCACGGACCTTCAAGAACAGCTCCAGATCCCTCAGCGCGAGGTCGCCCACGGGGGGCATGACGGCTTGCACTCCAGAGTAGCAAGCGCGCAAGCGCCTGTCGATCGAGCCCATGCCTTGCCAGCTCATGCGGTAAATGGGAAATCCACCCGGGTGAGCCGGGCTGATCACGTCGGCTCTCATTTGTTTGCCGATGTTCTGGTCGTGGCAATGCACACAGGCCAGGTTCATGCGTCCTATACGTTGGGTATACAAGGCCGTGCCTTGCATTAAACGTGCTTGCCACTGGGCTTGTTGTGCGGGTGGCGCTTGCACCTGCCAGCTCAGGCCTTGTGCGCTTTGATGCAGCAGCGCGCTCAAGGCCAGCACCTCTTCACTCTCCAAGTGGTCATTTGTTTTGCCTGAGCGCTTGCGACAGGCCAGAATCTGGTCTTCCAAGTTGAGGAGCCTTTGGCCATCAGCAGATAAACGCGGGTGTTGCACCACGGCTTCCCGCAGACTGCGGGCAGCTCCGTGGCAGTTGGCGCAACTTGGGCCTGTGGAAGTGTCGCGCCAAGCCAGCTCGCCCCGGTCGAGCCACAGGCTGATGGGGTTGCTGCCCGCATCGGCCTGCAAGGCCTTCAGACTCGGGGGCAAAAATGCATTGCCACTGGTCTGGGAGTGCGTGGGCCATGAGGCGCTTTGCGCCAGGCAGGTGAGCGACAGCAGGGACAACAACATTCCCAATATCGGGGCCAGTTTGGCCCATCCAGCCACCGATGGCTTCATAGCAAAACCAGGCGGTGTTGCACCTGCCCTTTTTCACCGTGGTCATCCTGCCAATGCACACTGAGCGTGCCGCCTTGAGGCGGGACGGTGAATTCCCAATTCACATACACGGGGGATGACCAACCGGTGCCAGGGGTGATGAGCAAAATCACTTCACCGTTGAGTTTGAACTCCACCTGCGTGATGATGTTGCGCTGAATTTTCTGGCCCGAATCGTCCACACGGAAACCCGTTTCCATCGGGTGGTTGCAGATCCACCGCGCTTGCACATTGCGACCCGCGCGGACTTCGCCATGCAAGCTCAAGCGCGATAAGATCATGGCCATGCTTCAGGTCCCGTCCAAGCAGGCGGTGGAGGTGATGATGGTGGGAGCGCTGCGCGCACGTTGTGAGCCATCGCTATAGCGGGCAATCACCCACACCGACTGGGTGCCGGCCAAACGCAGCCGGGTCTGGAACTTCACTTGCCGGGTCGCTGGGGGCCATTCAAGGGTCAGTGCCACGGGGTTGGGGTTTTCAGGCAGCACCACTTCAATCTGCTCAATTGACAGTCCGGGTGGTGCTTCGATGTGCATCACCAGAGGCACCGCGTTGCCTGTATCTGCCAAGGGCGGCACCTCCAGCTGAATGCCTTGTGACGACCAGAGTTTGCGCCGCAATTGGGCAGCCAAGGCGCTTTCAGGGGCATCTTGCGCCTGCAACGTGGCGCCACCCATGGCGGCCAACACCGAGAGACAAGCCCGTCGGTCTAAGAGCTTATGGGGGGTCACCGCCATGACGCCAAGGTGTTGACCACCTGCTGGATTTGATCCGGCGTGAGCAGAGACTGCTGTGTGGATACCCGCTGCAGGCCCGTGCTGACGCCAAAAGGTGGCATCAGCGTTTGGGCATTCATTTGCCGGGCATCGACCACCCATTGCGTCAGTTGCTGCAGGCTCAGGCGGGCACCCGCTCCAGCCAAGGGCGGTCCCAAATTGCTGATCAAACCTTGTTGGCCTGGTAAGCCGTGGCATGCCCAACAATTGCCCAAAGACTTGTCAGTCATGATGCGCCAGCCTTCGTCCGTTGGCGCGGCCCATGTGCAGCTGCTCATCATGACGGTCAATGCCCCCCACCAGAAGACAGGGCTTGGGAAAGCTGACAAGGCCGAAAAAGGTGACATCGTGCTCAGATTGTGGCACTCCTGAGCTTGTTGTGCTCAGGGGCGGGGGCTGGCACACAGGTTGAAATGGATAAGGGTTTTCCCTTGTTTGAATGAATTTGGGTGATGAAGCCACCGTAAAACATGGGCAATTTAGACTGGAACATGCATAATATTTCCAGTCCGATCGGTCGGTTAATTCGATGGATCTGCTTCAATCCTTTCATTATTCTTTGCACAAGCCCATTCACCATGACCACTCTTCTTCAAAGTTTCATCGGCGGCCGCTGGATCGGCAGCCAGGCCGCAGCACCCTTGCACAGCGCCATCAACGGCGAGGTGGTGGCCCATGCGCATGCCGATGCTTTGGACTTTGCCGAGGCCTTGGACTTTGCGCGCCGCACGGGTCTGGCTGGCATGATGGCCATGGACTTTCAGCAACGCGCTAATGCCCTCAAGGCTCTGGCCAAATACCTCGGTGACCGCAAAGAAGAGCTGTACGCCATCTCGGCCCACACGGGTGCCACACGCATGGACAGTTGGGTAGACATTGAAGGCGGCACCGGTACCTTGTTTGCCTACGCGGGCATGGGCACCAGCGAGTTGCCCAGCGGCAACCTGATCCACGAAGGTCCTGTCTCGCAATTGGGCAAAAAGAACAGCTTTGCCGGCACCCACATCTTGGTACCTCGAGCAGGCGTGGCGGTGCACATCAACGCTTTCAACTTCCCGGTGTGGGGCTTGCTCGAAAAATTCGCACCCACTTTTTTGGCCGGCATGCCTTGCATTGGTAAGCCTGCTACGTCCACCAGTTACCTGACCGAAGCCCTGGTGCGCATGATCGACGCGTCGGGCATCCTGCCCAAGGGCGCTTTGCAGTTGATCGTTGGCGGGACCGGTGATTTGCTGGACCGTTTGACGGTGACCGACGTGGTGACCTTCACCGGCTCAGCCGACACGGCCGCCAAGCTGCGGGTGAATGCCAACTTGGTGAAGAACAGCATCCCCTTCAATGCCGAAGCGGACTCGCTCAACTGCGCGATCCTGGCGCCCGACGTGACGCCTGACGATGAAGAGTTCGATCTCTTTGTGAAGGAGGTGGTGCGCGAGATGACCGTCAAAGCCGGACAAAAGTGCACCGCGATTCGCCGTGCCATTGTGCCTCGACAGCACCTGGATGCGGTGGCCGAAAAAATCAAAGCCCGCCTGGCCAAAGTGGTGGTGGGCGACCCTTCAGTCGAGGGTGTGAAGATGGGCGCCTTGGCCTCCAAAGCGCAACAAGCCGATGTGGCCGAGCGCGTGGCACTGCTGCGCCAAAGTGCCGAGTTGGTGTTTGGCGGTGGCACCGATTTTGCCCCTGTGGGCGAGGGCGTGGCGCAAGGTGCTTTCTTCCAGCCGACTTTGCTGCTGTGCGGCCAGCCCATGGCGACCGACAGCGTGCACGACGTGGAAGCCTTTGGCCCGGTCAGCACCTTGATGCCTTACGACAGTTTGGACGAAGCCTTGGCACTGGCCCGTCGTGGCCAAGGCAGTTTGGTGGGCTCTTTGATCACCAGGACCCCTGCGGTAGCCGCTCAGGTGGTGCCTGTGGTGGCGGCCTACCACGGCCGTTTGCATGTGCTGGACCGTGAATCGGCCGGTGAATCCACCGGTCACGGCTCACCCTTGCCGATGCTCAAGCATGGCGGACCCGGACGCGCAGGCGGTGGCGAGGAGTTGGGTGGCTTGCGTGCGGTCAAGCACCTGATGCAACGTGCTGCAGTGCAAGGCTCACCCACCATGCTGGCGGCCATCACCCGCGAGCATGTGCGTGGAGCTCAGTTGATCGAGACTGGCACCCATCCCTTCCGACGTTACTTTGAAGAGCTGCAAATCGGCGAGTCGCTGCTCACCCCCACACGCCAGATCAACGATGCCGATGTGCACGCTTTTGGCAACCTGACGGGCGATATGTTCTACATGCACTTTGACGAAGAAGCCGCAAAAGCCTCTCCCTTTGGCAAGCGCATTGCGCATGGCTACCTGGTGTTGTCGGACGCAGCGGGTTTGTTCGTGGTGGCCGAACCTGGCCCGGTGCTGGCCAACTACGGCCTCGACACACTGCGCTTTGTGAAACCCGTGGGTATTGGCGACAGCATTCAGGTGCGCCTGACTTGCAAACGCAAAATCGACCGCAACAAAAAAGACGCCAATGGCCAAGGCCAAGGCGTTGTGGCCTGGGATGTGGAAGTGACCAACCAAAACGCCGAAGTGGTGGCCAGCTATGACATCCTGACCTTGGTGTCTAAAAAAGCCTGAGCCCCATGAGATCGCCACTGGCCATTGTGGATGTGGATCGCACCGAGACCTGGACGCGTTACCGTCCGGGTCTGTGTGACAGCTGCGCGGCCAATTGCTGCACCATGCCGGTCGAAGTCAAGTTGGCCGACTTGGTGCGGCTGGAATGGGTAGATCCGTTTGAGGCCGAACATGATGAGCCCAAAGCCATTGCCAAGCGCCTGAGCAAGGCTGGGCTGATCGATCACTTCAATTTCAAGAACAACATCTTCACGTTGGCTCGACGCGCCAGCGGTGACTGTGCTTGCCTGGATGCCCGAACCCGCCGCTGCACGGTCTATGAAAAAAGGCCCAACACCTGCAGATTGCATCCGCAGGTGGGGCCTAAGCCTCACCACTGCCCCTATGGGGCTGTAGCGTTTACATCGAGTCGATGAAGCTGCGCAGCTTGTCGCTGCGGCTGGGGTGCTTGAGCTTGCGCAGGGCTTTGGCTTCAATCTGACGGATGCGCTCACGCGTCACATCGAACTGTTTGCCCACTTCTTCCAAAGTGTGATCGGTGGACATCTCGATGCCAAATCGCATGCGCAGCACTTTGGCTTCGCGCGGTGTGAGGCTGTCCAGAATGTCTTTGACCACATCGCGCAAACCCGCTTGCATGGCTGCATCGATCGGCGCAGTGTTGGCACCGTCTTCGATGAAGTCACCCAAGTGGCTGTCGTCATCGTCACCGATGGGCGTTTCCATGGAGATCGGCTCTTTCGCGATCTTCATGATCTTGCGGATCTTGTCTTCCGGGATCTCCATCTTCTCGGCCAGGATGCCGGCATCGGGTTCAAAGCCGAACTCCTGCAAGTGCTGACGTGAGATGCGGTTCATCTTGTTGATGGTCTCGATCATGTGCACTGGGATGCGGATCGTACGGGCCTGGTCCGCAATCGAGCGGGTAATGGCCTGGCGGATCCACCAGGTGGCGTAAGTCGAGAACTTGTAGCCGCGGCGGTATTCAAACTTGTCCACGGCTTTCATCAAACCGATGTTGCCTTCCTGGATCAGGTCTAGGAATTGCAGGCCACGGTTGGTATACTTTTTGGCAATGGAGATGACCAAGCGCAAGTTGGCTTCGATCATTTCGCGTTTGGCACTGCGCGAGTTGCGCTCGCCTTCGTTCATGCGTTTGTTGATGTCCTTGAGCTCGTCCAAAGGCACCACCACCCGGGCTTGCAGGTCGGCCAGTTTTTGCTGGATGTCTTGCACGGGTGGAATGTTTCGTCCCATGACGGCGGCCCACTTTTTGTCCGAGGCGGCTTGCTTTTCAATCCACTTCAGGTTGAGCAGGTTCGACGCCACACGCTGGTTGTTTTTGTCACGACCGCTGAAGTCGGCAATGAACATCTCTTGCGGATA
>CANGKR010000114.1 GCA_947454355.1 Comamonadaceae bacterium
AGCTTGGCCGAACGCGAAGAGGGCGAAGCCGACCACCGCTGCACGGGCGGGCTGTTTTGCAGCGCCCAGCGCAAGCAAGCCGTCTGGCACTTTGCGCACCGCCGCGCCATGGACGTCGATGGTTTGGGCGACAAACTGGTGGACCAGTTGGTGGATTCCGGTCAGGTGAACACCCTGGCAGACCTGTATCACCTGAAGCTCGAGAACCTTGCCAGCATGGACCGCATGGCCGAGAAATCGGCGGTCAATTTGCTGGACGCGCTTGAAAAATCCAAACAAGCCACACTGGCGCGCTTTGTGTTTGCGCTGGGCATCCGCCATGTGGGCGAGGCCACCGCCAAAGAACTGGCGCGTCACTTTGGGCAACTGGACGCCATCATGGTCGCCAGCGAAGACGCGCTCTTGCAAGTGGCCGATGTGGGCCCCATCGTGGCGCACAGCATCCGCACGTTTTTTGACCAAGCCCACAACCGCGAGGTGGTGCAAGCCCTGCGCGATGCGGGCGTCACCTGGGCCGAAGGCGACGCCTTGGCGCCCACCGAAATGCCGCTGGCCGGCCTCACGGTGGTGCTGACAGGCACCCTGCAAAGCATGGGCCGCGACGAAGCCAAAGACAAACTCGAAGCCTTGGGCGCCAAGGTGGCCGGCTCGGTCAGCAAAAAAACCAGCTACGTCGTGGCTGGCGCCGAGGCGGGCAGCAAGCTCGACAAAGCACAATCGCTCGGTGTCCCGGTGTTGGACGATGCCGGCTTGGCGCTGCTGCTCAACGGAGAAAAACCATGACCGTACGTGAAATTTTGAAAATGGGCGATGCCCGACTGCTGCGCATGGCCGAGCCTGTGCAGGCGTTTGACACGCCCGAGCTGCATGCGCTGCTGGCCGACCTGCGCGACACCATGGCCGCGGCCAATGGCGCGGGCATCGCCGCGCCGCAAATCGGGGTGAACCTGCAAGTGGTGATTTTTGGCAGCACCACAGTCAACCCGCGCTACCCGGACCGTGAACTGGTGCCGCCCACGGTGCTCATCAACCCGGTCATCACGCCGCTCGACAGCGATGAAGCGCAAGCCTGGGAAGGTTGCCTGTCGGTGCCAGGGCTGCGCGCTTTTGTGCCCCGCTGTTCTCGCGTGCGCTACACGGGCTTTGACGAAAAAGGCCAGGCCATTGACCGCACCGTGGAAGGCTTTCACGCCCTGGTGGTGCAGCACGAATGCGACCACCTGATCGGCAAGCTCTTCCCGATGCGGGTGCGCGACTTCACGCATTTTGGTTTTACCGAGGTGCTGTTCCCGGACATCAGCGCCGCCGAAGACGACTGAAGCGTTTACGGTAGCTAGGCCCTACCAATGCCTTGCTCGAGTAAGGACAACTTGTAGTGGCCATTCATTGGCAGACTCGATGTCAAAGCGGGTATGAGGTCGGTACCCGGCAGCATGTCAGAGTTTGGCCAGCCGCTCCAGCGCCAAGTTCAGCGTCTCGTCTTTCTTGGCAAAGCAAAAGCGGATGACTTTTTGATCAAAGCCGCTGCCGTAAAACGCCGACAGCGGGATCGCGGCCACGCCGATGTCGGTGGTGAGCCATTTGCAAAATTCGGCTTCACTCAGATTTTTCTCCGGAACATTCAGACCAGAGATGTCCACACACTGGAAATACGTACCTTCACCCGGCAAGAGTCGGAACTGCGTTTGCGCCAACCCTTGCCGGAACAGGTCACGCTTGCGTTGGTAAAACGCCGGCAGTTCCAGATAAGGCTTGGGGTCGGCCATATAGCGGGTCAGGCCGTATTGCATGGGCGTGTTCACGGTGAATACGTTGAACTGATGCACCTTGCGAAATTCGGTGGTCAGTGAGGCCGGCGCCGCCACGGTGCCGATCTTCCAACCGGTCACATGGTAGGTTTTGCCAAAACTCGACACGATGAAAGCCCTGGCCGCCAAACCTTCGAATTGCGCAGCGCTCCAATGCCGGTTGGGGGCATACACCATGTGTTCATAGACTTCATCGCTGATCAAGAGCACGTTGGTGGGTGCCAAGATCTCTTGAAGGCGCAGCATGTCTTCTTGGCTCCAGATCATGCCGCTGGGGTTGTGCGGTGAGTTGATGATGATGGCGCGTGTTTTGGGCGAGATGGCGGCTTGGATTTTGTCAAAGTCAGGCCGGAAGCTGCCCGGCGTGAGGGGGACCCTCACCACCACACCACCGGCCATGTCGATGTTGGGCACATAGCTGTCGTAGCAGGGCTCCAAAACGATGACTTCATCTCCCGGGTGTACTACGGCCAAGATGATGGTCAAAATGGCTTGAGTGGCACCAGCCGTCACGGTGATTTCGGAGCTGGGGTCGTAGTGCCTGCTGTACAAGGCGTTGATTTTGGCACTCACCGCTTCGCGCAGCGGTGCGATACCCGTCATGGGCGGGTATTGGTTCAAGCCTTCTTGCATCGCGGTATTGACCGCCTGGGTCAAGGCCGTATCGCAGGCAAAGTCAGGAAAACCTTGTCCTAAATTGACCGCGCCAGTTTCTGCAGCCAATCCTGACATGACGGTGAAGATGGTGGTCCCCATCTGGGGGTGTTTGGAGACGAGGCTGGGGGTATGGGTGCGCATAAAAAAAGAGATTAAAGTTCGTAATCAGCGACGTGACCGGTCATGGCTTTGGCGATCAAAGCGGGCGTGAGTCGGTCGCTCAACATCTCGGCAAACTGATAGACAAAATTGCGCAAATAAGCGCCACGTTTGAAAGCCACGCGAGCGACGTTCATGCCCAGCAATTGTCCCATGGGGCGAACATGCAAGTCTTTGACAGGGTCGTCCTTGATGGCCATTTCGGCGACGATGCCCACACCCAGGCCTAAACGCACATAAGTTTTGATCACATCGGAGTCGATGGCCTCCAGCGCAATGCGGGGGTGCAACTTCTTACTGGCAAAGGCGGTGTCGATGCGGGTACGACCCGTGAAAGAGGGGTGGTAAGTGATCACCGGTTCTTTCGCGACATCTTCCAGGGTCAGATGGGGTTTATTGGCCAACGGGTGGTCCAAGGGCAGCACCAGCATGTGTTGCCATTCATAACAGGGCAATGTGACCAGTTCTTCATAAGCCGCCAGAGATTCGGTAGCCATGCCGATTTCGGCGGTATCGTCCAGCAGCATTTTGGCGACTTGGTCGGGCGCACCTTGGTGCAGGCTGATGTTGACCTTGGGGTACTTTTCGCGCAACTTGGCCACTGGCAAAGGCAACACATAACGGGCCTGGGTGTGAGTGGTGGCAATGGAGAGGGTGCCGCTGTCTTGCGCGCTGTACTGCTCGCCAATGCGTTTGAGGTTGCCGATTTCCCGCATGATGATTTCGATGCTTTGCAGTACATGCATGCCTGGCTCTGTGATGCGTTTGAGTCGCTTGCCATGGCGGGCAAAAATATCAATGCCCAGTTCTTCTTCCAGCTCGATAATGGCCTTGGAAACGCCTGGCTGAGAGGTATGCAAGGCCTTGGCCGCTTCGGTCAAATTGAGGTTGCGCCGCGCTGCCTCTTGGACAAATTTGAATTGATGCAGGTTCATGGAAATATGACCATAAAGAATCTGCTTATTATGCTTTATGCATCTAAGGAGGCTATTAAACCTGGTTCAAAGCGATTTGAGCCATGGTGTCTATCAGCAGCGGATGCTCGCCCACAGCGGCTTGGAGTTCAAATTGGACGTCGGGGTGCTGCACTTGCAACTCGCGCACCAGAGACGGCAGGTCTTCGCGGGCATGCCGACCAACGCCTAAAAAGAGGGGGAGGATGCGCACATGTTGTATGCCTGCTGCGATCAATTCGCGAGTGCAGTGCGCCAAGTCTGGGGTGGTCAATTCCAGATAGGCGCAGAACACCAGCGTGTGGCTGTCCCTTTCGCGTATGCGCTGGGCTACAGCTTCAATGGGCAGCTTCCACAAAGGGTCACGAGAGCCATGTGCAAACAGAACGATGCCAGTGGAGTTCATAAATTTACCATCATTGCCGCAGCACCAACCACCAGAAGGTGGCCAGTGAAACTGCGCTGTAAATCAAAGCTGGAGCCGCAGAGGTGAGCCACGGTTGCCAGTTGTTGAGGTTTCCCATAAAGCCAAAGACATTGTTGAGCAGATAAAAACTGATGCCAGCCATCACCCCGCCAAACACGTAGCCTGTAATGTGACCGGAGCGGAAATGTAAATAAGCAAAAGGCAGGGCCAGCGAGAGCATGACCAAGCAACTCAGGGGGTAAAACACCTTGCGCCAAAACTCGATCTCATAGCGCTGTGCGTTTTGGCCATTGGCCGCCAAATGCCGCATGTACTGAAACAAATCCAGGGTTTGCATGCGGTCAGGGCTGAGCAGTGCTGCGGCCACCATTTCAGTAGAAATATCTGTGGGCCAGGACCATGAGGGCAGTTGTCGTGTCTCGATGTGGGCGGGGGCTTTGGGGTCGCTGTTGTAGATCTGTTGAGTGGCTTGTTGAAGTTGCCATTGACCTTGGCCGATGGTGGCCACAGCGGCTGTCGTCACGTAGTTCAAACGCCCCTCAGGGCTGAACGCATGGATGCGCACGCGGTTCAATTGGCCGTCGCTATTGAGTGCCCCCACATTGACTGCGAAATTCAAGTCCTGTTGCTTTTCTTTGAGCCAAGCACCGGTTTGGCCGACGGTGATCAAGCCCTGAAAGCGGGCTTTGAGCAATTGCGCGTGGCGATTGGCCACAGGGGTGACGTAGTCGCCAATGAAAAATGTCAAAGCTACAAAAATCAAACCTAACTTGAACAAAGACCCCAGGGCACGCCAGGGCCCCAAGCCACCTGTACGCAGGATGGTGAACTCAGAGCTCTGGGCAAAACGGGCCATCACAAAAATGCTGCCAATCAAGACGGACAGCGGTAGCAACTCGTAAAGATGTCCAGGGATGAGCAAACTGACGTAAATCAGAGCATGGTGGAATTGGTAGCCCGTCATGGCTGAACGGCTGACTGCCTGCAATTGGTCGACCACGTCAAAAAAAATGAACAGGGCCAGAAATCCCAGTACAACAAATCCGACCGCTCGGATGATTTCGCCGTGAATGAGTTTGCGAATGGTTTTCATGCTGCCACCGATGAAGTGATGCGTCTCACAGGCATCAGTTGGCGCCAAGACAGATTGTGGTGTCGCACAGCGATCCACAGCAGAGCTGCCACCATCACGCCGCCGTGCAGGCCCAGCAACAAACCTGAGAAACTGACTTTGCCTGAGCCGATCCAGCTTTGACCCACGTTGATCATGTTGTAGTAAATGACAAAGATGAGCAAGGCCAAAGCAGTGTGATAACTGCGTCCGACGCGGGGGTTGGCGGTTGAGACGGCCAGGCCCAGCAAAAGCAAATTGATGGCTGCCAAGCCAAGACCCAGACGCCATGCCAATTCGCCCTGGTGCCTGGGCGTGGGGTTGCGGATCAAGTCCATGGTGGACGTCATGCTGGGACCATTGATGGTGCTGGTTTTGGCATCTGCATCGATCACCAGCTGATAGTCATTGAACTCGACGATACGCACCTCACCAGTGCGGGTGTTTTGCATGACCTGCTGGCCAAAATTCAGATTCAGAAGGCGCTCGCCATTTTTCACTTCGATCTTGCCTTGGCGTGCTGAGGTGATGCTGTGGATTTCGCCTTCAACACTCGATACAAAGACATTGGTGCCTGTTTTGTTGTCGGGCGTGTCTTTGTCGATAAAAAACACGCGTTTGCCCCCGGCAGATTCCTGGAATTGACCTGGCGCCACCCGCTCGATGTCATTGCGCTGCTCATAACGGTCAGACAGTTCTTGGGCTTGACGGTTGCTCCAAGGCCAAACCACCAAAGCCAACGCCGCGATGACCAGCAAAATCGGCCAAGCGAAACGAAAAATCGGTCGCGCAAAGGCAGCCAAGCCGCGTCCGCTGGTGAACCAGATCACCATCTCGCTGTCGGCGTACATGCGGGACAGCGTCGAAACTATGCAAATGAACAGGCTCAGGGTGAGGATAGTGGTCAGATGGCTGAGAACCGAAAACCCCATGACCAGCATGACCTCTGACGGGTTCACACTGCCCACCGTGGCCAAACCCAGCGTGCGGATCAGTACATTGGTCATCACAATGGTCGACAAAACGACCACAGTTGCACCAAAGCTGCGAGACAAATCCTTGCGAAGGGCGGAATGGAATAACATGACGGGGTTACAAAAAAGACGATTATGAACTTCGAAATCACACCACTTTCACTCTCAGGCGCTTGTCAGGACAAATCGGATGCCCTGATTGTCCTCGTTTCCGAGGGATTCAAACCCGGCAAAGACGCGTTGTCTCAATTGATAGGACATGCCCTGCATGTCAAGGACCTCGAATTCAAAGCCGGTAAAGTGCTGCCAGCCTACCTGGCACCCGGCATTCATGCCGCCAGGGTCTGGCTGGTAGGGTGTGGCCAAGGCTCGGCCAACAATGTGAAAACGGCCATTGCTGCCGTCATGCCAGCCGTCAAATTGGCGCAGGTCGCCAACTTGACGGTGGTGTTGACTTCATCTCTGGACGCCGTGGCTTTGCAAGCCGCTGTCCAGGGTGTGGCCGATGGCAGTTATGTGTACACCACGACCTTATCCAAACCCACGCCGCGCAAGCTCAAAAAAGTCCGCTTGGGTGTGCCGGCCTTGAATGCAGCGACCCAAACCGTTTTCGATACGGCTGTGGCAACTGTGTCCGGCGTGGAGCTTGCCAAGGAGTGGGCTAACAGGCCAGCCAACCATGCCACGCCCACGCTACTGGCTCAAGCAGCGCAGCAGCTGGCCAAGTCCGCCAAATTCACTTGCCAAGTGCTGGGGCCCAAAGAAGTGGCCAAACTGGGCATGGGCTCCTTCATGTCGGTGGCGCAGGGTTCAAGGGAGCCTTTGCGTTTCATTGTCTTGCAGTATCACGGCGCGCCCAAGCAGCAAGCCCCTGTCGTTTTGGTTGGCAAGGGCATCACGTTTGATACGGGCGGCATTTCCATGAAGCCTGCGGCTGAAATGGACGAGATGAAATTCGACATGAGCGGCGCAGCCAGCGTGCTGGGCGTTTTCAAAGCTTTGGGGCAGCTCAAGCCCTCGATCAATGTGGTGGGTTTGATACCAGCTTGCGAAAACATGCCTGATGGCTTGGCTATCAAACCCGGAGATGTGGTCACCAGCATGAGCGGGCAGACCATTGAGATCTTGAACACGGATGCAGAAGGCCGTTTGATTTTGTGTGATGCACTGACTTATGCCGAACGTTTCAAACCGGCAGCGGTGATCGACATCGCTACCTTAACCGGCGCCTGTATGGTGGCCTTGGGGGCTGTTCGATCTGGTCTATTTGCATCCAATGATGCCTTGGCCGCATCCTTGTCTCATGCGGGCGATCAGGCTTTGGATCTGTGCTGGCGCCTGCCATTGGATGATGATTACGCCGATGGCTTGAAAAGCAATTTTGCCGATGTAGCCAACGTAGGCGGGCGGGCGGGCGGCGCCATCACGGCGGCCAAGTTCTTGCAACGCTTTGCCACGACCTTTCCCTGGGCGCACCTGGACATTGCCGGCACCGCCTGGAAGAACGGCGCCGCCAAAGGCGCAACCGGACGGCCCGTTGGTTTGCTCTTGCAATACATCTTGGGGCAAGCGAGCTCACGCGCAATTGTGAAACCGCGTAAAGACAAGACCGGCGCATCGAAGCGGGCATGACGCAGATTGAGTTTCATTTCAATGCGCCAGACAAGCTGGCCTATGTGTGCCGGCTGTTGCGCAAAGCCTCGGCGTTGGAGCAAGGTCTGTGGGTGATCGCTCCGGGCGAAATGCTACAGCCCTTGGATGCAGCGCTGTGGGCCGTTTCTGCCACTGACTTTGTGACGCATTGCCATGCGGAAGATGATTCTTTACGGGACCATTCTTCGGTTATTTTGTCTGCGGTTTGCCCAGACAAGGCGCTCAAAACAGGCATCCATTTGGGCGAGACTTGCCCGGAAGGATTTGATCGTTTTGAGCGCTGGATTGAGGTGGTCAGCACTGATCCTTCTGACCGCGCACAAGCCCGACAACGCTGGAAGCATTACGCCGCGCTAGGTTATGCACTGCAACGCAAAGACCTTCATTTGAAAGCACCTTGAGCCATGACCGCCAATTCCTTGCCTGTTGACCTTCAACGCATACCTACCGTCACCGAGGTGATTCAACCTCGACAACTCGATGCGCTGAGCTTGCAAAAGTTGCAAACAGGCGGGTTGAGTGAGTTGGAAAAGCAGATCTTGTCCGATAAATTGGTCGAGGCTTTGAGGCCGGGTTTGGAGCAATGGCTTCAATTGACGGTCAAGCATTGCATCAATGAATTGGTTAACACCCCCGTAGTCATCAAGGCCAATGATTTGTAAAATTTTTGAAATTTCAGCAGGACTCCTGATGGCCGCAGAGGCAAATTGCGGTATCGTGGTGTCTTGTTTCATGTGAAGTTGTCATTTTGATTGGAGTACGTATGCAGATGAAATTCAAGTCCACCGCCGTTGCCGTTTTGAGTTTGATGGCGGGTGCCGCTTTTGCACAGGAAGTGGTCAAGATCGGTCACGTGGCACCCCTCAGTGGCGCCATTGCCCATTTGGGTAAAGACAATGAAAACGGTGCCCGTATGGCCATTGACGAGTTGAACGCCAAGGGCGTCAAGATCGGTGGCAAGGCTGTCAAGCTGGAACTGGTGGCAGAAGACGACGCAGCAGATCCAAAGCAGGGCACAGCTGCAGCGCAAAAATTGGTGGACTCCAAGGTCAGCGGTGTGATCGGTCACTTGAACTCTGGCACTTCGATTCCTGCATCCAAGATTTACAGCGATGCGGGCATTCCTCAGATTTCGCCCTCGGCCAC
>CANGKR010000115.1 GCA_947454355.1 Comamonadaceae bacterium
GCCATTTGCGTGAGCAACACGCCCTTACCCGGAATGGGCTCGCCCATGATCACATCGAAAGCGCTGATGCGGTCTGAAGCGACCATGAGGATCCGGTCGGTCCCCACCGCATAGTTGTCGCGGACCTTGCCCCGCGCCAGCAGGGTCAAGGAAGTCAGGGCCGATGTGTGCAAAGAAGTGGTCATTGAATCTCAGTGAACTTGGGGTGCCAGCAAGCCCTTGGCGTACTGGGCTGCAACCACCTGCAGACTGTCGCCACGGATGGTGGCGGCCTGGCCTTCACAGCCAAACTGCAGGTAGCGTTGCTTGCAAATTTGTTTGGCCGCTTCGCGTGCGGGTTTGAGCCATTCGCGGGCGTCGAATTTGTCGGGGTTCTCGGTCAGAAATTTCCGCACCGCAGCGGTCATGGCCAAGCGGATATCGGTGTCAATGTTGATCTTGCGCACGCCGTGCTTGATGGCTTCTTGAATCTCTTCGACCGGCACACCGTAGGTCTCTTTCATCTTGCCGCCGTATTGGTTGATGATCGCCAGCAGATCTTGAGGCACGCTGGAGGAGCCGTGCATGACCAAATGCGTATTGGGGATGCGGGCGTGGATTTCCTTGACGCGGCTGATCGCCAGGATGTCGCCCGTGGGCTTGCGGCTGAACTTGTAAGCACCGTGGCTGGTGCCAATGGCAATGGCCAATGCGTCCAGGCCCGTGGCTTTGACAAACTGGGCGGCTTCTTCGGGGTCGGTCAGCATCTGGCTGTGGTCCAGCTTGCCTTCGGCGCCAATGCCGTCTTCTTCTCCGGCTTCGCCAGTTTCCAGATTGCCCAGGCAACCAAGTTCTCCTTCAACCGACACACCGAGTGCATGTGCCATGTCGACGACGCGGCGGGTGACGTCAACGTTGTAGCCAAAGTCGGCGGGAGTTTTGCCGTCCTCGTGCAAGGAGCCATCCATCATCACCGAGGAAAAACCCAGGTCGATGGCGCCTTGGCACACCGCAGGACTTTGACCGTGGTCCTGGTGCATGACCAGAGGAATGTGCGGCCATTGCTCCACGGCGGCCTGGATCAAATGCTTGATGAAGGACTCGCCCGCGTATTTGCGAGCGCCCGCGCTGGCTTGCAAGATGACCGGCGCACCGACCTCGTCAGCCGCGGTCATCACCGCTTGGACTTGCTCGAGGTTGTTGACGTTGAAAGCCGGGATGCCATAGCCGTGCACCGCGGCATGGTCGAGCAGTTCACGCATTGAGACGAGAGCCATGATGAAATTTCCAGAAGTTTATAAACCGGCTCAGCGGGACGGGACAGGCAAGCCGACCTGTAACCGCTGTGTAACTGCACTGGATTTTATAGGCATCGGGGTGGTTGAAACCGCCGATGCCGGTGGCCATCAACTCACGCGGCAGATCTTGAGCATGTTTGTGCCGCCCGGTGCGCCCATGGGCTCGCCACAGGTAATGGCGTACACATCGCCGGTTTCCACGATGTTGCGTTTTTTCAAGTGTCGCTCGGCTTGCTCGAGCGCGGTGTCGCGGTCTGCGCTGGTGTCCATCAGGAGCGGGCGCACATTGCGGAACAAGGCCATTTTGCGCTGCGAGCTGATCTTGGTGGTGAGGGCATAGATCGGAATGTGCACCCGGTGGCGGCTCATCCACAAAGCGGTGGAGCCAGATTCTGTCAGGGCCACGATGGCTTTGGCGCCCAAATGGTGTGCGGTGAACAAAGCACCCATCGCGATCGACTGGTCGATGCGGGTGAACGACTGACCCGAAAAGTCGGCATCGAGCTCCACATGCTCAGCGTTTTCTGCTGCTGCGCAGATCTTGGCCATTTCCTGCACCGTCTCAAGGGGAAACTTGCCGGCGGCGGTTTCTGCACTGAGCATCACCGCGTCGGTGCCGTCGAGCACCGCGTTGGCCACATCGCTCACTTCGGCGCGGGTGGGCACCGGGTTGGTGATCATGCTTTCCATCATCTGGGTCGCGGTGATCACCACTTTGTCGTGCAAACGGGCCAGTTTGATCATGCGTTTTTGCAAAGCCGGCACCACCGCGTTGCCCACTTCGACCGCCAAGTCACCACGCGCCACCATGATGCCGTCGCTGGCCTTGAGGATTTCTTCCAAGCGCGGAATCGCTTCGGCGCGTTCGATCTTGGCGATCAAACCAGGCTTGTGGCCATAGTCCGCACCGGCCACGTTGGCCAGTTGACGGGCCATTTCCATGTCGGTCGCATTCTTGGGAAAGCTCACGGCCAGGTAGTCGGCCTGGAAACTCATGGCCGTCTTGATGTCTTCCATGTCCTTGCCGGTCAAGGCGGGCGCGGTCAAGCCGCCGCCTTGTTTGTTGATGCCCTTGTTGTTAGACAACTCGCCACCCAGCTTGACGGTGGTGTGTACCTGCTCACCTTTGACAGCATCTACAGTCAACACGATCAAGCCATCGTTGAGCAACAACAAGTCGCCGGGTTTGACGTCGCGGGGCAGCTCCTTGTAGTCCAGGCCCACGCCTTGCAAATCGCCGGGTTCGGTGCGCGAGGCGTCCAGAATGAAGGGGGCGCCGTTTTCCAGCATGACTTTACCGTCGGCAAATTTGCCGACGCGGATCTTAGGGCCCTGCAGATCGGCCATGATGGCCACTTCCCGGCCGGCACGGGCGGCGGCTTCGCGCACCAAACGGGCGCGGTCAATGTGGTCTTGGGCTGTGCCGTGGCTAAAGTTGAGTCGCACAACATTCACGCCGGCCCGGATCATGGCCTCGAGCAGCGCAGGGTCGCTCGAAGCAGGACCCAGGGTGGCAACAATTTTGGTGGCGCGGGCCATATAAGCGTATCTCCATGTAATTTGGTTTCAATTTTCCCACGAAACCAGTTACATGCAGACAACAAATTCAAAAGCAAGTGCTTTGGAATCAGCGCCTCGTCGCTTTGAACGGTCAAGCTTGGGGATCACCTGACAGCTTGCTTTTCCACAATTGCCATGGACGCTCGATCTGACCGGAATTGGTTTCGTCCGAGTTACGCGCTTCGTCTTCAGACAGAAACACCGGCTCACCCATTTGCATGGCCTGCGCTTGCAGGCGGGCGTTGCTTTCGGTGTAGATCGCGCGAAACACCGCCTGTTTGATTGAATGGCCCACCACCACGTTACCGTGACCGCGCAACAAGGCCACGGCATGGCCGCCCAAGGTTTGGGCGAGTGCTTCGCCCAGAGCGTGATTGCGGATCAGCATGTCTGAGGTTTCGCCAACCGTGTCACGGATTTCAAACACAGGGGTGGTGCTGCCCAAAAAACCGCTCATGTGACAGATCGGCCGCAAGCGCGCACCGGTCACCCCAAAAGGAATGATGGCCGGCGAATGACTGTGGATGATGGCCATCACGTCGGGCCGGGCCTTGAAAATCGCACAGTGAATGAAGCGCTCCAGGTACGACTTGCGGCCTTGCGAATCATGGACAACACCTTCGAAATCGCATTCCACAATATCCTCTGCTGTGACCAAGGACGGGGCCATGCTGCGCGCAATCCAAAAGCGCTCAGGGTTCTGATCGTGGCGCAGGCTCACATGGCCAAAGCCATCGAACACGCCTTCGTTGGCCAGGATGTGGTTGGCGGTGACCAGATCGCTGATCTGGGTGGCCGCGTGATTGGAACTCATGGCTCAAGCCTGACGCGTCAAACTCTTGAGCACGGCCTTCAAGTCAGGTTGTGTGGCCAAGTTCATGCACAAGTCCCAGGCTTGGTCGGACTGGGCTTGGCCAATGATGGGCGCACTTTGGTCGACAAATTTGGCTTTGAGCAATTCGCCCATCAGCGGTTTTTCCAAGCTGCCGATGGCGCGCTCGATGTAAATGTGCAGGCTGCGGCCATCGGTGGTCTCGATGGTCACATCCACAGAAGCTTCGTGGATCGAGCGGTCCACGATCAGCTCCACCCGATCGCGCAGGGCGATGGTGGTCGGGGCCAAGACCATCTCGTCCGAATATTCATGCTCACCGGCCTGACCTTTGAGGATGGCCACGGCACACGAATGGAAAACGCTGAACTTGCTCTCCAGCCCCGTCTGTGGGGTTTTCTTGCCGGTCAGCTCCTGCACCAGGGGGTGCGCACGCACCGTGATGCGGGTGATTTGATCGGCCGTCAAGCCATGCTGGTTACGCAATTGCACGCAGGCGTCGATGGCGGGATGGATCACGATGCCGCACGCAAAAGGCTTGTAGGTGTTGAGCGCGATTTCCCAGCTGGAGCCCAGGTGCTCGGTGATCTCGGCCCAGTCGGTTTTGTCTGAGAAAACCTGCATCAAGCCCCGCGGCGCTTCCAAGGCACGGCGCGATGCGGTAAAGCCATGGCGGGCCAGCAGCGCCGACATCAAACCGGCTTTGGCCGCAGCTCCGGGGTGAAAGGGTTTGGTCATGGTGCCAAACTGCTCACGCAAGCCCACAGGTTGTGAGGCGGCCACGCCCAAAGCCATTTGGGTGTGCGCGGCATCCAGGCCCAGCAAACGTGCGCAGGCTGCGGCACTGCCGAGCATGCCCGTTGAGCCGGTGATGTGCCAGCCGCGGTCATAGTGGTGCGGGTACACCGCATTGCCTACCCGGCAAGACACTTCAACTCCCAAGACCAAGGCGTCGATCAATTGTCGACCGGAGGAGCCCAGGTGCTCGCCCAAGGCCAAGACCGCAGACGCCACCGGGCCTGCGGGATGGATGATGGTTTTCAGGTGCGTGTCGTCAAAGTCAAAAGTGTGCGAGCTGATGCCGTTGATCAAAGCCGCATTGGCCATGTCCACCCGCTCGCTGCGGCCAAGCAGTGCGGCTTGGGGAGCGGGTTCGAGTTCTTTCACGGCGGCCAGGGCGGCCTCGACGGTTTCGTGGGTGCTGGGGCCCACCGCGCAACCGGCCCAATTGGCGAATGTGCGGTGTGCTTGTTGTTCGACCTCGTCGCTCCAGCCTTTAGAAGGATGGCTGGCCACAAAATTGGCCAACAAGGCCGTCACGGCGGGTGCATGGGCGTCGGCTTGGACAGTGGTGTTGCGTGCGGTCATGGAAAGGAAAACCCAGAAAAAATATATAGACTGATCATAATTGGGATTGCCATCTGTCAACAATTTGAATGCGGCTTACGCCCTTCTGAGTGGCCTGCATTTCCGCGGCGGTGCGGGGAGTCTGTAAACTGATCTGAATTTTTCGGCCTGCATCATGGCCGCCCCTCTGGAGGAAGCCATCGTGAAAGCCGAGCAAAACGAGTTGTTGACCCGCATCGGACCGGGCACACCCTGCGGTGCGGTCCTGCGCCAATACTGGCAACCGGTGGCCTTAGTCGATGAGTTCGATCCGGTGCTCGAGCCGCGTATGAAGGAGCGACCCCTGAAGGCCGTGCGCCTGATGGGCCAAGACCTGGTCTTGTTCAAAGACGACGAAGGCCGCTGGGGTTTGATCGACCGTGATTGCCCGCACCGCGGTGCTGACCTGGCCTTTGGCCGGCATGAAGGCGACGGCGTGCGCTGCCCTTTTCATGGCTGGAAGTTCGACGTGAATGGCCAATGCATGGACACCCCCGGCGAGCCCGCTGGCAGCACCCTGTGTCAGCGCGTGCGCCAACGCAACTACCCCGTGACAGAACAAGCGGGTGTGGTTTTCGCTTGGCTGGGCGAAGAGGGCAAGGCACCCCCCTTTCCGGCCTTCGATTGTTTCGCAGCGCCGTCCACACATGTGTTTGCCTACAAGGGCATGTGGCAGTGCAACTGGCTGCAGGCTTTCGAGGTGGGCATCGATCCGGCTCATACCTCGTTTTTGCACCGTTTTTTGAACGACGAGCCGCTCGAAGGCATTGGCGAGAACCCGGGGGGCAAACAATTTCGCAGCGCCAGCGTGGGTGAGTTCGAGGGTGAGCGATGGCCGATGACGCGCATCATGCGCGAGTTCTGCCAACCCGAGATCAGCTTTGAGCCTCGGCCTTGGGGCTACCAAATCACCACCCTGCGACACATGACCGAGGCCTTGACGCATGTGCGGGTGACGCATGAGATTTTTCCGCAGACCTTTGTCATCCCGCTGTCGGAGACACTCACCATCACCCAGATGCATGTGCCCATCGATGACACGCACACCTACTGGTATGCCTTCTTCACGAGTTTCGCGGGACCGGTAGACAAACAAGCCATGCGCCAACAGCGTACGCAGTACATCCCACCGCCGCTGTATGTGCCGCAATCTGGACGCCACAACGACTGGGGCTTCAACCCGCAAGAGCAGCGAGAGTCCACGTACCTGGGCATGGGCGAAGACGACATCAATTTGCACGACCAATGGGCTGTGGAGAGCATGGGCGCGATCCAGGACCGCACGCGCGAGCACCTGGGCACCACAGACAAAGTGATCATGGCCAACCGCCGTCAATTGCTGCAAGCCATTGCCACTGTGCAAGCAGGCGGCACGGCACCGTTCATGGCCGACCCCGCACAAGCGGCATTGCAGCAAGGCCCCGACACGGTCGACGGCATCGCGCCAGCTGCGACCTGGACCCAGTGGTGGCAAGCCCAAGTGCAGGCCAAGCGTGACGGCGCACCTTGGCTACCCACTCAGGCCAGCGAATGACCTGGGCCGAGTGCACTGGCTTGCACGACGACGCACGTCGTCAGGCGATCGCACAGGTCCTAAAGCAAGCCCAGGGCCTGGAGCTGGTGCGCATCGGCTGGTGCGACACGCATGGTGTGGTGCGCGGCAAAACACTGGTGGCCTCGGCCTTAGAGCGGGCATTGCATGAAGGCGTGGGCATGGTCAGCACACTCATGCTCAAAGACACCTCTGATCGCACAGCCTTCAAAGTGTTTGAGCCTGGCGGTACCGCTTCGCTGCCGGGTTTCGGTCAGGCCAACAACTTCTTGTTGCTGCCGGACCCGCAGAGTTTTCAGCGCTTGCCCTGGACCGAGTCCACCGGTTGGCTGCGAGCCCAACCCTTTTTCCCTGATGGCCGTCCGGTCACGCTGGACACCCGCAGCGTGCTGCAACAGGCACTGGCGCGGCTCGAACGTCAAGGTTGGTCCATGCGCTGCGGCCTGGAAGTGGAATTCCACATTTACAAAATCGACAGCACCGACGCGCAACTGGACCCCGAACTGGCCGACTGGCCGGGCGACGCGCCGCAGGTGCGCATGCTGCACCCGGGCTACAACCTGTTGACCGAAGCCTGGTTTGACATGGCCGAGCCCGCCTTGCGCATCGTGCAGCGCACCGCGCAGGCCTTGGGCTTGCCATTGTTGTCGCTGGAAGCCGAGATGGGGCCCAGCCAAGTCGAAGCGGTGTTCGATGTCACCGACGCCCTGACCGCCGCCGACAACATGGTGCTGTTTCGCAACGCAGTCAAACAAGCCTTGCGCCGCGCGGGCTACCACGCTACCTTCATGTGCAGACCACCGTTTCCGCACATCATGTCCAGTGGCTGGCACCTGCATCAATCGCTGGTGGACGCGAATGGGCACAACCTGTTCAGTCGCGCAACGCCTGCGCCAGACAGTGGCGCATTGGACGCAGGCTGGAGCTTGTCAGACCTTGGTGAACATTACCTTGCTGGCCTCTTGGCGCATGCGCGGGGTATGACCGTGTTTTGCACGCCGACCACCAACGGCTTTGAACGCTTTCGGCCCAACGCCCTGGCACCACAGTCGGTGCTGTGGGGCCGCGACAACCGGGGCGCGATGCTGCGCGTCATCGGCGAATGCGGCGATGCCGGCACCCGCATTGAAAACCGATTGGGCGAGTCGGGCGCCAATCCTTATTTGTACATGGCGTCGCAAATCCATGCGGGCCTGGATGGCATCGAGCAGCAATTGCGGGCACCTGCAGCCACACAAGACCCCTACCACCCGAATGCTCAGCGCCTGCCCACGCAACTGGACGAAGCGCTGCAAGCGTTGGCCGAGGACACCCCTTTAGTGAATGCATTAGGCGCAGATTTTGTGTCTTATTACAGCACCCTAAAACACGCAGAAGCCCAGCGTTTTGCGCAGGCGACAGACAAAACAGCGTTCCATCGACGCGAATACTTTGGCAGGATTTGAATGATCACGGTTCACTTTGTATCGACCCCCGCCACCGGCCCACAGCAGGTTCAGACGGTGCAAACCCAAACGGGCCGCAGCCTGATGGACGCCGCCAGCAGCGGCGATGTGCAAGGCATCGCTGCCGATTGCGGTGGCTTGCTGACCTGCGCCACCTGCCACGTGATGGTGGATGCCGCTTGGATAGACAAAGTCGGGGCACCGAGCACCGATGAGCAGGCCATGCTGGACTTCACCGCGGTGGCTCGCACTCCACACAGCCGTTTGAGTTGCCAGATTGCTTTGACCCCGGCGCTGGACGGCTTGCGCGTCGAACTGCCGGCCAGCCAGTACTGAAGCCTTCAGGTTTCAACCTTTACAGCTTCGCGCTGCTCCCAGTGACGCCCGCATGGGGTTGTCGGCGCTTCACAGGCTGCGGCCGATGAGCTCCTTCATGATTTCGTTGGTGCCGCCGTAGATGCGCTGCACACGTGCATCAGCCCAGGCGCGGGTGACGAATGTCTCCCACATGAAGCCATAGCCGCCGTGGATCTGCACACAAGCGTCCAACACCTTGCATTGCATGTCGGTACACCAGGCCTTGGCCATGGAGGCGGTCACCGCATCCAGCTCACCTTTGAGCAAGGCTTCGATGCAGCGGTCGACAAACACGCGACCCACTTGGATCTCTGTCTTCATGTCCGCGAGTTGGAATTTAACGTTTTGGAACTTGACGATTTCCTGGCCAAAAGCTTTGCGGTCGTTCGCATAGGTCAC
>CANGKR010000116.1 GCA_947454355.1 Comamonadaceae bacterium
ACGATGTGGTCTTACTCTGAGGCGACGTGGTCGTCTTCTGTTTTATGGTGCAAACGCGTGTAAGCACCGCCTCTTGCCAGTAAGTCTTGGTGCGTGCCTTGCTCCACGATGCGGCCTTGTGACATGACCACCACCCGATCTGCATGCTCGATGGTGGACAACCGGTGCGCAATGATCAATGTGGTGCGACCTTGCATGAGTCGCTGTAGGGCGTCTTGCACCAAGCGCTCGGATTCGTTGTCCAGGGCTGAGGTGGCTTCATCCAAAATCAAAATCGGGGCGTCTTTATAGAGTGCTCGGGCAATTGCTAAGCGTTGCCGTTGCCCGCCAGACAATTGCGTGGCGTTGTGGCCCAGCAAGGTGTGCATGCCCTGGGGCAATCGATTAATGTGTTCCGCCAGGTTGGCCGCTTGCAGGCAGCGCGAGACTTTGTCTGGGTCAATGGCTTGGCCCAGAGCCACGTTGGCCGCCACGCTGTCGTTGAGCATGACCACGTCTTGACTGACCATGGCCATTTGCTGACGCAAAGCCTGTAGTTGCCAGTCGCTCACATCATGGCCATCCAGCAAGACCTGGCCTTGGCTGGGCAACACAAAGCGCGGTAACACATTGGCCAGCGTGGTTTTGCCTGACCCCGATGGTCCTACAAAGGCTACCGATTCACCAGGCAAAACGGTCAGCGAGATGCTGTCCAGCGCGGGCGCCGCATCAGGGTGGAACTGCACACTGGTATTGATCCATTCAATGCGGCCCGAAATTTGCCCAGCAGGCGGGGTGTACTCGCCTTGGGCTTCGGCGGGTACATGCTCCATCAACAACAAACCACGCTCCAAAGACGCCAGCCCGCGGGTGATGGGGTTGGCTACGTCGGCCAGGCGTTTGATGGGCGCGATCAGCATCAGCATGGCGGTGATGAAGGCCACAAAGCCACCCACGGTGGCGCCATGAGCACCGTTTTGGCTCTGGATCAAAGCGATCACCAGCACCAAAGACAGTGCCACGGCCGCAAGCAACTGCGTCAGGGGCGACATCGAGGCCGAGGCGATGGTGGAGCGGATCGCCAGGCCTCGCAGGCGGTCACTCAAGTTTTCAAACCGATCAATCTGAGCGTGCTGCGCTTCGTGCAGCCGCACCATTTTGTAGGCCAACACATTCTCTTCCACCACATAGGCCAGGTCGTCCGTGGCAGTCTGGCTTTCACGTGTCAGGCGGTACAGGCGCTTGGAGAGCACTTTCATGATCCAGGCCACCCCCGGGGTGACCAGAAACACCACAAGCGTTAATTTCCAGTTGAGAAAGAGTAAATACCCGATCAGCGCCATCAAGGAAAAACCGTCACGGGACAGGCCAATCAAGGCCGAGACCAGTTGCGCCGCGCCACTTTGCACTTCGTAGACGATGGTGTTGGACAGAGCGCTGGCCGATTCTCGACTGAAAATGGCCAACTCGGCCTTCATCAGGCGCTCGAACATGGCGCTGCGCAGCAGTTGCATGCCGTCGTTGGCAATGCGGGTCAGGGCGTATTGCGACACAAAGTGCGCTGCCCCCCGAATGGCAAATATGCCAATGACCGCCAAGGGAATGGACCATAGAGGCAGTGCGCCTTTTGAGAATCCTTTGTCCAGCAGGGGCTGAAACAGGGCAGGAATCAAAGGCTCGGTGATGGCTGCGACCACCGTGGCCAAAATGCCCGCAGCCCATACCCAGCGCTGCTGACCGAAATAAGGCATCAATCGGGCCAGGCGCCAGAGGGTGGTCGGAGAGCGGCGCGGCTCGGCGCTGTGCGGGTTTTCAGTCATTGCCCCCGATTTTACGCAGGCCGCAGAGGCAATCAGGTCTTTGGGAATGTGCGGTGATCTGGTTACCCTCGATAAGGCCCGACAAGCCTCGTTTTTGTCATCACCAACCGGGTGTGCAGCGTGTACGATCGGGATATCGACATTTTGCAAGTGTGGGGCTGACCTCGGCATGATCTCTGTTTATTTGAAATTCCTGGCCATCTGGGGTGCATCTTGGCTTCGCTCTGTCATGCTGGTGGCCAGTATGGTGTGCTTGGGGGGCTCGGCTTGGGCGCAATTCAGGGTGGAAGTGACAGGTGTGGGCTTGACGCAAGTGCCACTGGCGGTAGCTGCATTCAAGGGCGAGGACGCATCACCGCAAAAAATATCGGCCATCGTTCTGGCTGATTTGGAGCGCAGCGGCCAGTTCCGCGCCATCGACGCTGCAGGCACCCCGCTGGACGAATTGTCGCGACCTGACCTTTCTCAATGGCGCCAGCGCAATGCCGATGCCTTGGTGGTCGGCAGCGTGAGCCGTCTGGCCGATGGTCGTTTTGATGTTCGCGCCCGGTTGTGGGATGTGGTTGGCGGCCAAATGCGCGGCGAATTCAAAGAGGTGCTCGTCGCATCTGATTTGCGCTTGTCAGCCCACCGACTGGCTGATCAGATCTACGAAAAACTCACTGGTGAAAAAGGGGTTTTTGCCACCCGCATTTCGTATGTGACCAAATCGGCTTCTCGTTACACCTTGTGGGTGGCCGATTCGGACGGAGAGGGCGCTCAAGCCGCTTTGGCCAGCCCAGAGCCCATCATCTCGCCGTCGTGGTCGCCCACAGGCAGTCAGTTGGCCTATGTGTCTTTTGAGTCCAAAAAGCCCGTCATTTATGTTCACGAGCTGGCTTCGGGCAAACGCCGAGTGGTGGCCAACTTCAAGGGCTCCAACAGCGCGCCGACCTGGTCGCCTGATGGGAAGTCCTTGGTGGTGACCTTGAGTCGAGATGGCGGCTCGCAACTGTTCCAAGTCGATGCACAAGGCGGTGAGCCTCGACGCCTGACCCAGTCAAACGGCATCGACACCGAACCCGCTTTTTCACCCGATGGTCGTCAGATCTATTTTGTCAGTGACCGCGGCGGCTCGCCCCAAATTTACCGTATGCCAGCAGCAGGCGGCAATGCCGAACGTGTGACGTTTTCCGGCACTTACAATATCTCTCCGACGGTGAGCCCGGATGGCCGCTGGTTAGCTTATGTCTCGCGAAACGGTGGACAATTCAAATTGCACATGATGGATTTGGCTTCCGGCCAGGTCAATGGCATCAGCGATACCGTGGCCGACGAGAAGCCCAGTTTTGCGCCCAACAGCAAATTGGTGGTGTATGCCACACAGGTGCAAGGTCGCGAGGCCTTGATGACCACCACCTTGGACGGCAAGATCAAGGCTAGATTGGCTGGACAGGGTGGCGACATCCGCGAACCGGATTGGGGTCCATTCAGGAATTGATGGGACTTGCCAAGAGGCGTTGTTTTTTTTGTATTCAGGAGTTTGAAATGTTGATGCGTGCTTTGTCGATTGCGGTGGTGATTTCAGCCCTGGCGGCTTGTTCTTCGGGCGTGAAGCTCAATGATGTTCCGGTGGAAGATAAATCCGCCAACGCTGTGAACGCATCTGCGCTGGGCAACGCGTCCAGCTCCGCCAGTGTCGTTGGGCAGAACAATGTGGCCGGTGTCATGACCGACAAAGGCGCAGGCGTGGGCATGGGCCCCGCCGGATCGAACACCGTGTTTTTTGATTACGACAGTTTCACTTTGAAGCCAGAGGCGCGCAGTGTGATCGAAAAGAACGCCCAGTTCCTGCAAGCCAATAAGCAAAGCAAAGCCATGCTCGAAGGCCACACTGACGAGCGCGGTGGCCGTGAATACAACCTGGCTCTGGGTCAGAAACGTGCTGAAGCCGTGCGCCGTGCTTTGGCCTTGCTGGGCGTGAGCGAGTCTCAAATTGAAGCGGTCAGTTTTGGCAAAGAAAAGCCTGCTGCCTCAGGCAATGATGAGTCCGCTTTGGCGAAAAACCGCCGCGTTGAAATCAAGTACTGATCTGCACCATGGCCTTTAAACCGTTGCTTCGTGCGTCGCTTCTGATTTTGTGTCTTGGCCATTCAGTGGCTCAGGCTGCTTTGTTCGAGGACGACGAGGCGCGTCGTGCGATTTTGGATTTGCGTCAACGCATCGAACAACTCAGCGGCACGGGCTCTGCGCAAGGCAAAGCGCAAACTGAAGAAATCTCTAAATTGCGCAGCGCATTGCTGGATCTGCAAAATCAGATCGAAACGCTCAAGGCTGACCAAGCCCGTTTGCGCGGCACGAATGAGCAACTGATGCGCGATTTGAGCGACTTGCAACAGCGCCAAAAAGATGTGCAGTTGGGTTTGGACGACCGTTTGCGCAAGTTCGAACCGATCAAAGTCAACTTAGACGGCGTTGACTTTTTGGCCGATCCTGGTGAAAAGCGTGACTATGACGCAGCCATGGCGATCTTCCGCAAGGGTGACTTTGCCAATGCGCAAACCGCTTTGAGCGGTTTTACGCAGCGTTACAGCAGCAGCGGCTATTTGCCTTCGGTTATCTTTTGGTTGGGCAACGCGCAATATGCCAACAAAGATTACGCTGGTTCGGTGGGCAACTTCAAACGCATGTTGAGCTTGGTGCCCAATCACCCACGGGCTTCTGAAGCCATGCTGGCCATATCGAATTGCCAGATCGAATTGAAGGATATGAAGACCGCTAAAAAGACGCTGGAAGATCTGGTCAAGGCCTACCCGGACTCTGAGGCCGCACAGGCCGCCAAAGAGCGTCTGACGCGCATCAAATAAGCGTCTATGACCGCCGCCTCCATGGCCTCCATGACCTGGGGCGTGCTGATTCTGGCTTTTTTATTCGCCTTCGCCCTCGGGGCGTTGTTACAGGCCAGTCGCTTTTGCACCATGGGCGCCATCAGTGACTGGGTGCTGATGCAGGATGGCACCCGTTTGCGGCAATGGGCCGTGGCAGCGGCCTTCAGCATCTTGGGCTTTGCCTCGATGCATTCTGCTGGATGGATCTCCCCCGCCAATACCATTTATGCCTCACCAAAATTACTGTGGTTGTCCGCCCTGGTAGGTGGTTTTTCTTTTGGTGTGGGTATGGTCTTGGCGTCCGGTTGCTCATCACAAACGCTGGTGCGATTAGGCGGAGGTAACCTCAAATCGTTGATCGTGTTGTTGGTCATGGCCGTGTTTGCCCTGGCCACTTGGCGCGGTCTGTTGGGAGTTTGGCGTGTCAACACCTTAGAGACTGTGTTTGCGCCCGCCCAAGGCTTGGGTTTTGCCGGTGAATTTTGGGCTCAACGCAGTGGCCGCAGTGTCCCGGTGGCCAGCGCTGCATCGGCCGCCTGCGCTGCAGGCCTTTTGCTCTTGTGGGCAGGTCGTGATCGTCATTTCCGTTGGAGTGCAGCGATGTGGGGCGGTGTGGGTGTGGGTCTGTTGGTGACCGCCATGTGGTGGTTGACAGGTGTATTTGGCCACGTACAGGAACACCCCGAAACCCTCGAAGATTTTTATGTCGCCACCGCCAGTGGTCGCATGGAATCCTTCAGCTTCACATCGCCCATGGCTCAATGGCTGGATGCTGTGTTGTACTTCAGTGATGGCAGTAAAAAATTGAGCGTGGGCATGGTCTCGGCCTTGGGGGTGTTATTGGGGTCTTTTGCTTTGGCCCTGATACGCGGCACTTTCCGCTGGGAATCTTTCACGCACCGTCAGGACTTGTTGCGACATGTGGCAGGCGGCGCTTTGATGGGCATGGGCGGTGTGACTGCCATGGGTTGCACCATCGGCCAGGGCCTAAGCGGTGTGTCAACTTTGAGCTTCATGAGCATCTTGACCTTATTGAGCATTGGCTTGGGGTCTTGGGCTTGCTTGAAGTGGCAACTGCTCAGGGCATGAAGCATGAATGAGCCTGACTTTGCCCGCAGTTTCGGTGGCTTGGACCGCTTGTACGGCTTGCAACCTGCCCAACGTATACGAGAGGCCCATGTGGTGGTGGTGGGCATTGGCGGTGTGGGCTCGTGGTCTGCAGAAGCGTTGGCGCGTAGCGGTGTGGGCCACATCACCTTGATCGACTTGGACCATGTGGCTGACTCGAACATCAACCGCCAAATCCACGCCTTGCACAGCACTGTGGGGCAAGCCAAGGTGCAGGCGATGCAAGAACGTATCGCACACATCAACCCTGCTTGTGTGGTGACTTGCATCGATGAATTTGTTGAATCCGGTAATTGGCCCAGCTTATTGGGTGGCGTGGTGCCCGATGCAGTCATTGATGCCTGCGACCAAGTCAAAGCCAAGGTCACCATGGCTCAGTGGGCGCTTGAACACAAAGTGTATTGCGTGAGTGTGGGCGCTGCGGGTGGCAAGCGCATGGCGCATTTGGTGGATGTGGCCGATCTGGCGCAAGTCACACATGACCCTTTGTTGGCACAGCTGCGCTATAACTTGCGCAAGTTCCATGGCGCGCCGCGTGAGGGTCGCAAGATGGGGGTGACCTGCATTTTCAGTCGCGAAGCGGTCGCACCGCCAGATGCTTCATGTGCGGTAGAAGGCGACGGCAGCCTGAACTGTCATGGTTATGGATCAGTGGTGACGGTGACAGCGACATTCGGTTTGTGCGCTGTCTCCACAATTTTGAATTTTCTTTCAAGTGTCAACGGCAGTTCATCAAAATAACGCTATAATTTGAGGCTTAGCGAAACACAAGGCAATGTCAAAAGCAGCGTCTGGTGTGAGCTTGATGGGACCATAGCTCAGTTGGTAGAGCAGCGGACTTTTAATCCGTTTGTCGTGGGTTCGACCCCCGCTGGTCCCACCATGGAATTGTGTAAGACACCCTGTATGAAAGTATGGGGTGTCTTTTTCTTTGCGTGTCGCACAATAAAAACACGCTGCCCCCACTTTGTTCCCACGCTGGTGTGCCCTGCTGTATGACTAAAAATCAAGCAGCCCCCACACAGGACACAGCACCCACCACCGCTAATACAAGCAGACAACGCACCATAGCGTCGTTGATACAAACGCAACCCAGCGTCCTGCTATTGAGGGACGGGGAAGTGGTGCTGTATCGCCGCACACGCAGCCTGCAATACCAGTGCCGCTTCAAGTTATCAGACGGCAAGTGGCACAGATTCTCAACAAGGAAAGCAAGTTTAGAAAACGCCATTGCCGCCGTATGCGACATGTATGACGAAGCCAGATTCAGGCAAAAACTGGGTTTAACACACAAGGCACACTCGTTCGCACAGATTGCGGCTATCACACTGGTTGAACTGCGAAAGCAAATTGACGCTAGCAGTGGCAGGGGTGCATACAACACATATGCAACTTGCATTGAAAAATACTTTGTCCCGTATTTTGGAGACAAGACGCTGGAGGAATTGACGCACACGGATGTGCGTGAGTTTGAGGTGTGGCGGGACAGGCAAATGGCTCGCAAACCCAAAACCAGCACACTCAACAACTTCACCAGTGCATGGAACCGTGTGATTGCAACAGCCGTAGAACGCGGCTACATCAGCGAACGGGTGCCAGTGCCCAAACTCACTGCCAAGGGCTTGAAGGGCACTGCACGTCCAGGTTTTAGCGAAGAGGAAATCACGCAGTTGTTAGCGTTTATGGAACACTGGCAGCATGGTGGCACAAGGGGTAACGAGTACGAAATTAGGATGCTGTTGAGGGACTATATTGAAATGCTGTTGCTAACGGGAATGCGGCACGGCACAGAGGCAATGGGCATCTGTTGGAAGCACTTGGAGTGGCACACGGACAAAGGTGTGCGTTATCTGCGTGTATGGGTTGATGGAAAAACAGGTGGGCGATGGCTCATTGGAAAACACAGGGCAGTTGATGTGCTGAAAAGACTGCACTAGCGACAACCGGATGTGAAATCAATTGGTTTTGAGGACATGTTCGCTACTCGTGTGTCCCATAAGTTGTTCCGTTTAAGTGATGGCTACCAGCCTGTAAGTCTGAACGGCACCTTCAGAAGGTTGATGCGTGACACGGGCTTGTTGAAAAATAGTGAAGGGCAAACACGCACCCTGTACTCTTTGCGACACACCTACGCCACGCTGGAACTGCTGAAAAACAGTACGGATATACACACTTTGTCGAAACAGATGGGCAATAGTGCTGCAATGATTGAACGGCACTACTCAAAATTGACTGCCACTATGGCGGCGGGTAGGTTAGCGTAAGTGCGGGGGTTGATTATTGTTATGAGATGAGTATGATGAGAATTTCAAATAACGATCAAAGAGATGTTTATGAAAATTTCGCTATCAATCGCCATTTCAATGGTTTTTCTTGTCACTGGTTGCGCAAATAATCCACCAGTGCCGCAAGAGTCGCCACTTTCGATTCAATTAAAAGGAACTTCAACTGAAGTTCAAAATTTTATTGAAGAAAGGATTAGAAGTAGAGGAAATGGCGTTATGAACGTAGAAAACGCAAGCGATAGATTATTGACTATGAAGGCAGACTGTAACCGACTTCCTAATCAAAAGCCATTGCAATGCGGTTTGATAATGATGGGCATTGGGAATAGTGGATGGAGTGGCCCTTACCTGATGCTTAATTTTAGAACAAATCAAATACGTGAGAATGTGAATGTCACAGTTCAAAGTGAATGGTGTGCGGTGAATGCTTTTGGAAAATCAAATTGTATGCCTGCAGGTAATACGAACGAGAACAACGAAATTTTGAGAGGTATTAAAATGGGATACGAATCAGAAGTTCGAAATTAAGGAGATACAAGATGACAGCAGACACACGAACAATTGAACAGATAGACGCAGACATTGTGACCTGCCCCCTCTGGCCGTACCAATCAAATGGAAGTAGTCCGAGGATTCAAGGTTAATCCAAAACTTGAGGGTTGAGATTTGCAGCAGCATTGGTTTGAATCCTTTGCTGTTGCGCGAACTGAGC
>CANGKR010000117.1 GCA_947454355.1 Comamonadaceae bacterium
CTGGGCACCTTTAGCAGGCAAGCCCCTTGGAGCTGTTGCGGACGCTTGCGCTGCGAGTTGGGCCAGCGCTGTTTGCAGGTCTTGCGCCGCCTCACTGCCTTCAGGCACCAGGCGCAGGGCCTGCTGCCAATAGTCTTGCGCATGCGGCAGGCGTTGTTCTGACAAGGCCGCGCTGCCCGCCAACACCAGGGCATTGAGGTGCTGCGGCTGCTCACGCAAGACCTGTTCTATCCATTGCCACGGCTCACCCGCATACACGCCACCTGCGCTCATCGCTTTCATTTGCGCTCGCTCTAACCACAGGTCGGGCTCGGGCGACAAGGAGAGTACACGTGCCAGCGCTTGCTCTGCCAAGGCGTATTCATTTTGCGCGGCGTGCAAACGCGCCAGCATCAGCCAGGCTTGGGCATTGTCAGGTTGGGTCTGCGTGGTCTGTTGCCACAGCCGTGTTTGCTCAGCCCATTGCGCGGGCGTTGTGCCTTGGATCTGAACCTGTTGACTCAAGGGCACCGATCGCCAGCTTTGCGGCGTACCCAACAGCCCGTAACTGAGGCCTGTCAACACCACCAAGAGCGCCATCAGTCCGGCCCACAATGCTCGGCTGGCGTTAGAGACGGCAGGCGTTGCAGCAGCCGAAGCCGCATCGTCCAATACTTGACGCAGCCATTCATCGCGCGCCGCCGCGTGTTGTGCGGCATTCATTCGGTCCTCAGCCAAAGCCTGATCCAACTCAGCCAGGTGCTGCTGAACAATGCGCTGCTGCGCTTGGGTTTGCAGGTCGGCTGGCATGATCAGGACTCCAGCAGTTGGCGAGCGCGTTCACGCTCGCTGTCGGTCAAAGACACAGGCACTGCGTGTGTGCGCCGCATCAGGCGAAAGCCCATCCCGAGCGCCAAGAGCAGCAAGACAAAGGGGCCAAACCACAACAGCCAAGTCACGGGTTTGACCTCGGGTTTGTACAGCACAAAGTCGCCATAGCGGCTGACCAAAAATTGGCGAATTTCCGCGTCGCTTTGGCCCTGCGCAATCAGGCTGCGCACTTCACGCCGCAGATCCACCGCCAATTCGGCACTGGACGACGCCAAGGATTCGTTTTGACACACCAGGCAGCGCAGCTCGGACGCAATGTGATCCCAGCGCGCCTGGGCTGCGGGAGACAGGGGTGCTTCTGCAGGGGCCAAAGTCTGCGCCACAACTGCGGGCAATTCAGGCTTGCGGTTGACCTGGTCAGCCGCATGACCCAGGCTCCAGCCCAGCATCCACATTCCGATGCAGAACCTGCGTAAGGCTATGCCTCCCATGCGGGTACTTGCGGGCTTGCCAAGAAATCGGCGCTGCATCATTGCAAACGCTGCAGCAAAGGCAGCAATTCTTGTTGCACCACTTCAGGCGTCAAAGCCCCAGCGTGCTTGAAACGGATCACGCCTTGACGATCCACCAGATAAGTTTCTGGCAAACCATAGACACCCCAATCCATGCCAACCCGGCCATCGATGTCCAGCAGGTTCACAGCAAATGCTTGACCCTGTTTTTGCAGCCAGGCCTGGTTTCGCGCAGTGGCCTTTTGCATCACTTGCGCGCTGTGCGGGTCCTGTCCCGACAGCTCAGACGCCTGCAATTCTTTGTAGTTCATCCCCACCATTTGCAGCCCCTGCTGGCGCGACAGCGCCATCAAGATGGGATGCTCTTCTTTGCAACCCGCGCACCAAGTGGCCCAAAAATTAACCAGTGTCAGCTCCCCCTGGAAATCAGCGGTTTGGAACTGGCCCGCTGCATTCAGCCGAGGCAATTGAAAAGTGGGCGCAGCCCGCCCTAACAGAGGTGAGGGGATATCTTGCGGGTTGCGGGTCAGACCCGCGGCCAAAAAACCAACCATGGCCAAAAACAAGACCAAGGGTAGAAACACCCAACGCGTCATGCAATCACCTTTTGTCTGTAGCGCCGATCCACAGCCGCCAAGCCGCCGCCCAGCACCATGGCCAGGGCGCCCAGCCAGATCCAGGACACAAAGGGTTTGTGGTACACGCGAAAGCTCCACTGTGGCGGCTCACCCGCCAAAGGTTCACCCAATGAGACATAGCTGTCACGCCACCAGTTGCGGTCGATAGCCGCTTCGGTCATGGGCATGGCACTGGAGACATAGCGGCGCTTTTCGGGTTGCAAACTGCCCAGTGGGGTATCACCGTCCCACAAGCTCATTTGGGCGCGCAAAGCCAGGTAGTTGGGCCCCAAATGCTGGTCCACACTTTGCAATTGGTAGCGCAATCCTGCCACCGTGACGGCATCGCCCAAGCCCAATCGGACCTGGCGCTCCACCTCGTAAGACTTGACGCCCGTGATGCCCAGCACCAACACCGCCACGCCCATGTGTGCCACATGCATGCCCCACCATGACAGGCCAGGTACGCCCTGCAAACGCAGGCGTTGCAGCATGTGCCATGCGCCAGACAAAATGATCGATCCGCCCAAAGCGCCGCCCATCACCGTGAGCCAGCCGCCCGCCGAAGTGCCACTGCCCTTTTCCGAGGGCACCGCACCACCCCAAGTGGCCCAGGCACTGGCCAGGAGCAAAGCCAAAACCACAGGGATCAGCACCGACCGCAGGGCCTGCCAACGGGCCACATGCCAAGGCACCACCGTGCCCGGCACCATGGCCAAAAGCAGCGGCACCATCAAGGGTACAAAGACCCGGTCGAAATACGGCGGTCCCACCGACAACTTGCCCAGATTCAGCGCGTCGATGATCAGTGGATACAAGGTGCCGAGCAACACCGCGGCCATGGCCACCACCAACAGGACACTGTTGAGCAACAAAAACGATTCACGCGAGCCCGCCACGGGCTGTGAGGCTTGGCCCCATTGCGGTGCGCGCCATGCAAACAAGGACAGCGACACGCCCACCACCAGCGCCAAAAAGAGCAAGATGAACACGCCCCGCGCCGGGTCGGTGGTGAAGGCATGCACCGAGGTCAGCACGCCCGATCGCACCAAAAAAGTCCCGAGCAAACTGAGCGAAAAACCACCAATAGCCAAGAGCACTGTCCAGGCCTTGAATTGGCCACGTTTGTCGGTGACCATGAGCGAATGGATCAGGCCCGTGGCGACCAGCCAGGGCATGAGAGAGGCGTTTTCAACAGGGTCCCAAAACCACCAGCCACCCCAGCCTAATTCGTAATACGCCCACCACGACCCTAGCGCGATGCCCAGCGTCAAAAAGCCCCAGGCGGAAAGTGTCCAAGGCCGCGCCCAGCGCGCCCAAGCTGCATCCAGCCGGCCCGACAGCAATGCCGCCATGGCAAACGCAAAGGCCACCGACATGCCCACATATCCCATGTAGAGCATGGGTGGGTGGATCACCAACCCCGGGTCTTGCAGCAAGGGCGTCAAGTCGCGCCCCTCAGATGGTGGCGGGAACTGCCGCGCAAACGGATTCGACAAGGTCAGGATGAAGGCCAAAAACCCCACCGATATCGCCCCCATCACCCCCAGCACCTGCGCCACCATGGCCAGGGGCAGCCGCTTGGAAAAAGTAGCCACCGCCACCGACCACACCGACAACATCAACACCCAGAGCAACAAGGAGCCCTCGTGGCCCGCCCAAATGGCCGACAAACGGTAGGGCGCTGGCAGCAAGGTGTTGGAATGCTGGGCCACATACTTGATGCTGAAATCGTGGTGGTGAAAAGCGAACCACAAGGCGCCAAACGCCAACGCCACCAAGGTCCCCTGCAAACGCGCCAAGGGTCTCGCCAAGTTCTGCCAACTGGCACGCTGCGGCGACAGACTGCCCCACAACGGCAACACCGCTTGCAGTAAGGCCACCCAGGCGGCCATGATCAAAGCGATCAGACCGAGTTCAGGCACCATTCAAGTCTCCAGACCACAACATGTAAGTCATCGCGTAACAGCCTTCTCGATGCGGGCGCGGGCTGCTTCATCCAGCGCGTGCTGTGCCTCGGGGGGCATGTAGTTTTCATCGTGCTTGGCCAGCACCTCGTTGGCCACGAAGCGCTGGCTTGCATCCATGCGGCCTTGAGCCACCACACCCTTGCCTTCTTTGAACAAATCCGGCAGCAAACCTGTGTAGCGCACGGGCACTTCTTGGTGGGTGTCGGTCACGACAAACTCGACCACCATGTCTTGGCGCTGCACGCTGCCGACCTTGACCAAACCGCCTACCCGAAAGTGACCGTCCTTTGGCGCCTCCCCCGCAGCCACCTGCGTGGGTGTGAAGAAAAACACCAAATTGCTTTGGAAGGCATTGAGCACAAAATACACGGCCCCGCTGAGCAGCAGCAACCCTAGGCCAATGCCGAGCCAGCGTTGATGACGCGGTTTCATGCGACGCCTCCTGCATGCGGGTCCTGAAATGCATCACCCATTGAGACTTCCCGCTCTTCGTTTTGGGCATCCATCACCGCGCAGACGGCTTGGAGCGCATGTTGCCGGCCCATCCGAACTGTCCACACTTCCAACACCCATGCCAGCAAAGACACGCCCATGCTGCCCCAGACATACAGGCCATAGCCGCCCATGGCCAGCCACTCCCACGTGAGGTTCGAGCTCATGCGGTCATACCCCTCAAAGTGCGGTGGGCTTGCACTTCAGGCAGTTGTTGTACCCAAGCGGCATGGCTTTCGCGCACCAAAATCAAACTGCGCACACGCCATAAAGCCACTGCGACGGCATACAGCCACAAGGCCAAGCTCATCAGCAGCATGCCGCTCAGCATCACGCTGGCCATGCGCGGCGACTGTGTCAGCGACACCGATGAGCCTTGATGCAAGGTGTTCCACCATTTGACCGAAAAATAAATGATCGGTACGTTGACCGCTCCCACCAGCGCCACCAAGGCACCGGCCCGATCCGAGCGGCGCGGATCCTCAATGGCCGACGTCAGTGCGATGTAGCCGAGGTACAGAAACAACAAGATCAGCATCGAGGTCAAGCGGGCGTCCCATACCCAGTAAGTGCCCCACATGGGCTTGCCCCACAAAGCCCCCGTCCACAAAGACAAAAATGCCATCAAGGCACCCGTGGGGGCCAGAGCTCGGGTCATCAGACCTGACAAACGAGTCTGAAACACCAGGCCCAGCACACTCCAAAAGGCCATGGCCAGGTAGATCAGCATGGCCATCCAAGACACGGGCACATGGATATAAATGATGCGGTAAGCCTCGCCCTGTTGCGCATCGCTTGGCGCCAACACAAAGCCCACCCACAAGCCCGCGAGCGCCAAGCCGCTGGCCAACAGAGCCATGACCGGCCACAGTCGACCGGCCAAGGAGTAGAAGTTTTGCGGGGCAGCGTAATGAAACAGCTTCATGTGGGGCTCCTCATTCCAGTGCCAAGCGCAAAGCGGCCGCACAGGCCCATGGGCTAAACGCCGCAGCAACCAAGAGCAGTGCCATCATGACCGACACATGAGCTTGCCCGCCCAGGCCGCGCATGTGCGCATCCACCGCTCCGGTGCCAAACACCAGCACGGGCACCGTCAAAGGCAGGAGCAGCAGCGACTGCAACACCCCACCGCCGCGCACACCCAAGGTCAAAGCCGCGCCGATAGCACCCAGCAAAGACAAGACAGGCGTGCCGATCAACAACGTCAAAGACAGCATGGCCAAGGCCTGCGGCGCCAGCGCGTATTGCATACCCAACAAGGGAGACAACAAGACCAAGGGCAGGCCCGCAATCAGCCAATGCGCAAGCAGCTTGGCAGCCACCAACCACGACAAGGGCGCGGCCGACAAGGCCAACTGCTCCAAGCTGCCGTCTTGGTGATCGGCCTCGAACAAACGCCCCAGGCTCAGCATGCTGGCCAGTACCGCCGCCACCCACAACACGCCGGGCCCGATCATTCGCAGGGTGTCGGGTTCTGGACCGATGGCTAGGGGAAACAAAGCCGCCACCAACACAAAGAAAAATACTGCACCCAACCACTCCGCCTTGCGGCGAAACGCCAAACGGATATCGCGCCGGAGCACACCGGTCATGGCTTGCCAGGGGCTGGGCACGGTATGGGCACTCATGCGGCGCGCCCCGCAATATCGAGCTGCAGCCGCTCGCCAGGACCCTCTAGGCCCACATCTTGGTGGCTGGTCATGACCACCGCGCCGCCTGCATTCAGATGCGATTGCAAGAGTGCACGGGTCGTAGCCGTGGCTTGCGTGTCCAGGCCCACCAAGGGCTCATCCAGCACCCACAGCCGCGCAGGGCTGGTGCGCAAACGGGCTAAAGCCACGCCTTGGCGCTGACCTTGTGACAACACCCGCACAGGCAAATGTGCACGGCTGTAAAGGCCTTGCGCAGCCAGAGCTTGTACGGCTTGCGCGCTGCTGAGCGCCAAGCCGCTCGCTTGGGCATCCAGGCACAGGTTCTCGCAAGCACTCAAATCTGATTTGAGGCCGAGTGCGTGACCGATGTAGTGAAGCACCGAACGGTCGGGACGGCGAGGCGAGAGGGATTCAATCTGCGGTTCTTGCGCGCGGACTGGCCAGAACACCTGGCCACGGGACGCGGGCGAAAGACCGCACAAAATACGCAGCAAACTGGTTTTGCCGCAACCGTTGCCCCCTTCGATGTGCAACCAACTGCCCGCAGGTACAGCCAAGCTCACACCATCGAACAAGGTCCGCTGACCCTTTTGGCAGGCCAGGTCCATCGCTTGAAGCACCCAAGACGCCATCGAAAGGCTTTCTGTTCGGTTGAAGACAATGCAAAGTGTAATGAAAGATTGACACTTTGTGTACCTTAAACCTCTGCCGACGTGGGTGAATCAGGGTAATTACTGATCGCTCGAAGGGCAATGGGCATGAAAAAACCGCCCGAAGGCGGTTGCAGGGGTAACACAGCCTGTTCAGGCTGCAGTGTGCATCAGGCTTTTTTGGCCCAAGCGGTACACCAGGCTTTGGCCGACACTTGCTTGCCGGCAAACAATGGGCAGCCACCGGAAGCACCTGCTTTGCCTTGGTACAAGGCGCAATTGCCGCAGTTGGAACCGGCCACGAACTTGGGAGCCTTGGATTTATCGATTTTGCTGGCATCGGCGTGGTAGCCCAGGCCAGCGGCCTGTGGGTCTTTTTCGTCGACCATGGCTTGGGCAGAGGCTTCGCTGGCGACCATCACTGCGGTGGCGGCGGAGGCCACTTGCATCATGAATACACGGCGGTTGGAAGCCATTGAGGTGAAACGGGACATGGAGAACTCCTGAATAAACAAGCAAATAAATACTGACCAGTTCATTGTGCGCCGAATCAGTCACTTTCTGCAAATGCTTGTGGATACCTGAGCAATTCACACAGGATCTCCCGCAACACCGAATGTCAACCGCGATGGACACACTCGTGTCAGAATGTGATCCATGTTCCACGCCCTGTGCGCAAAGGTGACGACATGCTGATACTGCTCATCGGTTTGACCATATTTTTGGGAATCCATTCCCTGCAGAGCTTGGCTCCACAAGTGCGACAGAGCGCCATTGACCGTTGGGGCGCCTTGGGATTCAAAGGCATTTACAGCGCCTTTTCGTTGCTGGGTTTTGTGCTTCTGGTGCAAGGCTATGCCCAAGCCCGCTTGGAGCCGGTGTTGTTGTGGGCACCGCCCACAGGCATGACGCACGCCACCCTGGCCCTGATGTGGCTGGCCATGGTTTTGCTCGTGGCCACCTATGTACCGGGCAACCACATTCAAGCCCGCATGCGCCACCCCATGACTTTGTCGGTCAAGGTCTGGGCCTTGGCCCATCTCTTGTCTAACGGCCAACTCGCGGATGTATTGCTTTTTGGTGGATTTTTGGTCTGGTCGGTACTGGTGTTCCGTGCAGCACGCCAGCGTGATCGCGCCAGCCTGAGCGCCCCACCGCGTGTGCGTACTTGGGCCACGCTGCTGGTGCTGGCCGTGGGCACAGGTGTCTGGCTCGCTTTCTGGGCGGGTGATCTGCACCTGTGGCTCATCGGGGTGTCGCCCATCGCACTGCCTGCGGCCGTCTGAGCAGTCTGAACCCTGTGCAATCCTTAGCCCCTGCCCGTAAGCTATGTACCGACTGCGGCTTGTCGCGCACCAACGACCCCAAACGCTGCGGCCAAGCCTGCCAATTCATCCAGCCCGATTACCCGGGGCTGGAACAACGTGTCCATGGGCGTGAACGTCAGCAGGCCACACCCGACCAAGCCGTCCAGCCCGATGAATTGTTTTTCGGGCCCTACCAACAGATTCTGAGCGCGCGCCTGGATCCACCCAGCACCGGTGCGCAGTGGACAGGCATCACCACCCGGCTGGCCGAAGTCTTGCTCGAGCGTGGCTTGGTCGATGCAGTCATCGCCATGGCCGCCGACCCGCAAGACCGCTGGCGCCCACGCCCGGTGCTGGTCACACGCGCAAAAGACATGGCACAGTGCCGGGGCATGCGCATGGGTTATGCGCCCTTGCTCAGTTTGGTAGAACCCGCCTTGGCGCAGGGTCACAAACGTTTGGCCGTGATCGGCATTCCTTGCCAGATTTACGCCCTGCGCGCCATACAACCGCAACTTGAACGCGAACAAGGTCTCGAGCAACTGTACGTGATCGGCACACCTTGCTCGGACAACACCACCACCGAAAATTTCCATCAGTTTCTGGGCCTGATTTCTGACCGCCCCCAAGACATCAGCTACGTCGAATTTCGCGCCGACTACAAAGTCGAAGTGCGCACCGACCAGGGCAGCAAACGCTTGATTCCTTTTTTGAACCTGCCGCTGTCCACCCTGCCGCCCGACTTTTTCCCGCTGACCTGC